>DATCBW010000333.1:0-15399 GCA_036511615.1 Verrucomicrobiia bacterium | reverse complement strand
TCGGCGACCTTGTGGCACATCTGCGCCGGGTGCATGGAGCCGCAGTCCTTGTTGATGTTCATGCCGTCAGGACGGTGGCCATAAACAATGACTTCCGCGCCGAGTTCGTGCAGCACTGACGGCGTGGATTTGTAGGCCGCGCCGTGTCCGCAGTCCACGACGATGCGCAGCCCTTCCAACGTCTGGCCGCGCGGAAAACTGGCCTTGGCAAATTCGATGTAACGGCCCAGCGCGTCATCAATGCGGACGGCCTTGCCGATTTCCGAGGCGGTCGGACGGACTTTTTCAATTTCGCCGCTGAACACCAGCCCTTCAATTTCATTTTCAATCTGATCATCGAGCTTGTAGCCGTCGGCGCGGAAGAACTTGATGCCGTTGTCGGCGTAAGGATTGTGCGAGGCGGTGATGACGATGCCGGCGTCGGCGCGCAAACTGCGCGTGACGTAGGCGACGCCGGGCGTGGGCAGCGGCCCGATGAACAGCACGTCCACGCCCATCGAAAGGATGCCGGAGGAGATCGCGTTCTCGATCATGTAACCGGAGAGGCGCGTGTCCTTGCCGATGACAATCTTGTGCCGGCCGCGTCCGCGCGACTGCGATTCCAGATTTTTGAAGACGTGCGCGGCGGCGCGACCGAGCTTCAACGCGGTTTCGGCGGTGACGGGTTCGACGTTCGCCGTGCCGCGAACGCCGTCGGTGCCAAAAATTTTTTGAGGCTGGCTCATGGTTTTTTTTCCAGCGGCGACGGGGCGATAACACTGACATTTTGCGGTTTCACACTGACAAGCGCAACGCCTGGCGGGACGGAAACATCCACCGGCAATTTTACATCATTCGCCACAACGATGTTGGTCAAATCCACGGTCACGCAAATTTGGTTGCCTTGCAGCTTGCCAATGGTTTCCGGAGAACCGCTGACGGTAACGGAGACGTTGTCGGGCACAACGCGGTAAAGATGCACGTCCTCCGTCGTCGAGACAATGGACACCGGCAGGCTTCCGTAAATCAACGGGACACCGGCGGCGGACGAAGCCGGCGCGTTTGATTCATTCAAAATGTGGTTGATGGTGAACCAGATTGCCGCCGCCAGAAACAGCGAGAACAATTTCCAGCCCCAATCTTTGATAAACAGGTCGCGCATGGTCGAGAAAATTTATTTGCCGACCAGCTTGGGTGCCGGGCGCGGTTCGCGCTTGGTGATGACCGCCGGACCAGCCGGTCGGTTGCTTTCGACGAACAACGCGCGCACCCAGCGGGCGACGCTGTGGGTTTTTGCCGGGCGCAAGATTATCAAGGTCATGAACGCGCGCAGTTCCTCCGGCGTCACGCCGCGCACAAGCTGGCCTTTGTGCGCGTAGGAAAGCATGCCCGTCTCCTCGGACACGACGACAATGACCGCGTCGGTTTCCTCGCTCAGGCCAATCGCCGCGCGATGCCGCGTGCCGAGCGATTTGTTCAAATCCGACCGCTGCGTCATCGGAAAAATGCACGCCGCATAGGCAATGCGGTCGCCTTTGACAATCACTCCGCCGTCATGCACCGCGTTGTTCGGAAAGAAAATGGCCTCGAGCATTTCCGCCGTCACCTCGCAGTCCACCTTGATGCCCGACTCGACGGCTTCCTGCAACTGGATGGACTGTTCAATGGCAATCAGCGCGCCGATTTTCACGTCGGCCAGGCGCTCACAGGTCTGGATGATGATTTCGATGCTCTCACGCTGTTCACTTGGGCTGGCGAAGAGCGGCAGGTTGCCAAGTTCGCCGAGCATCCGGCGCAGTTCCGGCTGAAAAATCACCAGCGCACCGATCACGATGACGGCGGAGGCGCCGCTGAGAATCCAGCGCAGGACTTTCAAATCCAGCGCCGTCGTGACGGCGTTGAGCGCCAGCAGCACAACCACGAAACCGATGACCACCGGCCAGCCACGCGTGCCGCGCACGAACTTGAACGCAAAATAAATCAGCACCGCGAGGATCAAAATCTCCAGCGCGGGACGCCACAAATCCTGGATGTGAAACTGGTCAGGCATTTTTCTTCCGGCTCAAAACCGCCTCCGCCAGGCGGACGGCCCGGACGGTTTCGGCCACGTCATGCGTGCGGATGATCTGCACGCCGTCGGCCAGCGCCAGAGTCGCGCAGGCAAGCGAGGCTGGCAAGCGTTCATTCAGCCCCGCGCCCGTCAATTTTTCGATGAACGATTTCCGCGAAACACCGAGCAGCAGCGGACGCCGCCATTTGGCGAAGCTCCGCAGGTTCGCCAGCAACTGCAAATTGTGCTCCAGCGTTTTGCCAAAGCCGATTCCGGGATCCAGCACAACCTGCTCCGCGGCGATTCCAACTTCGTTCAGCATGGCCGTCAGCCGTTCCGAAAAAAATTCGCCGACTTCGCGGACGACATCGGTGTAGGACGGATTTTCCTGCATCGTCAGTGGCGAACCTTGCGCGTGCATGCAAATGTAACCCGCGTGGAATTCCGAGACGACCTGCCACATCGAATAATCTTCGCGATTTGCCCCGACATCGTTGACGATGCTCGCGCCGGCGGCGAGCGCCGCGCGGGCGACGGCCGGTTTCAAAGTGTCAATCGAGAGAGCGGCTTTCGTTTCAGCCGCGAGCTTTTCGATAACAGGAATGACGCGCCGCAGTTCTTCCTCTTCGCCGACCGGTTCTGCGCCGGGGCGCGTGGATTCACCGCCGATGTCGAGAATTTCCGCGCCTTCGGCAGCAAGTTCCAGCGCGTGCGCAACGGCGGCGTCCTCGTCGAAAAACTTTCCGCCGTCGGAAAAGGAATCCGGCGTGACGTTGACGATGCCCATGACGAGCGCCGGTCGTGGGAAAACGAATTCAAATTGTCGGGCGCGGAAAATCATTCAATGGTCGTCATGATAACTGACGCTGCCAATGATTTCATCCATTTCCCGCAGTGAAGTCTTGTTGGGTGATCCGCACAAAATGACGATGAGACGAGTGCTGGGCATCTCTTCAGGATAAAAAAGAACATACTCGAATCGGTAGCTATCGCTCTTGCCTGCTTTCCGAACACCGTGTCCGGTAAATTTGTTGAAACGGGTTAATTCCTCGGAAACTTTGATGTCCTGAAGTCTGGCTCGCTGAATGATTTTAGCATCCATTCGCGGAAGGTCATCCTGCCAACTCACAGAATTTGTGAGGATGTTAAGATGGATGATTGGAGACCACTCATACGTGGGGATGTAAATCTCCGTGCCGGGACGATTTTCTAAATCGTCAAAATCACTACGATTAAAAGAACCCCATGACTCTGGCTCTTGAAAATGGAAACCACGCCTATCAACAGATGTCACGGGGTTTGACCCCGGCACATAAAAGTAACTTGTATGGTAACGCGTTTGGCAACCAACAGCCAATGCAGCTAACAATATTACAATGATTACTCTCATCAAACTTTCGCGCGGAAATACGCAATCGTATCCGTCAGGCCGTCGGCCAGTTTCACCTTGGGTTCCCATTTCAGGATTTTCTTTGCCTTGGTGATGTCGGGCTTGCGCTGTTTCGGATCGTCCTGCGGCAGCGGCTTGAAAGCGATTTTGCTTTTGGATTTGGTCGCGCGAATGATTTGCTCGGCGAACTGGACCATCGTCATTTCCACCGGGTTGCCGATGTTCATGGGCTGGTCGTATTGGCTCATCATCAGGCGATAAATGCCTTCGATCAAATCGGAGACGTAACAAAAGCTGCGTGTCTGCGTGCCCTGGCCGAAGACGGTGACGGGCTTGTTTTTGATGGCCTGGCTGATGAACGCGGGGACGACGCGGCCGTCGTGGATTCTCATGCGCGGGCCGTAGGTGTTGAAGATGCGGACGATGCGCGTCTCGACATTGTGTTCGCGGCGATAAGCCATCGTCATCGCCTCGGCGAAACGCTTGGCCTCGTCGTAGCAGCCGCGCGGGCCGATGGTGTTGACGTTGCCCCAGTATTCCTCCGGCTGCGGATGGACTAGCGGGTCGCCGTAAATTTCCGAGGTCGAGGCGATGAGGAAGCGGGCTTTTTTATTTTTCGCGAGGCCGAGCGCCTTGTGCGTGCCGAGCGAGCCGACCTTCAGCGTCTGAATCGGCAGTTCGAGATAATCAATCGGGCTGGCGGGCGAGGCGAAGTGCCAGACGAAATCCACCGGGCCTTCGAGAAAAATAAATTCGGTGACATCCTGCTGGATGAACTTGAAATTCGCATTGCCGCCGAGATGCGCGATGTTGTCCACGCTGCCGGTGACGAAATTGTCAATGCCGATGACTTTGTGGCCGCGCGCCAAAAGCAGGTCAGTCAGATGTGAGCCGAGAAAGCCGGCGGCGCCGGTAACGACGGAGGTGGATTGTTTCTTTTTCATTAAAGTCGGGAAAGCGTAGTGAAATGCCGCGCCGTTTCAACGATTAAACGCCCGGCAACGCAATTTTTCACTTCGCGCCGGCGGCGGTGACGACGACGGGAATGGTGCGGATGATGATGGCGAGATCGAGCCAGATGGACCAGTTGTCAATGTATTCGAGATCAAGGCGGACCCATTCCTTGAAGTCGGAAATTTTGTTCCGCCCGCTGACCTGCCAGAGACAGGTGAGGCCGGGCTTGACGCTCAAACGGCGGCGGTGCGCGAGGTCGTTGAAGCGCTTGACCTCGTCCACGGGCAACGGGCGCGGGCCGACAAGGCTCATTTCGCCGCGCAGGATGTTGAAAAGCTGCGGGAGTTCATCGAGGCTGAACTTGCGGAGCCATTTGCCGACGGGCGTGATGCGCGGGTCGTTGGTGACCTTGAAAACGGGGCCGGACATTTCGTTCATGGCGGCGAGTTCGTGTTTGAACTGCTCGGCGTTGGTCGCCATGGTGCGAAACTTGAAAATTGTGAACGGCGCGCCGTTGAGGCCGGAACGCTGCTGCCGGAAAAAAACCGGGCCGGGCGAGGTGAGCTTGATGATGATGGCAATCAGCGGAAACAGCCACGACCCGATAAAAATCAGCATTGCCAGCGCGCCAAAAAAATCCAGCAGCAGCTTGGCGAACATCTGCCAGGTGGATTCCGTCGTGGTGCGGAAAACCAGCAGCGGACTGCCGAACATTTCGTCGAAGCTCGCGTGCGCAATCTGCGTGGCGAAAAAATCCGCGATGAGCCAGGCCTCGACGCCCTCGGTCTCGCACAGATGAATGACGCTTTCGACGCGTTCGAGCTGCGTATGCTTGGTGCTGACGAGCACGCCGCTGACGGAGTGTTCGTGCAACTGTTCGATGAGCCGCTGGGGCGGGGACTCGGCGATGTTGAATTCGTCGGCAACCTCGATGCTGTCATTGGCGTGGGTCTGCAACAGCCGCCGGAGCCGGGCGATTTCACCGGTGGTGCCGGCGACGACCACGCGGCGCTTGTATTGGGCCTTGGCCATGCGGCTTTGCAGGGCCATCTGGAGCAGCTCCTCCTTGGCCCAGACCAGCGTGAAGCTGATGATGCCAAAGTAAATCATCGCGCTGCGCGGAGCGCTGTTGGCCTGCTTGAACATGAACAGCACCAGCACCAGCCCGATGGAAAGGATGAAACAGCTCTTGAGCAGCGGCCAGAACATGACCGCCCGTGAACTCAACAGCGGACGTTTGTAAAATCCCTGCGATTCCAGGACCAGCGGTGCGGCCACCACAAGCACGAAGAACAGCGACTTGACCTGATAAGCCGAGCCGGGATTGATCACCTCCAGCCCCAGCATGCGGGCGATGGTTTCGTTGTCCCGCAGGGCAAATGCCAGCCATAAGCTGGCGGCGAACACGCACGCGTCGGAAAGCATATGCACCTGGGTTCGGAACTGGCGGTCGCGTTGGAGCATGTCAGTCTGTGTTTGCGGCTAGTTGATCAACCGGTTTGAACGGCATAAAATCATTTGCCCGCGCGGGGAACAAGTTGAAAATCCGGCACGACTTCGGCAATAAATTTTTTCATCCGGTCGAATGTCGCGTCCTCCTGTTCCGGCCGACAGGCCGAAAAAACCGAGATGTAAGACCACCGTTCCAAAACGCCGTTCAACAGCAGGTCGCGGGGCATCCACCAGAGCATCCATTGGTTTTCGCTGGCAGTGAAGCGGTCGGCGTCCACATACCAATAAACGAAGATGCCAGAGTAGGTCTGTGAATGGCCGTTGTCCTCGAATTGCTTGCTGGCGATGAGCTTGTTGACCGGCAGGTCATAGGCGGAAGGCCGGTCCAGATGAATCATCTCCGTGGAAGAACGGGCGTTGTCAATCGCCCAGCCCTGGCCGGTCATGCAGATTTGCGGCTTGTGGATGCTCGAACGGTCGCTGTCCATCAGCACCACCGTTACCTGCGAAAAGAAATTGGTCGAGTGCTGGTAACGCCGCACGCGGAAGCTGGTGTCCTTCGGCAGTTGCAGCAACGCATTTTCCGCATTGGTGTCAATTTCTGACGTGAAGCCCGGCACCGTCACCGGCAGCAGCACCTCCAGATTTTTACTGTCCGCCATCGGCCGCGTCAGCACACCCGGCTCGCCGAGCCGCTGATGCGATTTCATGTGCAGCAGCACCAGCGCCGTCGCGCCCATGAACGCCAGCACCAGCACCGCCGGAATGAGTTTGGATCGGTTCATGAGTTGATCGCCCCGGTCGGCGGCGCCGGCTGCAGCTCGTTTTTTTCCATCCAGCGCGACAGAAAATAGACGCAGCCGATGGCCACCGCGAAGGTGATGAAACCAAACTTGTGCTCCACCGCGTTGCCCGCGCCCTGGCCGAACAGCTCGGCCACTCCAATGGTGAAGCACAGCCGCACCACGTTGCCCAGCACCGCCAGCGGCACCGCCGACAGGATCATCACCGCGCGTTTCCACGGCGATTTGAAAACCACAAAACCATAAATCGTCGTCAGCGCCAGCAGCGCCACCAAACTGCGGATGCCGCTGCACGCCGCCGCCACCTCGTAGCCGAACGTGTGCTGCGCGTCAAAAAGCTGCGTGCCGTCGCGGATCAAGTCCGGCGAGAGGCCGAGATGCGCGATGGCCGCCACGATCCAAGTCACCAGCAGCCGCAGACGCAGCGTGAAAGCGTCGGTGCCAAAGGCCGGAATGCAGAACGCCAGCAGGAAGTATGGAAAAAAACTCGCCTTCAGCCAGTTTTTGCCCCACGCCAGCCCGGTCAGTCCGTAAAGGCCGATGAAAAATCCGATGAACGACAGCCGCGGCTGTTGCACCACATAGCCGACCAGATGCGCGAGCAGGCCGGCGGCGACGATCAAAACCCCCGGCCACCACAGGCCGAGCGGTGACGCGACCAGTTCCTTGCGTTTCCACCACAACAAAACCAGCACCACAAACGGAATGAACAGGCCATACTGGGCGTCCGAATCCGGCGATGTGTAGATGTCGAACGCCCAGTAAAAAATCGAATTCGAGTCGAGATAGCCGAACGTGGAGTTGCCGAGAAAAATGAACATCGCCACCCAGACGGCGGCCACGCTGAAAAAGAAAAATTTGTTCGGCAGCACCCGCCATTCATCGGCGCAGCGCAACGCCAGCATCACCACGCCCGCCGCCATGGCGCAGCCGAAAAAGATGACCGGCATGGGCGAGCCTCGGAATTCCGGGCTGGCCTTGTAAAAAGCCCACCCGATCAGGGCCAGCAACGGAATCTCGTGCGGCCACAGCAGTCCCAGCAGCGGCGGCTGTTTTTTTGTTTCGTTGGCGGACACAGTTAGTAAATGGGCACTATTTGATAGCGAAACCAGGGGAATTGCTCAAACAAATTCGCGCACTTTTTAATACGGCGACCGCCAAGGTGAAAAGCCATGTCCACGCTCTGAAACCTTGTTGTCTGGAATTGGCGTCACGGCAGGGGATATTTTTTCAAACCGGTCAACTGGCAGAAAAATTTCAGGAGGAACAGCGGGTTGTTGCGGAAGTAGCGTTTCGCCAGCCGGCGCGGCTCAAGGCACAGGCGGTAAAACCATTCCAGTCCGCTGCGCTGCATCCAGCGCGGCGCCTGCTTCACGCGGCCGCTGTGGAAGTCAAACGCCGCGCCGACGCCGATCATCAGCGTCACGTCCAGCTTCGGCAGAAATTCCGCCATGAACTTTTCCTGTTTTGGCGTGCTCAAGCCGACCCAGAAAATGTCCGGCTTCGCGGCGGCGACCTGTTCGCGCAATTTTTTCTCCTCCTCAGCATTGAGCGCGCGGAACGGCGGCGTGAACATTCCGACGATTTCCAGCTTGGGAAACTTCGCTTTCAATTTCTCCGCGAGCCGTTCCACCACGCCGTCCGCGCCGCCGTAAAAAAAATGTTTTGCGCCGCTCGTCTCGCTCCACGCGCAGACATCCAGCATCAGGTCCGGCCCATAGACGCGGCTCATTTCACGGTGGCCGCGCAGTTTTCCGGTCCAGACCATCGGCATTCCGTCCGGCGTGCAGAGAAATGCGCCGTTCAAAATGTCCTTGAACGCCGCGTCGGCCTGCGCCTCCATCACGCCGTGGACGCCGGTCACGCAAATATAACCTTTGCGCCGCGCACGGACGGCTTCAGCAATGGCGTCCAGCGCCGTCCGCAGATTGAGGACGCTGACGCCGACACCGAGCACATTGACGCGCTTCATCATTTACGATTCACGATTGCCCATTTACGATTTCAAAATTCATGCGGCGCGTAAATCGTATATTGCCAATCGTAAATCATAAATGAAATTGCTCGTCTTTGCCCACACGCCGCCGCCGCACCACGGCCAGAGCTACATGGTGCAGCTCATGCTCGAAGGTTTTGGCGGCGACGCGCGCCGCAGAAATTCCAGCTCCCCGCCCGTTCTCGGCATCGAATGTTTCCACGTCAACGCCCGGTTTTCCCGCAGCCTCGAAGACGTGGGGGAATTCCAAGGCGCGAAACTTTTTCTCATCTTCTGGTTCTGCCTCCAGGCCGTCTGGCTGCATTTCCGTCACGGCGTGAACAACTTTTATTATGTCCCCGCGCCCGGCAAACGCGTCGCCCTCTACCGCGACTGGCTGGTGATGCTGCTCTGCCGCCCGTTTTTCAAGAATGTGATTTTGCACTGGCACGCCGCCGGCCTGGCCAAATGGCTGGAGACCTCCACGGCCATCAGTTCGCGCGCCGCGACCTACCGGCTGTTCCGGCCCGTGGACTTGAGCATCGTCCTTTCGCGTTACAATTTCGCCGACGCGGAAAAACTTTTGTCCCGCCGCGTCCGCGTGGTCAACAACGGCATCCCCGATCCCTGCCCCGATTACGAAACATCCGTCCAGCCGCTCCGGCAAAGGCGCTTCGCCGCCCGCGAAAGAATTTTCGCCGGCGAAAATCCGCCCGCGCCGCTCATCGTGAACGTCCTGTTCCTGGCCCATTGCACGCGCGAAAAGGGAATCTTCGCCGCCGCCGAGGCCGTGCTGCGCGCCAACCGCGAACTTGCCACGCGCCGGCTGCCGGTGAAATTGAAGCTCGTCACCGCCGGCAACTTTGTCACCGAAAGCGAAAAATCCGAGTTCGACCGGCTCCGGCAAAACCCCGAATTCGCCGCGACGGTCGAGCATCTCGGTTTCGTCAGCGGTGAACGAAAAATCCAGTTGCTGCGCGACGCCGACCTGTTTCTTTTTCCCACGCGCTACCTCGGCGAAAACCAGCCGGTCAACCTCATCGAAGCGATGGCGTTCGGCCTGCCCATCGTCACCACGCGCTGGCGTTCGTTGCCGGAAATGCTCCCGCCCGATTATCCCGGCCTCGTCAGCGGCCAGGATGCCGGCGAACTGGCCGCCGTGATTTTGAAAATGCTGGCCGCCCGGAGCGGCGAAACCGTGCGCGAAAATTTCGCGTTGCGTTTCACGCTGGAACACCACCTCGCCGACCTCGCCGCCGCCATCCGCAGCGTGGAATAGATTTACGATTGGGGATTTACGATTTAGGATTTGCCGCCGGCTCGCACCGGGCGCGTAAATCGTATATCGTAAATCGCAGATGAAAATCGGCCTGCTCCAGCTCAATTCGACCATTGGCTCCTTCGCGACCAACCGTGAAAAGCTTTTGGCCGCCTACGCCGAAGCCGTTTCGCGCGGCGCGGAATTCGTCCTCGCGCCAGAATTGTTTCTGTGCGGCTACCCGCCGCGCGATCTGCTCCAGCGCGAGGATTTTGTGGAAGCCAATCTCACTGCGCTCCAGGAAACGGCGAACCAAATCGGCGCGGTTCCGCTCTGCGTCGGTTACGTTGAAAAAAATTTAGAGCGACCCGGACGCGCGCTGACCAATTCCGCCGCCGTTTTGCAAAACGGAAAAGTTGTCTGGCGCACGGCGAAAGGTCTGCTGCCGACTTACGATGTTTTTGACGAGGACCGCTATTTTGAACCAGCCAAAATAAATGAGCCGTTTGTTTTCAACGGGACAAAGCTCGGCATCACGATTTGCGAGGACATCTGGAACGACGAGGATTTCTGGCCGGAACGATTGTATCGCCGCGATCCGGTCAAGGAACTGATTGCGCAGGGCGCGGAAATCATTCTGAACATTTCCGCGTCGCCGTGGCACGATGGCAAGGAGCGCACGCGGCTGGAAATGCTCCGGCGCGTGGCGCGCGACGAAAAAATTCCGCTGGCGCAAGTGAACGCGATTGGCGCAAACGACGAACTGATTTTCGACGGCTACAGCGTCGCGCTGGATGCGCGCGGTGAACTGCTCGCGCTGGGCAAAGGTTTTGAGGAGGAGATTTTGGTGGTGGAACTTGATTCAAGTAGGAGACGAGGTAACGAGTCTCAAACTAAAAAATCAGAGGCTCCTCATTCCGTCTTCTACGATTCAATTTTTCCACCGCGTGAACAGCAGTTGTTTTCCGCGCTGTCGCTGGGCGTGCGCGATTACGTCCTCAAATGCGGTTTCAAGTCGGTGATTGTTGGCCTGTCCGGCGGCATAGATTCGGCGCTGGTGGCGGTGATCGCCGCAGATGCGCTCGGCGCTGAAAACGTTTTTGGCGTTTCGATGCCCGCGCGCTATTCCAGCGGCGGCAGTTTGACGGACGCGGAGCGGCTCGCAAAAAGTCTCGGCATCCGTTTTGAAGTTTTTCCCATCGAACCTGTTTTTCAATCGGTGGAAAAACAATTGGAAAAGGCGTTTGCCAATTTCAAGCCGAACGAAGCGGAGGAAAATGTGCAGTCGCGGCTGCGCGGAGTGACGTTGATGGCGCTGTCGAACAAATTCGGCGCGCTCGTTTTGACCACCGGCAACAAATCAGAAATGGCCGTCGGCTACTGCACGCTTTACGGCGACATGAATGGCGCGCTCGCGCCCATCGCCGACCTGCTCAAAACGGATGTCTATAAAATCGCGCGCTGGGTCAACCGCGAGCGTGAAATCATTCCGGCGGATTCCATCACGAAGCCGCCGAGCGCGGAGCTGCGGCCTGGCCAGACGGATCAGGATTCGCTGCCGCCGTATGAAATTTTGGACGCGATCCTGGATTTGTATGTTGTGAAAAATCTGGGCAACGCGGAAATTGTGGCGCGCGGATTTGACGCGGCGGTGGTGAACGACGTGGTCAACAAAATAAATTTCAGCGAATACAAGCGCCGCCAGGCCGCGCCGGGATTGAAGGTTTCGCCGCGCGCGTTCGGCATGGGCCGGCGGATTCCAGTGGCACAACATTTTCGGACGAAGGTTTGACGGGACAAAACAGATGAACAGTTTTTTAACATTCGAGTCAGATAAGCTGAACCAAGACCAAACATCTTGACGCCGACGCGCATGAAAATTTCCATCGTCACGCCAAGCTTCCGCAATTCCGAATGGCTCAAGCTTTGCATCGCCTCCGTGGCGGACCAGGCGGGCGTCGAGGTCGAGCACATCGTGCAGGATTCCTGCTCGGACGACGGCGCTCAAGACTGGCTGCCGCGCGACCCGCGCGTGAAGGCGTTTGTTGAAAAGGATGGCGGCATGTATGACGCGGTGAACCGCGGTTATCGCCGCGCCACCGGCGACATTCTGGCGTATCTCAACTGCGATGAACAATATCTCCCCGGCGCACTTGCGGCCGTCTGCGATTTTTTTGAGAAACATCCGCAGATCGAAGTCCTACTCGCCGGCAGCATCGTCACCAATGGCGACGGCCAATACGTCTGCCATCGTCATTCCATGGTTCCCACGCTGCGCCAGATCTGGTTCCGGTTTCCGATGCTGACCAGCTCCATTTTCATCCGGCGCAAAGTCGTGGCGGAACGCGGAATTTTTTTTGACACCAAATGGCGCGACCTCGGTGATCTGCACTGGATCATCGCACTTTTGAAAAACAAAGTGCCAATGTGCGTGGAAGACACGTTCACCTCCGCGTTCGCCGACACCGGCGACAACATGAACCTGAAACCCAATGCCCGGAGCGAAAAGGCCGAGACCGACAAAACGATTCCTGGATGGGTGCGATTGCTCAAGCCGTTTTGGATTTTGAACCATCGCCTGCGCCGGGTTCAGCGCGGGCATTTCAATCTCAAGCCAACCAGCTACGCCATCTACACCAAGGCCAGCCCGGACCGGCGCGTCACCTTTGATGTGCCGAAACCCACCGCCGTCTGGTGGAACCGCATCTGACGCGGCATGAAAGTCCTGCTCTCGACCTACTCCTGTTTTCCGGCCAAGACCTCCGAGCCGGGCAACGCCTGGCGCGCCATCAACGAGGCGCTGCGCGAACACGAAGTCTGGGCCGTCATCTGCGACGGCCACCAATACCGCGAACTCACCGAACCCGTCCTGGCCAAAAATCCGCTGCCAAATTTTCATCCGGTTTTTTTCAAACTGCCGCCCGCCCTGAATTGGATGTGCGGACGCGGGCCGTTTGGTTCCGTCTATTATCATTTGTGGCAGCAAAGCCTTCGCGGCCTCGTCCGGGACCTGCATCAGAAATTCAGTTTCGACCTCGTCCATCACGTCACCTACGGACGCTACTGGTCACCCAGCGGACTGCGCGAATTGAATCTGCCGTTCATCTGGGGGCCGGTCGGCGCCGCCGAAACGCCGCCGCGCGAGTTCGTTTCGGAATTGCCGCTGCGTTACCGCCTTCAGGAAACCGCCCGCGACGGCGCACGGAATTTTTGCGAACGAACCGCCGCGTTGCGCGACACCGCCCGCGCCGCGACCATCGCCATCGGTGTCACGCGCGAAAGCTGCGACGCGCTGAAAAGACTGGGCGCAAGCCGCGTCGAGCAGATGCCGCAGCTTGCGCTCACCGACGAAGACCTCGCGCAATTCGCCGCGCTGCCCGCACCGCCGTCCGGCCCGTTGCGCGCGATCTGCATTGGCCGCCACGTCCACTGGAAGGGATTTCACCTCGCCATCCGCGCCTTCGCGCAGTTCGCCAAAAAAAATTCCGCGGCGGAACTGTGGATTGTCAACGACGGCCCGTTCCGCCGCGAACTGGAAAAAACCGCCGCGCAGACCGGCGTGGCCGCGCGCGTGAAATTTCTCGGCACGCTGCCGAAATACGCGGACGTGCTGGAAAAACTCGGCCAGTCGCACGTGCTCATGCACCCGGCGCTGCACGAAGGTTTTGGCAATGTCTGCCTGGAGGCGATGGCGGCGGGCCGGCCGGTCGCGTGTCTGGACATCGGCGGCCCGGCCTCGCAAATCACGCCGGAAACCGGTTTTGCCGCGCCGGCGACCAATCCGGCGGAAGCCGTCGTTGCGCTCGCCAATTTTCTGGAAAAAATTGACCGCGACCGCGCGCTGCTGGCCGCGATGTCCGCCGCCGCCCGCGCGCACGTCCAAAACAATTTCGCCATGCGCCAGGTCAACGCGCGGATGCGGGCATTTTATTCCGAAGCCGTGGAGCAGCATCGCGCCCGCGAATGACGCGATTTTGGATTTGTCCAATTCTCCACTGCTTTTCCCACAACTACATTTCAAACTATTACTCTGCAAAAATCCGCTAGACAAATGAGAAAGCCAGCAATACGGTCAGGAATATGAAAAAGAATAGGCTGCAAACTACGGCATCTATTACTGGTTAGGCTGCTCGACGCGCGTCGTATGAAACCACGAGTGATAATTTGGATTGTCGTGACGCTGATTTTATGTTTGGTGTCATTTTGGTTTGGAAGAAGCAAGACGCCGCCAACTTATTACCAGAACCCTTTGGCAGTGGACTTGGCGCTTTTAGCGACTTTGCGGGCTGGCGACACGACAAACACCATCCAGCGTTTAGAGGCTATCGTTGACTACGAGACATTGGATGCGATTCGCCACAGACCGTCGCTCCAAGGCCGACAACGACAGATTTTAGACAGGACTTTACGGAGTGTTGCTCGCTACCGTGAGCAATACCCAAGACCGATAGACATATCCACGAATGGTATGCTACCAGCTTTAGTAAAGCAGGCCGAGACTCAGATTTCAGAGCGGCAGCAGGTTGATGCTGTTCTTCGCACTTTTTTCGTCACGAATGAGCAGCCTACCGCGCTGGAGCCAACGGCCACCGCGCCTTGAGTTTCGACCTTGATATGAATTCGATTATCATTATTGCAGGCGGGAGTCACGTTCCGGTGGCCTAGGCTTTTGTTCGTTAGGCCGATTCGTATGCCTCAATGCTTACAATGCAAAAGTCAGCGCGTCGCAAAAGGTCGCGTTGAGAATTACGAGAGCCATCTGCCGGCGACTTTTCGTCCGCAGGGAATGCGGAAATTTTCTCTTACACTGGCAGGCGGCACTGAGTTGGGAGAGGAAGCTTTCGCCTGCTTGGATTGCGGTTTAGTTTGGAGTTCGACATCGCCAGACAAGCTGGCGACGTTTATCCAAAAGCATTGTGATAAGCCATCGGCCTAATACGAGGATAGGCTGCAAAAGTTTTGATTGTGAGCCTGCAATTTCCCAAGGCTATTCCCGCTGGCTGAATTCGCGGATCATCGCCTTCCACCACGGCGCGAGTTTTTCCTCCGGGCGCAGCCACGCCTGCTGGTGCAGCCACACCATCACGCGCAGGAAGCGTGTGCCGCTTCTGCGGTTGAATAATAATCTTGACTCTCCTTTGCCTGCCCTTTATTCGGAACACCATCATTTTCTGGGCGCCTCTGGAAACTCGTGTGGATGAAAAGTTCAAAACCGTTGGGAGCAGGATTGATGGCGCGGCGAATATCATTTAAGATTCGGGCATGAAAACACACCCGGCCGACCGGCCCACGAGCCGGTGAAGAGGTTCAAGCTGCTGGTGCTCCAACGCTGTTACAATTTGTCGGATGCCCAGACGGAATACCAGGTCAGCGACCGGCTGAGTTTCCAGAAATTTGCGGGCTGGACGGTGGCCGACAAGGTGCCCGACGCCAACACGCTCCGGGACTTCCGCGAGGCGCTGGTGCGGGCGGACGTGTTCGAGCAACTGTTTGCGCAATTCGCGCAGCCACTCCAGGCGCAGGGATGGCTGGCGCCGG
>DATCBW010000332.1:0-14552 GCA_036511615.1 Verrucomicrobiia bacterium | reverse complement strand
CCGGCGGCGCATAAGCGCCGACCAGCCGCAGTTGCGGATGCCGTGCGCGGATTTTTTCGGCGACGGCCTCGTCGCCGCCCAGCAGGAACACGCGCCAGTTGTTTTGTGACGCGAGCGCGAACAGTTGCGGGATCAGGTTCGGGACGGTGACATTTTCCGACAGCGGGTTGCCGAGGATTTTCGAGGCCCACAGGACGGTCTTGTCCTCCGCCACCACCAGGTGCGCGTCGAACAAAATGCGCCGCAGCTCCACGTCGTTCAGTGATTCGGCCAGAAAATCCACGCCCACGGTCGTCGCGTAATGCGGATAACGCGACGCGATCATCGTTGCGGCCAGCGAACACATCTCCGTCAGCGTGACGTTGTCGAACGGCACGCCGAGGATGGCGATGGGCGCGCGTTCAACCTTGTCAACTGGCGTTTGGGCCGGCATAAAACTTGACGATAGTTACCACTTCACCGGCAAAACTCCAAGCACGGAAAATTCGCCTCCGCCCGTTCACGGACTTTTCGGCGCGAGAATTTTCTGCACCTCGCCGAGAAGCTGGTTTGGACTGAACGGTTTTGCCAGGAACAGCACCGCACCGGCCAGCACGGCGTCAATCTTGGTCAGCGAGTGGCCCTTCGCGGAAAGCACGACGACCGGAATGTCGCGCGTCGCCGGATTTTCCTTCAACATCCGGAGCGCACCGAGGCCGTCGAGGCCGGGCATCATTATGTCCAGCACGATGAGCTGCGGCTGCACGGAAACGACGGCGGCGAGCGCCTCCCTGCCGTCGCGGCAACTGACGACCTCGTAGCCGCCTTTCTTAAAGGTCATCTCCAGCAGGCGAAGCATGAAAACTTCATCGTCCGCGACGAGGATTTTTTTGGGGTTGGTTGGGTTCATGTCTGGTGGCGGATTAAAATAAAAGTATGGTCGTCCGTCAGCGGCGCATTGCCGCGAAATTCCGCCAGTTTGTCCAGCAGGGAATTTTTCGCGGCTTCCGCCTCGCGGGTTTGCGCGACGGCTTCGGTGAAAAGCCGCTGCAAATTTTTTTCGCCAAGCAGTTCGCCGGCGGCGGCGCGCGACTCGCTCAAACCGTCCGTGTAAAGCAGCGCCGCCGCGCCCGGCGGCAGCGCGTTGACATTCTGCGGATAGACCACGTCCGGCTCGATGCCCAGCGGAAACCCGGACTCGCCGGGGGCGGCTGCATTTGCTTCGCCGGGATGCCACACCAGCAGCGGACAATGTCCGGCGCTGGCGCAAATCAGTTCTCCGCGCCGCGCATCGAGATACACCAGCTTGGCCGTGATGAACATGTCCACGCGTGAAAGGTCGGGGAACAGAATCCGGTTCGCCGCGCCGAGCAGTTCGCCCGGCTGCGAAAACAACTGTGGCATCGAGCGGATGGTGCTGCGCAGCACCGCCGCGAACAGCGCCGCCGGCACGCCCTTGCCCATCACGTCGGCGATGACCAGCAGCACCGCGCCGTCGCCCGCCGGAGTCGCGTCGTAAAAATCCCCGCCGACCTGCAGCGCGTTCTGGCACGCGGCGGCCAGCGCGAACGGCGGGCACGGCGGCAGTTGCGCCGGCAGCAGCGAACGCTGGATTTCTGCCGCAATTTCCAGTTCGCGCCGCGTCACGCGCGTGGCCGTGCGCTCGTCCAGCAGGCGCGCGTTGACAATTTGAATCGCCAGAAAATCCACGAACGTGTGCAGCAGGTTCACCTGCGCGGCGGTGAACGGCCGGTTCGCCGCGAGCCGGCCGAGCGTCGCCGTGCCGACCAGTTGGTCGGCCACAAAAAACGCATGGCAGACGCCGTTGCCCACGGGCATCGCCGCGCGCAGCGGATCGTTTTTGTCGAGCGGCTCCTCGGGGCTGAACCAGATGTCCTGCCGCATCCGCGCGGCGCGCGTCTCCGCCGATTTCAAAAAATCGTTTTGCCAGATGACCGGCGCGAGCTTCACTTTTTCCCTTTCCGGCAGCATGAGCAGCGGCTCCAGTTTTTTTCCGTCCGCCGAGAGCAGCCGCAGCACCGCGCCGTCCGCCTCGGCGATCTGCATCAGGTCGTGCAGCAGGCGGTTGGAAAATTCCTTCAAGTCCGTGTGCGCGCCCAGCTCGGAACTGTAGCGGAACACCGCGACGAGGCTTTCGTAATTGGTCGCCAGCTCGGCGGTCATTTCCGTCAACGCCGATTCGGCCTCGGCCAGGCGGCGTTGCAGGTCGGCAGTGTCCGGCAAAAAATGGGTTCCGGCGGGACGCGCGCGGCGCAGCACCAAAACATTTCGCCCCGGATGACGCAGATAAAAAATCTCGTCGGTCAGCGATTTCATCAGATAAAGTCCGCGCCCGCGCTCGGCGTCGGCCTCGGGCAGCTTGATTTCGGCAGGCCAGTCGAATCCCGCCGTGTGGTCGGTGACCGTCACCTCGACATCGCGTTCGCCGGCGGAAACCTCGATGACGACGGGCAGTTGGCGCGCTTCGGGACCGGCGTATTTCACGGCATTGTTCGCGGCCTCGACGAGCGCAAGCTCCCACGCGCCCAGCTCCGCCTCGGGCAGTCCCCGTTCTGCGAGCCAGCCGCGCACCTGCGTGACGGCGGCGCGCACGGCGGACAATTCGCTCCCGGATTCGATCCGCAGCGAAGTCCGATGGTCGCAGCGTGTGGCGGCGGCGGGCGAACTTTGGTTTTCGGCGTTCATCTAAAAAATCATCCTCGCAAAAATCAGGCCACGGGCTGGCTGCGGTTGTTTTCCAGCCAGTCCCGGAGTTGTTGCGTCGCGGAACCGACCTGCGTGTCGAGACCGGCGAGCGCCGTTTTTACGCGCGGGCCGTCGCCGGCCTCGGCGGCGTCCTCGAGCGCGAGGAATTTTTCCGAAAGGTTCTGAAAACCAAACAGCGCGGCCAGTCCCTTGAGCGAATGGGCGGCGCGTTCCAGTTCAATCCAACTGGCGTCAGCCTCAAGGCGCTGGATTTCCGCCAGGCGTCCGGGAAACTCATTGAGAAAATCGCCGATCATGTCCACGACGGCGGCGCGATCCAGTTCATTGCAAAGCTGTTCGAGCCGGGCGGAATTGAAAGTTCCAGCATCGGGCGTGCCGCTGCCGGCCGGCGGCGCAGCGGCGAGCAGCGAGTGGTAAAGCTGCTGCGCGGTGAACGGCTTGGAAATGTAATCGTCCATGCCGGCGGCGAGGCAGCGTTCACGTTCGCCGGTGAGCGCGTTGGCGGTGAGCGCGATGATGCGCACGGGGCGCGCGACTTTTTTTTCCGCCTCGATTTTTCGGATGGCGGCGGTGGCCTGGTGGCCGTCGAGTTCGGGCATGTTGCAATCCATGAGAATCGCGTCGCACTTTCCGGGCTGGAATTTCTCCACCGCTTCGCGCCCGTTGACGGCCCACTCGGCGCGCGCGCCAAAATTGTCGAGCATCAACTGGCAGAGCTTGCGGTTGAACGGATGATCTTCGGCGACCAGAATCCGCAGGTCGGAAATGGCTGTGCGCTTCGGCGCGGACGGCTCACGCGCGCCGGCTTCCGTTCCGCCGGCCGGCCGCGCAACGGGCTGGTTCAATTCCACCTTGATGCCGCTGACGACGGCGACGAGCGCGTCGAACAACGGCTGTTCGCGCACCGGCTTGAGCAGGACGTTGACGAAGCTGGCGAGGCCGGCTTGATCTTGACCGAGCGAACCCGCCGGACTCGCGAGCAGGATGCCCTGCACGCGCTCCTTGTTTTCCGCAAGCTGGCGGCGCAGTTCCGCACCGCCGGCGGCCAGCATTCCATCGTCGCAAATCACCAGCGGGATGACGGCGGCGCGCAAGCCGTGGCGCAGCGTGCGTCCTAGTTCCGCCACCGTCGCCGCCCGGCAGTCCACGCCCCAGCCGCGCAACTGTTCGACGAGCGATTCGCGCAGGCTCGCGTTCGGCACGGCGACGACGGCCTGCAAAAAAACCAGGCCGGGAAAACTTCGTTCAATGGCGGGCTGCGGCGGAACCTCAAACGGCAGTTCAAACCAGAAGGTCGAGCCTTTGCCGGGCCGGCTGTGGACGCCGATCTTGCCGCCCATCAGCTCGACGATTTTCCGCGAGATGGCGAGGCCAAGCCCCGTGCCGCCGAATTTCCGCGATGACGACGTGTCCACCTGCGTGAATGGCTGGAACAGTTGTTTTATTTCATCGGCGGTCAAACCGACGCCGGTGTCGGCCACCTCGAAACGCAGCACAATTTTTCCCGGCGACTGCTGGAGCGGCTGCACGCGGACGACGACTTCGCCACGGTCGGTGAACTTGACGCCGTTGCCGACGAGGTTGAGCAGCACCTGGCGCAGCCGGCCAGGATCGCCCTTGAGCTGGCGGGGGATTTCGCGGCGGACGATGGCGGCCAGTTCGACCTTTTTCACGGCAACGTGCGCGGCGGTGTTCTCCAACACGGAATCCACAATCGCGCGGATGGAAAAATTCTCCCGCGCGACGGTCATTTTCCCGGCTTCAATCTTGGAAAAGTCGAGCACGTCGTTGATGACGTGAAGCAGGGCGTTGGCGCTTTCGGCGGCGGCGGCGGCGAACTCGCGCTGGCGCGCGTCGAGGCGCGTCTGGCCGAGCAGTTCAACCATGCCGAGGATGCCGGTGAGCGGCGTGCGGATTTCATGGCTCATGTTCGCCAGGAATTCGCTTTTGGCGTTGCTGGCGCGGTTGGCGTGCTCGGCGGCGGCGCGCGCTTCGGCGGCGGCGGCGTGAAGCTGCTGGTTGATCTTTTCCAGCGTGGCCTTGGCTTCCTGCTCCGCCAGCTCGGCGCGTTTGCGGGGCGTGATGTCCTGCATGACGGCCTGGAACTCAAAACTTTTCCCGCCGTCGCGGCTCAAACGGCGGATGTTGCACTGATGCCACTCGACATGGCCGGCGGCGGCGGTGGCGCGGCGGTCGAAATTAAAAACGGGTTTGGCGTCCGGCAACGATTGCAGGGCGGCGCGAAAATTTTCCGCCTCCTTGTCTTCCAGCGTCAGGAAAAAATCCGTGCCGAGCAGCTTCTCCTCTGCTTTCGCATGGAACTCACAGAAGGCCGGGTTCACAAAAGTCAGCGTGCCGTCGGGTTCAAAGCGGCAGATCAAATCCGACTGGTCGGCGACGACCGCACGCAGGCGCTTTTCGCTTTCGATGATTTCAACCAGCATCCGGCGGCGTTCGGCGGCGGCGGCGCCGAGCAGCAGATTGGTCGCGCCCAGGACGCCGAGGTAGCCGGCCAGTTGCAGCCAGCTTTCCGCGTCGTGGCCCGTCATAAACGGGCCGGTCTTTTTCAACAGCGAAAAAAATGCGATGGCGGAAACGATCAGCGTGCCGGTCGCCGCGCCGCGCGGGCCGAACCGCAGCGCGCCCCACAACAGAAACGGATACGGCAGATATTCGAGCGGGAAGGCTTGCGCGGCGGGCACGATCCAGAGGCCGAACGCGAGCAGCGTGCCGCCCAAAAGTCCCGCCGTGCCAGCCACGGCTTCCATCGTCCGCAAAAAATTCATGCGGACCGACGACCGCGTGGCCCAGGTGAGAATGACCGGCGCGATCACCAGCAGAGCGACGGCGTTGGGAATCCACCATTGCAAGGTCAGCGGCCAAGCGGCGTCCCCGTTGATTTTTTTGGCGCAGACGAAACTGGCGGCGATGAACGCGGCGTTGATCAACGCGCAAAGTGGGCCGGCAAGAAGAAGAAAGCCCGCCGCATCGCGCGCTCGCTCCAAGTTGTTCTGAAACTTCAAAAACCGCTTCAAAAGAAAAGCGCAGACCAGCGCGCCGACGGTGCTTCCGACGGCGACGCCCAGCGTGAACAAGTCCGGCGGAAGTCCGTCAACGACCGAAAATAAAAACGCACCGAGGAAAACGACCGGACAGTAACGCCAGCCGAAAAGCAGAATTGCCGCGAGTGCGATGCCTGCCGGCGGCCAGATGAGCGCCACGCTTTCCCGGCCTGAAAAAGCCGCAGCGTGCCTGCCCGGCAAACCGGCGAGAGAATAGAGCGCGGCCAGCGTCAAGACGCGCGTGAGCAAGGCCAGCCGGGTGTTTTTTGAATGGCTCAATCCGGCATTGGTTTAGCCGTTTTTCGCGGGCAGCACTAGCGGGAAATTTTCACCGTCGGTTCCGCCGGCTGCGGAAAATTATTTACCTGCCGCCGCGAACCGTGCATTGTGTGCGGAAAGGATTTGGCCGGAGAATCAAAATGAACAGCCATCTGCAATCAACCAACGCATCGCGCCTGCCGGCGCACCTGATCGCCCACATCAACGTCAAGCTCGCCCACATCGGCTGCCAGCCGGTGCCGATCAAGGGCGACGCGGAGTTCGCCGAGATCGCCGCCGCAATGGCCGGCCAGTCGCGCGAAAAGGACCGCCTCCTCGGCCAATACCTCTGCCCTGCCGACGCGCGCATCCAGACATTTCTCTACGACTATTTGCAGGACGTGCCGGTGACGAAACTACCGTCGCGCACGTTCACGCTCGACCGGCCCGGCCTGGCGCGCGTTCTTTCGCTGCCGCTGGACCGCGATTTTTTCTCGTCCGACATCATCAATTCCTACCGCGTCAAGCAGGGCGTCCTTCACAATCCGCGAAGCGACCGCCGCACGACGCAGGGAATTTTTCACGTCCCCGAAGGCGGCCTGCCGATTCCCGACGACAAGCTCGGCGTGCCGAAAATCACCTTCGCCAAATTGCTCGCGCTGGCGCTGAATCCGCCGCGCGAACTGATGCAACTGCCGTTCACCGCCACGCAGCCGAACCCGGCGGAATGTCTGGTTTCGCTGCTGCTGCGCCCGCTCGTCTGCCCCGCCGTGACGAATTTCACGCCGGAGAAAACGATGGAGATCCGTTTCTTCGTTCCCGGGAACTTGGTCAGCAATCTGGATTTCATCGAAAGCATTTTTGGCAACGGCGGCGATCCGTTGCTGCCGGAAAACGATTCCGCGCTCGACGCGGAACACTGGACCGGCCACACCGGCTGCGTCATTCTCGCGCCGCATCTGGTCAAGGCTACGAAGAAGTCCGCCGACCTGCCGCACTGGGACCAGGCCACGGAACGCCAGCGCCGCGACGGGATGTGCTGGAAGGATGAGAATGAAATCTACAACAACGGCGGTGCGTTCAAGCTGACCTGCCGCGATGAATCCGGCGTCATCGTCACGCTCATCGCGGACAACTATTACGGCTACTGCAAAAAAGAGGTCAAGACGCAGATCAGCTACGCGGCGAACCTGTTCGGCAACTGCGAGGAGGAGCACGCCGGCGGCGCGCTGGTTTTTCCGAGCTACGATCTGGGCGAGGAATTCAGCGGCGACATGCACGTCCGCCGGCTCGGCCACAATTTCAAGGAGGCGTCGCTGCTTTACGCCAGCCTGATGGATTTGAAACTGGAGGGCTACGGCATTGACAAGAAATTTCCCGAAGTCATCTACATCCCCGAACACGCGCTGTTTGATTTGCACAAGCAATCCGTTTCCTGGACGAACGAGACCGGCGAACACGCGATCAAGTTGCAGCCGGACAAAACCTACATCCGTCCGTCCGGCTACAAGGTGCGCATGGAAAAGCCGCCGGGCGCAAACCGCTCGTGGCGGCTCGTTGGCACGGCGGCGGAAGGCCTGGTCTGCCACAAGCCCTGCACGGTTTCCGGCGGCGGCAAGTCGGAAATTTCCAAGCCGATCACCGACGCGATTCTGACCGGGCCGGTGTTTGTCGCGGATTCAAAGAGGGATTTTGACCAGGTTGAGACTTTGGTCAGACGGGATTACTCTGACCGTTTCGCGGACAAACGGCGGAAGGACACGCGCACGATTCTGGCAGCGGAGCGTTCACTCGGTTCGGTCATCAAGCTGCTCACGCCGGACAAGCGCGAATTCACGCCGGAATACAACGGCTGGGTGGAAACGATTCCGCAGCACGTCAAGGAACTCGTCTTCGTTGTGAAACGCTATTACAAGCCCGAGTGGGGCGACGACTGGCGCGAACATTTCAGTGTGGACATCATCAACGGCACGCCGGGCTATGAGTTGAAGTGTGACAATCATGTGCTGGTGACCACCCGGCTGCGCGTGGGTTTCGACAAGGACGGCTCGTGGCGGACATTCGGCCTGCGCAAAGATTTTCATCCGGCGATGAAGGTGCAGTTGGAGGACGACATCACCGCATCCGTGCTGGTGCCGACAGAGCGTGTGGAAAATCTTTCCGGCATGGACCAGGGCGCGACGCTGAAATTCGTCCAGAACTGCGAACAGCGTTTGTTCCAGCGGCCCGACGATGCCATTCACCGCGGCTACGACAAGCTGACGGAATCCGATTTCGTGCGGCTGGACAATTTCTTTTCCAACTACGAGCCGCTCACGCACCGGGATGCGCGCGAACTGGTCGAGGACGCGATCCATTTCCACGAGTTCACCGCGCCGATGCAGGGCCTCATCCGCGAATTCGCCGCCGAAGGACAGCCGGATTTTTTTGTCTCATCCGCGCATCCGCGCCTCGTGGACGGCAAGCCGAGCAAAAATCCGCGCTACCTGCAAAAGCGTCCCGACCTCGTTCATCCCGTCGAAACTTACATTGCCGAAACTGGCGCGCGCCTGCGTCGCCGGATGCCCGCGACCGCCATCGTGCCGACGCCCGTGGACGCCGTGCTGCCCGGCCGCCGCAACAATCCGCCGGAAGCCGGCATCCGTTCGCTCGCGTGCTACAATCCGGTCCACTACATGGAACTGCCGGAGTTGTTCATGGAATTCATCTGCAGCATGACCGGCAAATCGCCATCCACGACCGGCGCGGGTTCCGAAGGCGCGCTCACCAAAGGCCCGTTCAACGCGCTGCCGCCGATCATGGATTTGAACAACGCGCTCGTGTCGTTCATCCTCACCGGGCAAAATGCGTTCGTGACTGCCGCCGGCTACGTCGGCCCAAAGGTGCGCGTGGACCACGACGTGAGTTTGATCGTGCCGGAGGTTTTTTCGCGCATGATGCCGGAGGAACGCGTGCCAAAATTTCTCATTGAAAGCCGCCTCCTCGACAAGCTCGAAGACTTCGAGCACAAGGGCAAAAAAATTCTCGCCGGCCGGCTTGGTTATCGCATCAACATCCGGTTCGTCCACTTTTTCTTCGGACGCGTGTTCAATCATCCGCACGCCGTCTTTACCGAGGAGATGCTCAAGCCGGAATTGCAGGACTTGGACATTTTTGTTGACGGCATGGACAACATCATCGCCACGCAGAAGCGCGTCTCCAAAATGTATTTCGACGACGGCAGCATCGCGCAGGCGTGTCCGCCGCTGAAGGCGCTGCTGCACATCATGCTCCACGACCAATGGGAGGGCAAAGGCCTAGACGATCCAGCGTTCCGAAAACTGTTCACGCGCGAAAATCTGCTGGCCAGCGACTGGTATGCCGCACGGTTGAAGGCAAAACAGAAGGTTGACCGCGCGCTTTGGAAACGCCATGCCGAATACCTCAACGCCTTTTTGCGCAAGCCGAGCCATGAAGACGTGGCCGAGCAATTGAAAATCGCCGACCGTTTGTCGCGCGCCCGGAAAAATCTGGAGGAGGTCGAGTCCCCGGCGTATCTGCAAAAACTCTCCGGCACGCTCGGCGCGGAGCCGGTGGAACTTTATCTGGCTTGAAGCCGGTCAAAGTTTGGTCTGTAGCCACAACAAAATTTTCTTCAGCCAGTCGAAGCTCAAATAGCCGTTAGTATATGCGTATTGCGCGGCCAGCAGTCCGCCGAAAACCGCCGCCCATTCCCAGCACAAAATCTGGTCTTTGTGCTTCTTGAGGAACATGGCCAGCATCGCGTTCCCGGCGGCGGCCAGCACCAGTCCGTAGAAAATCAATGCTCGCGCCTTGGATGCCGACGCAATCTGCCAGTCGCCCAGTTGTGCGTGAGTGATGGCCGGAACGCCGATGAGAATGACCACCAGCAACAGGCAGTTTATGATTTTGATCAGGAAATGCGGCACAGCTTGAACAGAGTGCCCTTGCGCCGGAAAATTTTCAATCCGCGACCGGTCAATTGATCTTTTCCGCCACTTGGTATTTGAACATCCGTTTTTTCATCCAGCGCACTGCGAGCAGATCGTAAAACGACGCAAAGAGCCGGTTCCACACGCCGTAATTGCTCTGGCCGGCGAAGCGCGGATTGTTGCTCACCTCGATTTCCGTGACCGTGTGGCCTTCGATCTTGAACAGCGTCGGCAGAAAACGGTGCATCCCTTTGAAGAATTTCAGGTTTTCAATGCACTCGCGCTTGAACGCGCGGTAGGTGCAGCCGGCGTCGGAAATTTTTTCGCCGCTCAACTTGTTGCGCACAGCGTTGGCGATGAGCGACGACGCGACGCGGATAAAATTATCACCCTCGCCGCGCGCCTTTACGCGCGTGCCGCAGACACAATCGAAATTTTTCAAAACTTCCAGAAATTTCGGCAAATCCTTCGGGTCGTTCTGCAAGTCCGCGTCGAGCGTGAAAAGATATTTGCCGCGCGCGGCTTTCAATCCGGCAAAGCTCGCCGCGCTTTCGCCGCAGTTGAACGCAAATTTTTGCACGCGGATGCGCGGGTCAGCCGCCGCGAGTTCCTTGAGAATCTCCCACGACTTGTCCTTGCTGCAATCGTCCGTGATGACGACCTCATAGGGAATCTTCAACGGCTCGACCGCCGCGCGGATGGCCTTGACGAGTTCGCGCAGATTCCCTTCCTCGTTGTAACACGGAATGACGAGGCTGATTTCGGGTTGGGTTTCGTTGGTTGACATTCAACTGGGTGCGCCGCCTTCGGCTCTGGCGATGCGTTGTTGTTCTTCGGAAATAATTTTCCGCAGTTCGATAATGTCCGTTGCCAGAAGATACGGTTCGAGCAATTTGAACAAAGGCTCCATCTTCGGTTTATGGCGCGCGAGCAACAGCTTGATGTCGCTTTCATAAACATAAATTCGATCCCAATCAAACTGCCGATACAACGACGGCAACGCGTAAAGTTTCAGCATGATCAAACCTTCAACCGTTGCCGCCGGAACTTTCATTTCTGCAAATTGATGCGTCGTGGCAAATTTTTCCAGAACGATTTTGAACAGCGGGTTGAAGGTGAACAGCAAATCCACCTGCACGCTGCGAAACTGCGCCCGGGCGAAAAAATCCTGCCGGTTAAGAATTTCGAGTTCCGGAATTTCCCGCGAGGCTTCAAGAGACATCAACAAGTCCACGTCCTTAGTATTGCGGCCATTGACGTAAGTGAGCATCGCCATTCCGCCGACGAGCAGATACGGCACGCGCCGTTCCGCGAGCAGCCGGAACAAGTCCAGGGCGTCCTGCGGCGCGGGCATCGCCGGCTTGGGCGACGCACCTTCACGCAATTGCAGCGGGCTGTCCGTCCACTGATGCGCGCCGGCTTCCCAGGCGTGCACCAACACCTCCGCCACGCGCCGCAGACTGACGCCTTCCGGCAGCGTGACTTCACGATTTTCTTTGGCTGCAACGATCATTCCGATGACTCAATTTTGCCAGAAATAGCCACCGAAAGAAAGATGATTTGAGTTGCGGAATCAGCAGACCTGCGAAGTTCACCCTCCTGCAATGCTATATTAACCTCGACGAATCAAACAACCAAATTCCCAAGAGTGATTGCCCTATCGGTTTCTGTTACTGAATCCGCGTATTAGAATCGAGCCTGCTCATTCTGATTCCGGCCTACAACGAAGAAGCGCGCATCGAACCAGTGCTGCGTGATTACGCACAGTTTTTCTAGAAGAACTATTTCGGCGTGTCGGGACTGCTAGAATTCTAGCGGCCTATTTCTTCTCGTAAAATTCCGCCATCGCGTCACAGACCTTGTCGGCCGCATCCAGCGTCATTTCGCCGTGGACGGGCAGCGACAAAATCTCCTTCACCGCTTTTTCCGTGTTTGGCAATTTCGGCGTGTTCGGGAACAGACCGATGACGCCGGGCTGCAAATGGTTCGGCTTCGGATAATGCACGCCGGTCTCAATGTTTTTCTCCTTCAGGAATTTCTGGAGGTCGTCACGCTTCTCGGCACGGACGACATACATATGATAAACCGGCGTGGCCCATTCGCGCACGGGCGGTGTCTGCACGATGCCCTTAAGCCGTTCATCGTAGCGCGCGGCGATTTTGCGGCGCTGTTCGTTGAAGCCGTCGAGGTGCTTCAACATCACGCGGCCAATGGCAGCGTTGATCTCGTTGAAGCGGACATTGTAGCCGGGAAACTCGTGATCGTATTTGCCTTGGCGACCGTGATTGCGCAGCATCCGCAGCCGGTCGGCGTAATCAATTTTGTTCGTCGTGATGCAGCCGCCGTCGCCGAGGACGGTGAGATTCTTCGAAGGGAAAAAACTGAACGCGCCGAAGTCGCCCATGCTGCCGACGGTTTTGCCTTTGTATTTCGCGCCCTGCGCCTGCGCGCAATCTTCGATGACCCACAATTTATTTTTTTTCGCGATGGCGAGCAGCTTGTCGTTGTCAATCGGATGGCCGTAAAGATGCACGCCAATGATGCCGACGGTGCGCGGCGTGATGAGTGATTCGACGTGCGCCAAATCCATGACGAACGTGTCGTCAATGTCGGCGAACACCGGCTTCGCACCGAGATGAATCAGCGGCTCCATCGTCGGAAACGCGGTGTGGCTGGGCACGATGATTTCGTCGCCCGGCCCGATGCCCTGCAACTGATGCAGGCAATAGACAATCATCGTCCACGAGGAACCCAGGACACAGGTGGCTGTGCCGGTGTGCGCGGCGAGTTCGGCTTCGAACGCCTGCGATTCCTTGCCGAGGATGTATTGGCCGGAGCGAATGGCGCGCAGCGCGGCTTCCTCGACTTCCGGGTTCACGAAACATTTTGATAACGGTATTTTGCTCATAAAAAACTTTTGACGCGAATTGCGCTAATTTTCGCTAATTACTTTTGTTGCAAGAAACGTGCGCGCGTTTCTTTTTTGTATTCGCGTCCATTCGCGAAATTCGCGGATAAATTTATTTCAGTTCAACCGCGTTGCCGGTTTTCACCGATTCCAGCGCGGCATTCATCACGCGGACGGAATCATAGCCCGACCACGCATCGGCGCGCGGCGTGGCGCGGGTTTTCATCGAATCCAGAAACGCACGCAGTTCCGCCAGCAGCGGTTCCTCCGGCGGCGTTTCGATCTGTGTCACGACGCCTTCGTTCGCCTTGAAATCCTTCCCGCCGGCGGGCGTGTGCGTATTCGCGTAGGTTTTGATTTTGTATTGCGCGACATTGTAATCGCACACGGCGCTCAATTTGTCGCCGCAGACGATGACCTCGCGAAATTTGCCGGGAATGAAATACTCCGCTTCCACAGTGGCCCAGGTTTTGCCGCGCGGCGTGTCATATTCCAGCGAAACCAAGGACACGTCTTCCATGCCGCGCCCCATGAAATCATGGTTGATGGCCTGCACCGTTTTGGGCTGCGCGCCGAGGATGAAATTGAACAGATCCGCGAAATGGATGCCGTCGGCGAACATCACGCCGCTGTCATTGCGCGGACGTTTGAAACCGCCGAAATGGCCGCGAATCATGTTGACCTTGCCGAACTCGCCGTTCTGGACCGCGTCGCGCAGCCAGAGCGTCGCCGGGTCAAAACGCAAAATGTGTCCGACCTGAAGGATGCGCTTGTGCTTGTCCGCGATTTCCGCAAGTTGCTTGGATTCTTCGCTGGCGAGCGTCAGCGGTTTTTCGACGAACACGTCCTTGCCGGCTTCGAGGAATTCCTTGCACAGCGGAAAGTGCGACTGTGCCGGCGTGACGACGACCACGCCGTCCACTTTGCCGATGAAATCCTTGTAGTTGGTCGTGAGCCGTTCGGCAGGCAGGCCCAGCTTGCGGGCGGGTTCAAGCTGCTTGTCGCCGATCTCGGCCACATACAATTCCACGGGCAGATTGTTGAGATTGCGCAAATGGTTGGCACCCCAGCGGCCCAAGCCTAAAAGGAGAACTTTGGTCATCGCGGAAATTTTCGGCCAAATCTGCAAGGCCAGCAAGAAAAACCTTTGTGGCGTAATCTTAAAAATTAGTCAGGCGACTAATTCTTTCGCGCGCGGAAACCGTCCGCAAACCGCATCGTCCACCCAGATGTCCTCGTCCAGTTCTTCCCAGCGCAAGGCCAGGCCGTTTAACCGGAGCCGCACCTTTTGGAGCAGGTGGTCGGGGGCGCTGGCGAGCAGGGGAAATTTTGCCGCCGGAAAGCTGACAAACCGGCCGTCAACCAGCTCCAGACAAACGCGCCGGGCTTCCACCCAGCAGCGTGCGGCGACGGTTTCGGTTTTCGGTTCAATGACCATGCCGTTGAATATACGCCTCCAGCAGCTTCTGGCAATGCTCTTCCACAAGCTGTTCAATGCGGTGGAGTTCGGCTGGAGAAAACCCGTGATTGCCGGCGAGCGAAACCGGATGCAGCCAGAATTTTGCCTCCTGGTCGTCGCGTTCAACATGGATGTGCGGCGGCTCGTTGTTTTCGCGGCTGTAGAAGTGGAACCGGTAGGGGCCGATGCGCAGGACGGTAGGCATGATTTTCAATTCACGAGCCGAT
>DATCBW010000331.1:0-12432 GCA_036511615.1 Verrucomicrobiia bacterium | reverse complement strand
TCGAGCGGCTCTTTGCCTGGCTCTTCCACTTCCGCCGGCTGGTGGTCCGTTATGAATACCACGCGGAGAATTTTCAAGGCTTTGTTCATTTGGCGGCGGTAATCATCCTCTTGCGGCATTTATGAGATACGCTCTAGGAATTGCATTCGGGGTTATGAATCCAACTTTTGATTATCGAACCGTTGTGACGCTTGGCAAAACCAACGCGACGACAAATGTGTATTTTGTTGAATACTTTGCAATTCAAGGAGTGGTAAGGGAAATGTGGGTGAAAGAATGCGTCCCGAACGCATTAAATCATTTTGCGAATGGTCTCATCTTGAGCACAAAAAACGCTCACTGCGATTTCAAGAAGCCATTTTTCATGTTTGATACAATTCTATGCAAAATGCACATCGAAGATCTCCAGCGAGTGAGCGCGAAGCTCGTTTTTGATTTTTACAAAGAGGAAGACATGCAATTCCATGCTTCAGGCTCGCAGATAATTGTTTTCAAGGACGGAAATCGCAAGACATGCCGAATGCCGGAGGAATTCAAAATAGCGGCTCAAGCAATTGCATGGGCTTAAAAGCAAAAAAGACTGAAAATCAAATCGTCTTGGAATGTCTCCGCTCATTCGCCGCGCCGAGCGTGTTGTCGAAACACATCGCGATGTTGCGGATGAAGAGGCGGCCGGCGTCGGTCACTTCAAGGCTGCCGGGCTTGAGCTTCACGAGACCATCGGCGGCGAACGGTGCGAGCGCGGCGAGTTCCCTTTCAAAATGCTGCTCAAAGTTGAGGCCGAGCTTCGCGCTCATGGCGGCAAAGTCGAGCGAAAGGTCGCACATCGTCCGCATGATGGTTTCGCGGCGGATTTTGTCCTCGTCGGTTACGAAATAGGCCTTGTGCAGCGGCACGTTGCCGGCGTCCACGGCGGCCTGCCATTTCGGCAGCTCCTTTTCGTTCTGCCAGTAGGCATCGGGCACCTGCGAAACGCCGCTCATGCCGAACGCGTAGATGTCCGAACCGGCGCGCGTGCTGTAACCTTGAAAATTCCGCTGAAGCTGTTTGTTGCGCTGCGCAAGGGTCAGTTCATCGGTCGGCTTGGCAAAATGGTCCATGCCGATATAGACGTATTGATCGTCCGCCGTGAGCCGCTCGATGACGAGTTTAAGAACTTCCAGCTTGGATTCGGGCGACGGCAGAACCTTGTCCTCCAGAATTTTTTGCGCTGGCTTGATCCACGGCACGTGCGCGTAGCTGAACACGGCGAGGCGGTCGGGTTTCATTTCCAGCACGGTGTCGAGCGTTTCGTTGAACGTCTCCGGCGTTTGAAACGGCAGGCCGTAAATCAAATCCAGATTGATCGAGCCAAAGCCGAGTTCGCGCATCCAATCCATCGCCTGCTGCGTCATCTCGCGCGGCTGGATGCGGTGAATGGCCTCCTGCACTTTCGGATTAAAATCCTGCACCCCCATGGAGGCACGATTGAAACCGATCTCGCGCAGTGCCACGAGATGTTCGCGCGTGAGCCGGCGCGGGTCAACCTCGACGCTGGCCTCGATGTCCGGCGAAAACGTGAAATGTCTATGAATGATTTCGCCGAGCCGGCGGATTTCGTCAGGGCGCAAAAAGGTCGGCGAGCCGCCGCCGAAATGGAGTTGAACGGCCTTGCGGTCCGGGTTGAGCAGCGGCGCCATTTTTGCGACTTCGCGGCCGAGGGCTTCGACGTAGGCCATGCCCTTGTCGTGGTTGAGCGTGATGACGGTCGTGCAGCCGCAGAACCAGCAGAGCGTTTCGCAAAAAGGAATGTGAAAATAAATGGAAAGGTCGCGCGGTGATTGATTGTTGGCTTCAATCTTTTCAGAAAGCTGCTCCCACGAAATCGCGTCGGTGAATTTCGTCGCGGGCGGATAGCTGGTGTAACGCGGGCCGGCCACGTTGTATTTCTTGACCAAATCGAGATCTACATTCAGCGTCTTCATTTGAAACCTTTCACAGTGTCCACCAGCGCGGCGATGTTTTCCAGTTTTGCTGCTGGTGTCAAACCGTGGCCGAGATTAAAAATATGTCCGGCACGTCCGCGCATGGCTTCCAAAATAATTTTTGTTTCGCGCACAACAATTTCCGGCGTCGCGTCGCTGACCAGCGCGGACGGCAAATTTCCCTGCAACGCAATGTGCGCCGGAATGATTTTCCGCGCCTCGGCCAGGGAAGTCTGCCAGTCAATGCCGAGGACATTCGCGCCGGTGGCAATTAAGTCGGGCCAGTTCTCATGCGTGCCAAGTGAAAAATGGATGACAGGAACTTTGCCGCCAAGGCTGCTGATAATTTCCCTCGTCCACCTTCCGCTGGCTTCCTGAAACTCCGTCGGCGCCAGATGACCGCCGTGGCTGTCGAAAATTTGCACCGCATCCACGCCGGCGGCGATCTGCATCTGCAAATACACACTAACAGCGGCGGTTAGTTTTTCGGCGAGCGCGAAATAGGCTTTCGGATCTTCGCGGAACAGTTGCAGCGCGCGGCTGTATTTCGGCACGCTGGCACCCTCCATCATGAACGTCGCGAGCGTCCACGGCGAACCGCTGAAACCGATGAGCGCCGTCTGGTCGCCGAGTTCCTTGTGGAGCATTCGCAGCGCCTTATCAACATAACTCAAGCATTCGACGACGCGCCCGACGGAAAGTTTTTCAATGTCCGCCTTGCTCGTGACGGCGAAATCCATCTGCACGCCGCCAGTTTCCTTGAAATGATACGTCTGCCCCAGCGCTTCGGGAATCACGAGGATGTCGCTGAACAAAATCGCGGCGTCGAAGCCGAACCGGCGCACGGGCTGGAGCGAGACCTCAACCGCGAGTTCGGGATTCTGCACCAGTTCGACAAAGGTGTATTTCTCCTTGAGCTTGCGATATTCGGGCAAGGCGCGGCCGGCCTGGCGCATCAGCCACACGGGCGGACGATCCACTGCCTGGCAGTGCGCTGCGCGGACAAAACGGTCACGCGCGGCCAAGGCGGCGGCGGCCTTTGGCGGTTTTGGTTCAGCGATCTTCATTGGAAATTCATCCGCCCACAGCATAGCAGCCTCGGGCCGGAGGGCAGCTTCGCATTTTTTGGCATTGGCAGCGCATTTTTTGATTGGTCGGCATGGCCTTGAGTTGGTAACTCTAGCCCATGGCACGGAATTTGAACAGCCGGGCCGCAAAAATTTTTGCAACTTTGACCGCAACCCGGTTTTCAATTTGAAGCGATGGAAAACAAACCTTCAGATTCAAGCGAATCGCTGTGGCGACGGAAATTGTCCGAGGCCGAACGCGCCGGCCTGCGCGTGCAGCCGGAACTGGATCTGGAAGTCCGGCTCACGGACGCGCTCGCCAAAATTCCTGACGTCCCCGTGCCGTCCAACTTCACCGCGCGTGTGCTGGCCGCCGTCGAACTGGAGGAAAAGCAGTCTGCGCGTCCGCGCTGGCACTGGAGCTGGCACCAGCTTTTGCCGCGACTCGCGGTGGCCGCCGCCGTTCTGATTTTTGCCGGCGTCGGCATCCGGCGTCACGAGGCCAGTTCGCAGCGTTTCGCGCTGGCGAAAACCCTGGCCAGACTGGCCATAACCCAGCCGCTGCCCAGCGCGGACGCGCTGGAAAATCTCGAAGCCATCCAGCGCATGGGCGCGTCAGCGCACGCGGACGGCGAACTGCTGGCCGATCTGCAATGAGCCGGGCGTGCCAGACCATTGTTTTCCTGGCCGCCGCGCTGGTTTTCTCGGCACACGCGCAAATGCCGCCGCTCCCGCCGGAACTTGCCGTTTCACCAACCAACCTGCCGCCGCTGCCGCAGTTGCAGTCGCCGGTGGATTTTTTCCGGCAACTGCTCGCCATGACGCCGGTGGAACGCGTTCGTTCGTTGACAAACCGTCCCCCCGAAGCCCGCGCCCGGATTCTCGCCAAGGTCCATGAATATCTGATGCTCCCGCCGGACGAGCGCGAACTGCGCCTGCGCGCGACCGAACTACGCTGGTGGCTCACGCCGCTGATGCAGATGTCCCCGACGAACCGTGTGGAACGCCTCGCGCAGGTGCCGGAGCATTTGCGCGGCCTCGTCAAAGCGCGGCTGGAGCAGTGGGACATTCTGCCGCCGCCGTTGCAGCAGGAATTTCTGGCGAACGACGCGGCGCTGCATTACTTCGCCCACATCGAGACGACGAACAATGCGGCGGAAACTTCCGAACAACAGCAGATCGCCGCGCAGTTCAACCAGTTCTTTGAATTCACGCCGGAAGAAAAACAGCAGACGCTCAACGTGCTTTCCGACGCTGAACGCGCCGAGATGGAAAGAACCCTGGAGTCGTTTGACAAGCTGCCGCCGGAACAAAAAATGACCTGCCTGCGCAACTACGCCAAGTTCGCCGGCATGAGCGCCGCCGAACGCGCGGAGTTTCTGAAAAACGCCGCGCGCTGGTCACAGATGTCGCCGTCGGAACGCCAGGCCTGGCGCGACCTGGTGGCGTATGTTCCCATCTGGCCGACAATGCCGTCGCCCGCCGTGCCGCCGAATCTGATTCCACCCATGCCACCGAAACTTCCTCCCGCCGGCGTGGCGACCAATTGAAAAAATCATCCGCTTCCTCATCGTCTTCCTCATTGTTCAATTTTTGGGTGGTGTCTAATTTGACGGAGTGCGCTTGTCTCAAGCCGCAGCGCGCTGGATTGAAAAGGCACGTCATATTTTTCCACGGTTGGCCCGTCGGCACGCGCTGCGAGTTGGGACAACTCGCGCTCCGAATTTCAAATCAGGACAGTGCCAATTTTTGCGGATGAGGAGGTGGATTAAAATTTCATTTTTCACTTCGACGGTTTAATTTTCTTTGTGCATCCGATCGCGTTTCAACTCGGTTCGCTGACCATCCACTGGTATGGCGTGATGATGGCGCTGGCGTTTTTCGCCGGGCTGTGGACGGCCACGCGCCGCGCCCGCCGCGTGAACATTTCCGGCGACGCCGTCGCCGACGTGGTGCTGTGGCTCATTTTGGGCGGCATCGCCGGTGCGCGTTTTGTTTATGTGACGACGTATTGGAAGGATGAATTCGCCGGCGGCCCGTTCTCGGAAGTGTTCATGATCCAGCACGGCGGACTCGTTTATTACGGCGGCCTTATCGGCTCGACGCTGGCGGCCATCGGTTATCTGCTCTGGAAAAAACTTCCCGTCTGGAAAATTGCCGACGTCCTCGCGCCGAGCATCGCGCTGGGCAGCGTCTTTGGCCGCGCCGGCTGCCTGCTGAACGGCTGCTGTTACGGACGCCCGTCGCATCTGCCGTGGGCCATCACGTTTCCGAACGGCTCCGCTGCGTGGAGCCAGCAGTTTCAAACCGGACTTGTCAGCGCGACCGGCCCGTCGCTGCCGGTTCATCCCACGGAAATTTACGACGGAGCGTTGAACCTGATTCTCTACGTTTTCCTGGCGTGGCTGTTCCGCCGCAAAAAATTCGACGGCCAGGTTTTTGCGACCTACCTGATCATCTACGCCGTCTTCCGTTCCATCGTTGAATATTTTCGCGGCGATTATCCGACCGATCATGTCCACGCCGGACTCACCTCGGCACAACTCGTCAGCATCCCGATTTTTATCGCCGGCCTGGCGCTCGCGGCCATTCTTTCGCGGCGAAGTGAAGCCAAATGAGGATCGAGGATGAAGGGGTGAAGATGGAAAAATCATTCAACATTCAACCTTCAACCTTCAACTCCCACCCCGTCTTCATCGCCGGCCCGACCGCCGTTGGCAAATCTGAAATTGCGCTCGCGCTCGCGGAGAAGATCGGCGGCGAAATCATTTCCGCCGACTCCATGCAGGTTTATCGCGGGCTGGACATTGGCACGGCCAAACCGTCGCCCGCCGAACGCGCCCGCGTCCCGCATCACCTCATTGACGTTTGCGATTTGCACCGCGCCTTCGACGCCGCGCAATTCATCCGCCGCGCGCAAATGGCGGTGGACGAAATCCAGTCGCGCGGACACACGCCCATTTTCTGCGGCGGCACCGGGCTATATTTCAAGGCCTATCTTGACGGCCTTGGCGAATCGCCCGCCGCCGATCCTGAATTGCGCGCCGAACTGGAGGCCGCGCCGTTTGAATCATTGCTAAATGAACTTCGCGACCGCGACCCGGCGGCCTACGAAAAAATTGACAAACAAAATCCGCGCCGCGTCATCCGCGCCGTGGAAGTCATCCGCCTGACCGGCAAAAAGTTTTCCGAACAGCGCGCGGAGTGGAAGGCCGGTGCATCGCGCTGCGATGACCGGACGGCGCAGCGCACCGTCCCTGCCATGTTTTGTTTCAAGCGTCCGACAGCAGATTTGCACGCCCGCATCAATGCGCGGGTTGACAAAATGTTTGAGCGCGGGCTGGTCGAAGAAACCCGCGAACTGCTGAAATGCGGACTGGCCGAAAACAAATTTGCGATGCAGGCCATCGGCTACCGGCAGGTCGTCGAGCATCTGCGCGGCGGACGTGATTTGGCCGGCACGATTGAACTCGTCAAAACCAAAACCCGCCAGTTCGCCAAGCGGCAACTCACCTGGTTTCGTCGTCACGGGAATTGTGAGTGGATTGAGCTGTCGGCGCACGATCTGGTGGAAGACATTTTGCCGAAACTGCTCCGTTAATTTTTGGCAGCAAAAAGGCGCAAAGCACGCAAGAGAAAAAGTTTTGCGCCTTTTGCGCATTTTGGCGGCGATTCATTTTATTGGCAGCGCCTGCGTCCGCTGCTAACTTCTGTGCTTCAATTTTGCAATGGACTACAAAGACACATTGAATCTGCCGCGCACTGATTTCGCCATGAAGGCCGATCTCGTCACGCGCGAGCCGGAGCGTTTGAAGAAATGGGAGGCCGCGAAGCTTTACGAGAAAATTCAGGCGTCACGCGTGGGCGCGGAAAAATTCGTCCTGCACGACGGCCCGCCCTTCGCCAACGGCGATGTTCACGTCGGCACCGCGTTGAACAAGATTCTCAAGGACATCATCGTCAAGTATCAGACCCTGCGCGGCAAAAGTGCGCCCTACATCCCCGGTTGGGATTGCCACGGGCTGCCGATTGAATTCAAAGTCTCGCAGGAAATGCGCAAGGGGAGCGCAGGCGTCCCGCCTGCATCAGCGGACGTCTCGTCCGCGAGTTTCGATCCGGCAGCCATTCGCAAAGCCTGCGACGCCTACGCGCGCAAGTTCATTGACATCCAGCGCACGCAGTTCAAACGCCTCGGCGTCCTCGGCGATTGGGAAAATCCGTATCTCACGCTGAACAAGGAATACGAAGCGGAGGAACTCTGCTTGTTCGCAGACATAGTTGCGAATGGCTTTGTCTATCGTGGCAAGAAACCGGTTTATTGGTGTATTGATTGCCGCACCGCACTCGCGGAAGCCGAAGTTGAATATGCCGAGCACGTCAGCCAAAGCGTGTTTGTGAAATTTCCCGTCATCGGCCAGACGAAGACATTCATCATAATTTGGACGACAACACCGTGGACGTTGCCCGCTAACTTGGCGGTGGCGTTTAATCCCAAATTTCAATACTCACAATACAAAGTTGGGGATGAAAAATTTATCGTTTGTGATCGCCGCTTGAATGACATCGCTGCCCAATGCGGTTTGACTGAATTTACAAACGAGAAATCTTTGTCCGCTGAAGAACTTGCACATATTGAATATCATCATCCTTTTTGTGCAAGGACTGGCCGGCTTTTCCCGGCTGCATTTGTTGATGATTCTACCGGCACTGGTTTTGTTCACATTGCACCCGGTCATGGTTTGGATGATTACAACCTTGGACATGCGAACGGTTTGCCGATTTACTCACCCGTCAACGATGAGGGCGCGCTGACAAATACGAACGAGTTGCCGGTGGAACAGCAAATGCCCGCTGAACTGCTTGGAAAATCCATTCGTGAAAAGCATGGCAAGAAGAGCGATGCGAACGAAGCCGTTCTTGCGTTGCTGCACGAGAAGAATGTTCTTCTTCATCCGGAAAATTATCCGCATAGTTATCCGTTTTGTTGGCGCAGCAAAACACCTGTGATTTTTCGCGCAATGGATCAGTGGTTCATCAAAGTGGATCACCGGCAAGACGAGTGGAAAAAGCGTTTTAATGAATGGGTAAATCAACCTGGACTCCTCACAACTCTTTCCAAAGATTTAGGTTTTGACCATGAGAAAGAAGGCGGATTGCGATCAAGAGCCATGATTTCAGCATCCGATAAAAGCGAAGTTAGATGGATTCCTGACTGGGGTTCAAACCGTATTTATGGCGCTCTTGCTTCACGCCCCGACTGGTGCATCAGCCGCCAGCGCACTTGGGGAGTGCCGATTCCTGCATTTTATGATGCGAATGGAACTGCAATTCTCGATGCAGAAATTGTTCGCGCCGCCGCAAAATTAATTGGGCAACATGGTTCAAACATCTGGTTTGAAAAATCCGCGAGCGAACTTTGGTCACTCGTAAAACCGAAGGATTGGAAAGGAGCAGAAGCTGTTTCCAAATCCAACGATACGCTCGACGTGTGGATTGATTCCGGTTCATCGTCGCGTGCCGTTTTGAAACAGCGGAAGGAATTACAGCACACTCAATTTGACGAAAAAGATCCGCGACGTTGGCAGGCCGACGTCTATCTCGAAGGCAGCGACCAGCATCGCGGCTGGTTTCAATCCTCGCTGCTGCTCTCGCTCGCGGGCAATGGCGCGGCGCCGTTCAAGACCGTTTTGACGCACGGCTTCATGGTAGATGCCGACCGGGAGAAGATTTCCAAGAGCAAGCAGGGCGCTTACGAAAAACCGCAGACCGCCGAAGCCTACGTCAAAAAATACGGCGCGGACGTGCTGCGGCTGTGGGTCGCGTCGCAGGATTATCGCAGCGACATCGTCGTGAGCGAGGAACGCATCAACAAGGTGGGCGAGACTTATCGGGCCATCCGCAACGCGCTGCGCTACCAGCTCTCGAACCTCTACGATTTTGATCCAAATAGTCCATCGCACAAAATTGAAGACAAAGACCTGACCGGCCTCGACCGCTGGATTCTTGGCGAATTCGCGAAGCTCGAGGCCGAAGTCCTCGCCGCCTACGACCAATACGAATTCCACGTCGTCTATCAAAAGCTCAGCCAGTTCATCGCCGTGGAACTCTCGTCGGTCTATCACGACGTCATTAAAGACCGGCTCTACACCGACGCCGCGAACTCGCCGCGCCGCCGTTCCACGCAGACCGCGCTGCACCGGCTGGTGACCGGCCTGTGCCAGATGCTCGCGCCGATCCTGGCCTTCACGGCGGACGAAGCGTGGGAATTTGTGCCGGGAAAAAATGTGAATTCCGTTCACGAATCGAATTGGATTCAGAGGAATTTTATTTTGCGAGATGGAGAACAAATAAGCTGGCGAGTTTTATTGGAACTGCGAGAACTGGCATTGCCAGAACTTGAAAAAGCACGCCAAGCGAAAAACATTGGCAAATCATTGGATGCAAAAGTTATTTTAACTGGAGCAAGCGCAGCTTTAATTACGTCGAAAACAGACGTTGATTCATTGCGTGAACTAACAAATGTATCTCAATTGGAAATTAAAGGAGAAGCAGGTGTATCCGATAAAGTTTCTGTCACAAAAGCTGACGGCCAGAAGTGCGAACGCTGTTGGCATTATGAAACGGATATTGGCCAGAATACCGAACATCCGACGATTTGTGGCCGCTGCGTTGAGGCTGTGAGAATAGTTGTTTGACGGTGAAGGAAGAATCATGGCTTGGCGTCTTCATTTCAAGTCCCTCTGTCGTGCGGCGATGATCGCTCTTCGTAATCTTGCTTGAAACTCCACACGGTTACCATGTCGCACTGTGCCGAAATGCCATATCCGCTCAAGCCCTACCTTCTTGAGAACGCCGTTTAACTCAGGTGTCTGCAACAGGAGACGATAAGCATCCCATCCCAAAGCTAAAATCGTTGAGGGACGTAAAAGTTCTACTTCCTTGAGGAAAACTTTAAGGTGTTTATTAAAATCGCTTGGTATTCCATTGATTCGCAATTCTCCAGCCAGACCTCGACGCTTGTAGAAATCAGTCAAGTGACAGTCGCCAGCACCTTCCGCCACTAGAAGATCATAAAACGCACGCCGATGTGGATGATCAATCTCCCAACGGTCAGTGGATGGCTGGTCGCCTACAATGAATATTCTACCAGTGCCTAAAAACCCCTGGACTGAAGATTCTTCAGGAAAGAACCACCAATCTGGATGTAAGCCGACAATCTGAAGAAGTGCTTCTCTCATTGCGATTCAAATGGTGAACAGAGTGAGTTATTGAGCAATTGCTCGAACTCTGAAAAACCTATTTGTATATGTGCTTCCGTAAGTTCCCGGCAAAGAGCTAGTCCAGTTAACCAAGTCACTGCTTGATTCCAGAACAATTTGCACTGGGCCTGTGGCGTCGGTTGGAATGACAACTGCATTTGCCGGAATGCTTGATTGAACCGATGGCGTGGTGATTGTGAACGTCAAAGCACTGACACCACCATAGCTCGAAACTGAAATGTTTGTAACCCCTGTAAAAAAGGCGTTGCCTGCAACCGCAACGCCCGTGCCGCTTCCTGAAACTGATGTTGAACCTGAGTTTATTCCGTAATGGTAGGGGCTGATTGAGAGACAATTCCCATTGTTAAACGAAATGAGTGCGGAACTTTGGTAGGAGCCGAGGTTGTCGTCTCCAATAAATGAATTTATTGTGATTATTTGATTGCTGGCGCAATTGAACGAACTTGGCAGACCATTCGTAGCAGTTAGGGTGACAGTTTGTGTTTGAGCCTTTATCGTGATTGCGAACACGAAAAGAAGCATTAAATAAATTGAGTTCAGCTTTTTCATAATTGTTTGACTTTGCGCCCGCCAAAAATTTTATCAAGAAAAAATCACACCGGCTGCTGCTGCGTGAGGCAGTGCAACGAGCCGGCCAACCAGCCCCGTCCGGGGCGACATATTTGTAGAATCACATCCAAACATTTTCAAGCTCCGTCCCGCCTTCATTTTATTTCGGCGCGGCAAGCAGGATCGGCATAAAAATTTAACGCCAAGACGCAAAGTCGCCAAGGCGCAAAACGTTTGATCAAGCTTTCCATTCGTTCCTTTGCGTCATTGCGCCTTTGCGTTAATCCCGGTCCTAGTGGACGGCCACCGTTGCTGACGGAGCTTGAGATTTCTAAAAATGCAAAACTACAAATATGCCGCGCCTAACGGCGCTGGAGATTTTTCTTTCATCGCGGCGCGACTTTTTATCGGCAATTGCCATCGCAAGTCATCGAAAAGGCGTCGCAACCAGTCGGAAAGCCGTCGCAACCCGCGTATTACCCGTCGCAGGCCGGAAATCGCCGTCGCAAACCGTCGGCAAGGCGTCGCAGGTTGTCGGAACCCCGTCGCAACTGGGCGGAAGGCCGTCGCAGGTCAGCAAACACCCGTCGCAACCCGAAAATCACCGTCGCAGGCCGGGAAATGGTCGTCGCAAGGTGATTTTTACCATGTTTTGACGTGGTTTTACCCCACAGATCGAAAAATGGCCGCACAGACGGGTTTTCGCCCGCACGGAACGGGAATTGGCTCGCACGGAACGACAAAGTGTCCGCACGGATTGAATTATCGCCGCACGGACGGGAAAATGGCCGCACGGAACGGATTTTCAGCACACGGAGAGGGAATTGTTCCGCACAGACCGGCAAATCGCCCGCACGAAGCGATTTTCTTCCGCACGGAGTTCCTTGCGGACGGCCACCATGCCGCTCCTGACGGAGCTTGTGATTTCTAAAAACGCAAAACTACAAATGTGTCGCGCTCACGGCGCTTCTGCGCTTTGCGCCCGCAAATTTTGTCGAGAAAAAATCACACCACACGGCTGCCGCTGCGTCCCGACCGGAGTGCGGCAAAACAAATGCCATCACCTCACCCCGGCCCTCTCCCCTCCCGCTGCGGGAGCGGAGAGGGAGAAACGTTCGCCGTTTTCTGAAAATCCACGCGACTGGATTTGCCGGACGCGTATCCGTAAAACTAGAAACGCACAGTCGCTGTTCCTTCTCCCCGGGGGAGAAGGTCAGGATGAGGGCGGCCGTAAAACATCATTTGGGAGACGGACATTCGGCTTCATTTCTCCTTGCCGCGCGGATTTTTGAATTTCAGCTTCACCGTTCCCTGCAGCAGGGCGAAGAAGCCTTTTTTCTTGACCGGCTTTTGATCGCCGATGCGCTCGCACTTGTTGTGGCAGACGGTGCAGAGGAACAGCGGCTTGCCGCCTTTGAAACGCATCATGCGCACGCAGTTGCCGCACATGACTTCGTGACAATGCGTGCATCTGAACGTGGCGAAGGATTCGGGATGGCGCGGGCAGAGCAACGCGCCGTCTTCCAGCATGATGGGCGGCGGTTTGGGCGCGGCGCGTTCGATTTTGGGGAT
>DATCBW010000330.1:0-15529 GCA_036511615.1 Verrucomicrobiia bacterium | reverse complement strand
GCGCAAAATTAAGAGCGCGGACAGGCTGGCAATCCAGCCGATGCTGGAAACAGCCGCTCCAATTTCAAACGCGCGATCCTGATAAAATAAATGAATCGCGTGTTTTCCCGCCGGAACCTGGACGGCCTGGAACGCGACGTTCGCGCGGAGCAAAAGCGGATCCCATTGGTCAGAATTATCCAAACGGGCTTCCCAGTTGTGATAATACGTTTGCGCCACGACGACGAGCGAAGGTTCTTGTGCATCCACCTCAATGTCCACGGTGTGGTTGCCAAATTTTGCATTGAGAATTTTTGCCTCGGTCTGGTTGGTCACGGTCACAAAATCCCTTTCTTCGGGCGGCAGGAAAACAATTTTGCTTGCGTCAAAATCGTTCCGGCCAAAGGCCCAGAGCGTGTTGGTGTCGTCGAGGAAAACCGGTTTCTGGCCGGCGGTGACAAGCGGCAGGAAACTGGTCCGCGCCTGCCAGTCCAGCAGCTTGCCCGGCGCGGTGATCTGCGAGACACCCATGAAATCTTCGAGCCGTGACCAGTTGCCGTTCGTCACGCTGTAAATCAGCGAGAGCAGGCCGTCGAAGTGGCGCGGCGTGAGCGAAAAGAAACCGTCCACCTTCGGCATGGCGTCGAGCAGGTTGGCGTCGGCGCACAGGCCGGCGCGCTTGGCGAGGAAATTATTTTGGGGATCGCTCACCGCGAAGCGGGTGAGTTCCAGCGCCGCCGCCGGCGACAGCATCGCGCGCGAGCCGCCGAGTTCCGGCTGCGGTTGCATGGCAAGCCGGGCGCGGGCGAGGTTCAATTGATAAACATTCGGTGTCACGGTCGGATTCTGCGCCGGCTCGTGCGTGAACACGTCCAGCCACGCGACCAGAATCAAAAACAGCGGCGCGAAGCGAAGCAGCGGAGTTTTGCTGGCGCGCGTCAGAATGAAAAGAACCGCCCCGGTCAAAAGCAGAAAGGCCGCGCGGGAAAATCCATTCAACAAGGGCGCGTGAGGGTCGTCGCCCGGCAGCGGCGCGTGTTGTGTCCAGAGAACAATTATCGCAATCAACACCAACAGAACCGCACCGAGCGGCAAAAGAGAAACCGTTTGAGAACTGCCCAAGCCAGACGTTTTCTCACTCTCCCCGTCCAAGCCGGGAGAGGGCCGGGGTGAGGGGATTGAGTCAGTCAACGATTTCATCTCCTCACCCCGGTCTTCTCCTCCTTTGAGGGAGGAGAGGAGGAAACAGCGCGCCAGCGCAAACGCGGCGAGCAGCGGCACGGTGAAAATGACGACACAAACGTATTTGACCGGATAAGTGATGAAGCTCAACTGCGGGATGATTTTTTGCAGCGCCGGGAGAACCGGCGTGTTTTCGCCGAGCGCAAAAACCAGCCCGGCCAGCGCGATTCCGCCGAGCAGCCAGACGCGTCGTTCACGCAGGCAGACCAGCGCGACCAAAGCCAGCCAGAGCGCGCCGAGACCAAGGTAATACGACGAGGTCCAGTATTGGCCGTGCTGAAAAAAGATGCCTTCCGTGCCGGTTGTGCCGAACGCCATCGGCACAAGGAAATTGGCCCAGCCCCGGCCAGGCATGGACCAGCGCAAATCGGCGAAGCCGGCCTCGCGTTGCGCGTGCGCGACGAGGTCGAGAAACGGCAGCAATTGCGCCGCGCTCAATGCGATGACGAGCGCGATGACGAACGGAAAACGCCAGAGCATTGAGCCACGCGGAGAATCATTTTTAATTAATTGTTGCAGCCACAACGCCGCGAGGATGAGCCACGTTAAAAAAATTATTTCCGGCCCGCCGGCGAGCATTTGGAACGCGCCGGCGATGGCGGCGATAAAAAATTTTCTTCCGCCTTCGCGCCACGCGGTTTCGACTGCAAGCACGACCCACGGCATCCAACTGAAAGTGGCAATATGGCTCGGCCAGATGAGCAGGCCAAGCGTGAAGCCGTTGAAGGAGAAAACCGTTCCGGCGAACGCGGCGGCGAAATTGTTTCCCGTCCAGCGGCGGGCGAGAAAAAACATTCCCATTCCGGCGAACCACAGATGCAGCAGGCAGAAAAAACTCAACGACCACGTCAGCGGCAGCGTCAGGTAAATCAGCGACGGCGGATAGAGCGGCATGGTGTTCCATTGCGCGAGGAACGGCACGCCGCACTGGTTGTAGGGATCCCATAACGGCATCTCACCGTGCCAGAAACATTCCCGCTGGAAATGCGCGAGCGGATACGCAAAGAAACCGTAGTCGCGCGCGACGAACGTTTCCACGCCGAGGATCACCTGCGGGAACGCGGCGAAAATCAGCAGCGCGAGCAGCGTCCCAAATCGCAAGGGCGTGAACCAGTCCGGCGCGCGGTGATCGTTGGATGCGGTCATGAACTCGCGCGGATTCTATTCACGAATAGAAACAGGCGGCAAGTATTCCCCGATGAGCCGGCGCCGCCACCACGCGCCGGTCGCGCGGCGTTCGGCGAAATTCGTGAAGTGATAATCATAAAGTTCGGCGCGGATGTAGCGCGGCGGATGTTTGGGAAATGGATTCTTTTCCAGCAGCGCGAGGACTTCCGGCGAGCCTTGCAGCAGCCGTTCGCAGAAATTTACGAACCACTGATTTTGCCGGACACTGCCCAGCGCGGCGAACCACATCTGCCAGTCGAGACGCGGCTGGAACGGCTCAATGAAGCCCGACCGCCGGTCCACATCGCCAGGTTTGTATTTGAACTCGTAGGCCAGCCAGTTGGTGCCGTCGTCACTGCCTTCGACGATGATTTCATTGCGCGTGGTTGTCATCACGGCGAACAAGCCGTAGCTGTTGACCGTGCGCAACGGCGCGAGCCAGTCCTCCGCGACCGAAACGGGAAGCAGCAGGCTCGACCGATGGCCAAACATCGCAATCATCTGAAAAAGCGAGGTGGCGATGACCACGAAGGTGAGCGGAATCGTCACCGCTTTCGGCCAGCGGCGGCGAGCCGGAATGCCGGGCACCGTCCCGGCAAATTTCGGTTTGTCTTCCAGTCGAGCCGGGGCGGTGCCCGGCGTTCCGGCCCCGACGCGTCTTGAAAACATGCCGCGCGGCACAAATCTGGCCAGCATAAAATCGTCGAGCAGAAGCAGGCAAAGCGCCAGCGTCAGAAAATTAAAGAACGTGTAATTGCCGGTCAGCAAAATCAACGTCTGCAGGCTCACGATGGCCGCGCAACCAAAAAACCGCAGGCGTCGCGGCGCAAAAATCAGGAACGGTGCGCCGAGTTCGACGGCAAACATCGCGGTGCAGGAAATTTTCAGGAACCACAAAGGCAATTGCTGTGCATACCAGCCGAGCCAGGTCGGCAGCGGCTGCGTCTGGTAGTGAAACGTGAGTGCGGTGAGATTGCGCCAGTTCGGGTCGGCGCTCAACAATTTCACGCAGCCGGACGAAAACATGAGTTTGAAGAGCAGCAATCGCAGCAGCCAGAGAATGATTGTTGAAGGCGGTGCTTCGCGGAAAAATTTTGGCAACAGTTGCAGCGGCGCAAAAAAGATCGCCAGAAATCCTGCTTCAAGCAGCAGATTGTCCCATTGAAAGCCAAGGAAGTTTTGGCTAACGGTGGCGAGCGAAAGATAAAACAGCCAGAGCAGGGCCAGGCACGGCACTTGCGCAATTCCAAAAATCAAAAGAATTGCTAAAATAGTTCCGGCGGCGCATTGGAAATTCAGGAAGCCGTCCGATGAATTGACCCAGCACAACGTCGGCAACAGGTGAAACCGGTCCACGCCGATGCCGTGGGCGTCGCACTGCTGTTTGACGGCGGACATGAACTGGCCGACTGGCAAAATGCCGTTGTGGCCGATGAGTCCGCTGATTTGCGACCAGAGTGAAACAAACGCGACGAGATAAATCACGCCGAGCGCGCGGAGGAAAATCCAACGCGTGAGAAAGTAATCCGGCAGTTCAACGTGCCGGCCCCAGCACCAGCGCGTGAGCCGGGAAAAAAGCGTCCGGCGTCCGGCAACAAAACCGTAGGCGGCCTCGGTGACACGGGCGATGACCGGAGCATTTTCATAAACAGCCAGAGGCGATTGCCAGTTTGGATTTTTCGCCAGCGCGCGAAAGACGCCTTCCGCGCCGGGATAAACCGCGCCGTCGGTTTCAATAAATTGGACGGCGGTGTCAAATTGTTCGCGCGGAATTTCCGGAAATTGCGCGGCGACATTCGCATCCTGCGACGGCAGATAATCCACGGCGTCGCCGGTGATCTGCTGCCAGCGGCGGATCCAGAGCGTGCAAAAATTGCAGCCGCCGTCAAAAACCATCAACGGTTTCGACGGCGGCACGGCAACGCGGAGATTCTCGATCACGGTTTGACTTTAATTCCGAAACCCTGGGCGTGGCAACCAGCCAAAGCACTGATTTTGCCCAAGGTTCCCAGTTCAACGACCGGTGGCGTCTTCAGCGGTGATGGTGAAATCGTGCTGGCCGCGCAAGCGTCCGGCTTCGATCAGAATACGATAGGCGACACCCGGCTCCAACGGCGTGGGTCGCGCACCCGACACATACGGGGTCATGCCGGCCGGCGCATTGCCATAGACCAGCGAGCGGGTCGGAGCCGACTTGCCCACGAGATGCCAGAGCGGAAACCCCGGTTTGTTGTCCGGCAAATCCCCCACCCTCAAGACCTCAATGGACGTTAGCGGATATTCGCGGTCCAACGCGATGCTGGTTACATAAACCGTCCGGGGTTTGGCGCCGGGGTCGCCGGGCGTGACGAACTGGACGGCCGGACGCACGGAAAGTTCGATGTGGATGGGCTGGGTGCGGAAACAACTGGTTCCATAAAAGACATAAAGGCCGAGCAGGACGGCAAACGCCAGCACCATGACCATTTCCTTGCGGGAGGCGTTGAGAACAATTTTGGGTGCCATAAATGCCGGGAACCGTCAAAATAATAGGCTTGACCGCGCCAGAACAAAAGCTAAAAATGCACTGATACAGGAAACAGGCACGGTTATGAATCGAATGATGTCTGGCAGACATACACGAGCCGCCTTCACGCTCATTGAGCTGTTGGTTGTCATCGGCATCATCGCCATCCTCGCCGCCATGCTGCTGCCCGCCGTTTCCAAGTCCAAGCAGCAAGCCACGAAAATTTCCTGCGTGAACAACCTGGCGCAATTGAACCTGTCGTTTCGGATGTATCTTGACGAGAACCAGGACATGGTGCCGCCGCGGGTCTCGCAGAATTTCTGGACCAGCCGCATTTACGACGGCTATAAGAACATCAAGTTGCTGGTCTGCCCCAACGACGGGCCGAATCCGGCGACGTGGGGCACGCCCACTTCGCAGTTTCCCGCCGACGGACGGCCGCGCAGCTACTTCATGAACGGGTGGGACGATTATCTGCAAGGGACTTTGAGTGCCGCCGACCTCGCCAATTTCTTCAACAACAACTATTCCGGCCAAATGATGAAAACCACCGTCATCAACCACCCGTCGGACACGGTGTTCATCGGGGAAAAGATCACCGACAAGATTGACTACTACATGGACTTGTTGGAGCAGGAAACTTCCGGAGCCGTGGGCAACGACCTGTTTCGCATGGAACGCAGCCGGCACAACGGCTCGGGCCAGCACTCCATTTCCGGCGGTTCCAACTATGCCATCGCGGACGGCAGTGTGCGGTTTGTCAAATTCAACCAGATTCTCTGGCCGGAAAACCTCTGGGCCATCACCCCCGCCGGCCGCACCCACTTCGCCGTCCAACCCTGACAGCCGGGTTCAAGCTGCAAGATCCTTTCGTTGCCACCAAGCGCGTTCCAAGTCAAAATTGACGCTGGCCGGACGAGGTCGTAAGCTGAAACCGAATTATGAGCCAATTGCCAGATTCCCTTGTCGAACTCATCCGCCGCACGTCCGCCGAAATTCCCGACGACGTCCATCAATCCATCCTGACATCGCTGGAGAATGAGAAGAAAAATTCCCTCGCGGCGAACGCGATGAGCATCATTGATAAAAACATCGCTATCGCCAAAAACAAATCGCAGCCGATCTGTCAGGATACCGGCAGCATTTTGTTTTATGTGAATGGTCCGGTCGGATTCGATCAAATTGCTTTCACCGAAACTGCGCGCGACGCCGTGAAGCTCGCGACTAAGAAAGGTTTTCTCCGGCAGAATTCCGTGGATTCATTGACCGGAAAAAATGACGGCACGAATTGCGGGCCGGGCGCGCCCGCATTTCATTATCACCAGCATCGTTCCGACGAAGTCAGCGTGAAACTCGTGCTGAAGGGCGGCGGCTGCGAAAATGTCGGCGCGCAATACTCGTTGCCGAACGAGAAGCTCAACGCGAACCGCGACCTCGACGGCTGCCGCAAGGCGATCCTCGACGCGGTGTTGCAGGCGCAGGGCAAAGGCTGCGGGCCGGGCATTCTCGGCGTGTGCATCGGCGGCGACCGCGCCACGGGCTACGAGTTGAGCAAGACGCAATTCCTGCGGCTGATTCCCGACCGCAATCCCATCCCAGAACTCGACGCGCTGGAGCAGGACATTTTGAAGACGGCGAACGAACTCGGCATCGGCCCGATGGGATTCGGCGGCAAGACGACGCTGCTGGGCGTGAAGATTTGCGCGGCGAACCGCCTGCCTGCGTCGTATTTCGTGAGCATCAGCTATATGTGCTGGGCGTATCGGCGTCAGGGTGTGACGTTGGATGCGGAGGGGAAGATTGGGAAGTGGTTGTATTGATATTGATTAACTAAGGAGGAAATGGAACTTTTCTCCAAGTGGACGACATCAACAATCGCGTGCAAAAAATCAAATTTTGAATAAGCTGCTACCGCCAAATGAAAGTCGTTGACCGCATATTGAACAAACTAGCTGAATTGATTCAGCAGGGGCGTTTTGAGGAACTGGAGACGGAAGGCTTGGAAATTAAGAACGTGCCAGCGGAAGGCGGCGAGTGGAAGGAGCGCCACAAAAGCATAAACGCTTTTCTCAACACACGCGGTGGCATCGTTATCCTTGGGGTGAAAGAGGAAGGAACTGGCCCGGCTCGTAAGTATGTTTTAACCGGCTGGCGCGATCACGCCGAATCGAACTTGAAACAGATTCCAAAACTTTTTACAGATCGCAAAGGCTCACCGCAGGATTTATCGGATTGCTTTCCTCCGATGGAGTTGCGCGACTTTCTTGGTAGCCGCGTTGCAGTGTTATATGTGGATGAACTTGCATCTGACCGAAAGTATGTTTTTTTCAACGGAACGGCATACAAACGAATACTGACTGGTGATCACAAGATTTCTGAAACGGAAGCTGACGCCCAAGAAGAGTTCAAGGAGGAGGCCGTTCATGCCAGAGAATTACAACCTGTGCCGGGGTTGACGGCCAACGACTTTGATTTGGACAAGCTCAACGAATACATCACTCATCTAAATCGGCCAGTAAAAGTTGAAACGATCAAAGCCGATTTGGCTGGAGCGATGCCGTTTCTTGAGCGGAAATGCTTTATCAAAGATGCTCAAGTTACAACCTTGGGCGCTTTGGTTTGTGGCAAACATCCAGTAGACAATCTTGGCTTTCGTTGTCAGATGCATGGCTATGTGGACGTGCCCCAAGAAATTGCACGGGATAAACAGGATTTAGCCAACAATATTTTGCCACTGATGGAGAGCAGTCTCGCTTATATTTTGCGCAATATTCAAGTGGGCGTCAGTGCCCAGCAGGGAGGACAGAACATGCCTCAATATCCGGAACAATTATTGCGCGAGACGGTAAATAACGCTTTGGCGCACCGGGATTATTCGGTGAACAAGCAGGCGATCATTGCAATCAAACCGGGCGCACACATCGCTATCCGAAACCCGGGTGCGTTTCGTAGTCATTTGCTTATAGAATCGCCAAATCACGTTATCCCGCTGCGTCGCATTCTTCCGGAAGCCAAGCCGCGTAATCCAAAGTTAGCTGACGTGCTTCGAGTTTATCGAAAATGGGAAGGGCGTGGTATTGGCATGGCGACGTTGGTTAACTTGTGCCTAGAGAACCAAATTGATCTGCCGTATTATCGTTTGTTTTCAGAGGAAGTCTCTCTACACATTTGCGCCGGTAGATTACTGGACGAGCGGATGGAACGATTATTCCAATCTTTTGACGGTCATCTGGAAAACAAATTGCAGGGTAATGAATTGAACGAGGAACAAAAACTCGTGCTGTCTTATTTGATTAAATCGGAATGGGCGAATGAGCAACTCGGCTACACCATTTTATTAACACCGGACAACAACCACTTTAGCGCTTTAATCGCCTTGGAGAAATCTGGACTGATTCAAAAACACCCGTTAAGCACTACGACCTATCCTGTTTATGTGGTAGATCGTGTGCTTATGACAAAGAACTATCTTGCAGAACTGCGTGTTTTGTTTGGTCCGGGTTTTGATGCGCTCGACGGACTCCTGAAGGATGTTCTTGGAGTAATTTATCGGTTTAACCTTTTCTCAAAGGCAAAGATGGTGAGTGCCAAACAAGCGAGTTTTGCATTATGGTTTGAAGCTGGTAACGCCAGCGATGACATTAAAGAATTTGATGCGTTTTACCGCAAAGTTCGGCGTGCTTTTAATAAATTAGACGATGGGGGATTTATCGCAAAGAAGGCTGAGACGCGAGGCTACTTATTGAAAAGTGATTTTCTCGCGAGTCATTTAGTGTGAGGAACAATCCGGCAGTTCTCGATTGCTAGTTGCCCGTGGTTTGCAATCCGCTGCAATTGATGGGAGAAATAGAATATGAAGACTGACTCAATTTTGCTGGAACTTGAAGCCGTGAAGGAAAATTTCGCGACGCAAGCCAAAGGCGACACGCGACGTTTCCTCGATCAGATGGAGGCGTGGCTGGTGGAGCATCCGCACGCCGGGCCGGTGGTGAATTCGCCGGAGGAGTTGCAGGCGCGATTGCGGGCGCGCGAGGCCGCAGAACCGCCGCCGCCAAAGGGCAAACCTTATCGGGTTCACAATCCGATCATTGCCGAGATTCACCGAAACCGCGAGGCGTTGTATCGTGAACAGCAAACAGAGGCGTTTGTTTTGAAGGACGAACCGCCGAAGAAAAAATCCGCGCGCTGAAAACCGGCGGCGAGGCTTGCAAGTTCGGATGAATTGGTTTTAATTGCATCATGCAAACGCTGGAAAGAATTGAAGCTGAAGTGAAACAGTTGTCCAAAGCAGAGCAGGAAGCTTTGCGCGACTGGCTTGAAAATATGCTGGAGGACGAATTGGAGTTCACGGACGAATTCAAGGCGAAGATTGAACGTGGTGAGCAGGATATTCGCGCCGGACGTGTTCGCATCCATAAACCTTGAGCCGCGATGAACGGCGCGGCGACACAAATTGCCTCACGGGAATTCGACGGCGATTTTTCTCGCCTGCCACCGCAGATTCAAACGCTCGTTCAAAGAAAAGTTGATTCAATGGGTTTGCGGCTGGCGACATTCCAACATTATCGCATGACCGGCTCGGATAAATACAGATTGCGAATCGGAGATTATCGTCTGATTTATCGCTTTGATCTGGTTCAAGGAGAAATTTATCTGGTGGCAATCGGCAATCGCCGGGAAATTTATCGTGATTAAAATGATTAAACTTTCATTTCCATTTTCCGAAGAAAAAATCCGTGCGCTGAAAGCCGGCGACGAGGTTTTGATTTCCGGCATCGTGTTCACCGGGCGTTAGAACGCGGTTGCTCCGGTTCGTGTTAAGCTGTATTGTTTGCGCAGAAAGATTTATTATGGCAGATCAGGAAAACAACATCGAGATTTTGGAAAATCAATTTCCACCGTTGTCAGGTGTCGCGTTTGACACTGCCCGCAAGCAGACGCTGGAGTCCGGCCTGAAAATATTGCAGTCAGAAAATGGCGTCATCTACGAGGTTTCTCCCGATGGTTCGCGCCGGCGCGTGAAGGAAATTGAGCCGCCAACGCAAGTGGAGTCCGGCCGCAAAATCACTATCCGGTGAGCGAGCGCACGCCACGCCTGCGAATGTTTGCCGGGCCGAATGGTTCGGGTAAAAGTTTGCTGAAATCCTACCTGCCAAAAGAATTGCTGGGTGTTTATCTGAACCCGGATGAAATTGAACAGGAAATTAGAAAGCAACGCTTTTTGGATTTTGCAGCCTATGGCGTGACGACGACGGCTGACGAAGCATTGGCATTCTTCAACGGCTCTTCATTTTTAACTTCCGCCGGATTTGGCGATGCGACGAAACGTCTTGAATTTACCAATGACCGTTTGGATTTTACGGAAGTGGAGGTGAATTCCTATTTCGCATCCGTGGCGTGTGATTTTCTCCGGCAAAAACTTCTGGAACAGAAAATTTCATTTACGTTTGAGACGGTGATGTCGCATTCGAACAAGGTGGAGTTGCTGGAACAGGCGCAAAGCGCGGGCTACCGAACTTATCTTTATTTCATCGCGACGGACGATCCCGAAATCAACATTTCGCGCGTCCGCAACCGCGTGAAACTGGGCGGTCATTCCGTGCCGGAAGATCGGATTGCTTCACGCTACTATCGTTCTCTTGATTTATTGATGCACGCAATTCGGTATGCGAATCGCGCTTATGTGTTCGACAATTCCGGGGACAACAAGAAGCACACCTGGCTCGCGGAAATCACCGACGGCAAAGAACTGGAGTTGAAATCAGACCAGATTCCAGCTTGGTTCAAACGAGCAGTTTTGGATAAAATTTAACCAACAACCATGATCAAACTTTCATTCCCATTTTCCGAAGAAAAAATCCGCGCGCTGAAAGTCGGCGACGAGGTTTTGATTTCCGGCATCGTGTTCACCGGACGCGACGCGGTCCACAAATATCTGCACGAGGGCGGCAAGCTGCCGCCGGAAGTGAAGTTGCGCGACGGGATTCTTTATCATTGCGGCCCGGTGATGATGCAGCAGGACGACGGTTCATGGAAATGCACCGCCGCCGGCCCGACCACGTCCATCCGCGAAGAGCCGTATCAATGGCAGGTCATCCGCGATTTCGGGATTCGCGGCGTCATCGGCAAGGGCGGCATGGGCGACAAAACGCTCGCGGCGTGCAAGGAATTCGGCTGCATGTATCTGCACGCGGTCGGCGGCGCGGCGCAGGTGCTGGCCGAGTGCGTCAAGCAAGTGCGCAATGTTTACATGATGAAAGAGTTTGGTGCGCCGGAAGCGATTTGGGAATTGGAAATCGAAGACTTTCCGGCGGTCGTCACGATTGACGCGCATGGAAATTCGCTGCACAAAACTATTTTCGCTGCAAGCCAGGCAGCGCTGGCGGAGCGGTTATAGCCGAAAGCAACTGCCGCCTCCGGCCCGTTCGCGCCGGGCGGGCGTCCCGGCACGTCTGACATCGTGTCTGGCAATTAAATTTTCGGCTTTTTGCCGAAAGCCGCTACAATCCCGGCGTGGCGCACATCCACGAAAAAATAGATTTCACCGTCGCAATCTTCGTCGTTCACGACGGGAAGATTCTGCTCATCCATCATCGCAAGCTGGACAAATGGCTGCCGCTGGGCGGACACATCGAACTGGACGAAGACCCGGAACAGGCCGCGTTGCGCGAGGCGAAGGAGGAGAGCGGCCTCGATGTGGAGTTGCTCGGAGAACGTCCGCCCACAACCTCGCCCGGCACCCGTGCGCTCATCGCGCCGCGCTTTCTCGACATCCATCGCATCAACGACACGCACGAACACATCGGCCTGATTTATTGGGCGCGACCGGCAAGGTCGGCGCAGCGCGACGTCCCTACCAATCTGTCGCTCGCTCCAGAGGAATATCACGACATCCGCTGGTGCGCAGTTGACGAGCTGGAAAAACTTTCGCCGCCGATGTCTGATGCCGTGAAGTGGTATTGCCGCCGGGCGATTGAGGAGGTTTCCCGCCTGTGACCGCACCGCAAAAATTCCGTGCCGCCTGTTATACGATCGAGGGATTGAACTCCTTCGCCACGGTGCTGTATTTCAACTACCTCTATTTTCTGTTCCGCGACCGGTATGGGTTCAACGACAAGCAGAATCTCATGCTGGCTGCGTTCATCGGGCTGATTTATATGTTTGCCTCGTGGCAGGCGGGAAAGTTCGCGCAACGGTTCGGTAATTTCCCCGCGCTGAAGATCGGCTTTGGCATCATGGCTGCCGGACTCGCCATCGGCTCGCAGTTGCACTTCATGGTCGGGGCGGTTGCGGCCGCCTGCGTGGTGAACATCGGCATGTGTTTCATCTGGCCGGTGCTGGAAGCGCTCGTCAGCGAAGGCGCGGTGGCCGCCCGCGCCGTGGGCATCTACAACATCACCTGGGCGGCGGCCAACGCGCTCGCCTATTTCATCGGCGGAACGCTCATCGTGAAGTTCGGCTATCAAAGTATGTTTTACCTGCCGCTGGCTTTCGTGGTGGTGCAACTGGCGATCACGTTCGGGATTGAAAAATGGCACCGGGGCATGACCGGCGAACCCCATTTGATTCCGGCCGGGACGGACCGGCCCTCGCCGGCGCGCGCCAAAAGCTTTCAACGCATGGCGTGGCTGGCCAATCCGTTCGCCTACATCGCCATCAACACGCTGCTCGCCGTCATTCCGGGCATCGCCGCCAAGTTTCACATGTCACCCATGATGGCCGGATTTATCTGTTCGCTCTGGTGTTTTGTGCGGCTGGGCACGTTCGTCTTCCTCTGGCGCTGGACCATCTGGCACTACCGATTCCGCTGGCTTGCCGTGTCGTTCGCGCTGCTCATCGTGTCGTTCGCAGCTATTCTTACCGCGCCGGATTTGGCCGTGCTTATTGAGGCGCAAATCCTTTTCGGCGCGGCCATCGGGCTGATTTATTACTCGTCGCTGTATTACTCGATGGACGCGAGCGACACCAAAAGCGAACACGGCGGCATCCACGAGGCTGCGATCGGCGCGGGCAACTGTGTCGGTCCGGCGATCGGCGCGGCGGCGCTGCAATTCCTGCCGCAAGTCGCCCACAGCGGCGCGGTGGCCGTGAGCGCGCTGCTGCTATGTGGATTCGGCGGATTGCTCTGGCTGCAAAAATCCGGAGCTGAAACTCCGAAACCCGCAAACCCTGTGAAGTAAAACCGGCGAAATTTTTCTTCCTGTCACTTTTCGCGGATTTCGTGTATTCCGTGGCTGAAATTGTTTCTGAAATGAAAGCCATCCCGCTGCCCTCCGCGCTGTTCAAACTGAACCGCGAGCGCCTTGTCAAAAGGCTTTTGCCGCGCTCGCTCGCCGTGTTGAACGCGAACGACCTCATGCCCACGAACGCCGACGGCTCGATGGGCTTTCTGCAAAACGCCGACTTGTTTTATCTCACCGGCGTTCATCAGGAGGAAACGATTCTGCTGCTTGCGCCGGATGCGTTCGACCCCAACCATCGCGAAGTCCTTTTCGTGCGCCAGCCGAACGAACAGCTCGCCATCTGGGAAGGCCGCAAGCTGACCAAGGAGCAGGCGGTGAAAATTTCCGGCATCAAGAACGTGAAGTGGCTTTCGGAATTTCAGGTGATTTTCCGACAGGTCATGTGCGAGCTGGAAAATGTCTATCTCAACAGCAACGAACATCAGCGCGCTGACGTGACGGTGGAGACGCGCGACGTGCGCTTTGTCCGCGATTGCCGGAGAAAATTTCCGCTGCACCATTATCAGCGTCTCGCACCGCTCATGCACGAATTGCGTTGCGTGAAATCGCAATACGAAATTGACGCGATAAAAGCCGCGTGCAATCTGACCGCCAAAGGCTTCAAGCGCGTCTGCAAATTCGTGAAGCCCGGCGTGAATGAAACGGAAGTCGAGGCTGTCTTTGCGCATGAATTCATCCGGCACAAGGGCCAGTTTGCCTATCCGCCCATCATCGCCGGCGGCGCGAACAACAACATTCTTCACTACGGCCAGAACGACCAGCCTTGCAAGAAAGGTGATTTGCTTTTGCTCGACGTTGCGGCGGGTCTGGGAAATTATATGAGCGACCTCACGCGGACGATTCCCGTGAGCGGAAAATTTTCACGCCGCCAGAAACAGGTCTATAACGCCGTGCTGCGCGTCTTCCGCACGCAGGTTGCCGCGCTCGTGCCGGGCAAAACGACCAAGGATTTGCGCATGGAATGTGAGGAGCGCCTTGCGAAGGAATGTGTTGATCTTGGCCTGCTAAAAGCGTCGGACATCAAAAATCAGAAGGCCGACGAGCCGGCGGTGAAGAGGTTTTTCATGCACGGCGTCTCGCATCCCATCGGTCTCGACGTGCATGACGTGACCGGCAACCATTTCAAAATCGCGCCGGGCTGGGTGCTCACCGTCGAGCCGGCCATTTACATTCCGAAAGAAGGGTTCGGCGTGCGCATCGAAAACACCGTGCTGGTCACCGAAAACGGCCAGCTTGATTTGATGGCGGACATTCCGATTGAAGCCGACGAGATTGAAGCGCTGATGAACCGTTGATTTTCCAAAAATGTCAGCGGCGAAAAGCCGTCGTTCGATTTGAGCCTTTTCTCGCCGGACCGCTGCGCCTGAAATGGATTTTTTGTCCGTTGTCCGTTCGCCGGGCGGCAATTTTGACTAGAAACGGAAAGCGTTGCTTTCCGCTGCGGCGAGTGATAAACCAGCGTCAAAAAAGCAGTGGATACGGCCGAGCCTCGGACTCGCAATCTGCGATTGTAAGGAAAACCAAGTTTGCCAATTAACTTACGCACCCAAATTGATTTGAAAATTGCACGCATTTTAGGAATGTCAAATGTCCCTACCTCCAAATAGCGAACAAGGTAGCGGAGACAATAGCTCCGCCAATCAAAGCACCGGCACAGGCCACCATAAAAAAGTCAAAGCCGGTATTTTTTCTGCGGACGCTTTGGAAATCAGCGGTGGTCTTATTTTTCTCGTTTTCGGCGGCGGATTTCATATCGCTGGTGGCTGGTTTCATATTGCCGGGTTCATGTGTGATTTTTTGGTTGTTTGCTGTGGCTTAACTATCATTACGCATCATGTAGAAACATTTAAGCTATTCGGGTTTTGCTACTGGCTTTCTTTGGGCGTGGCTTTTATCATATTCGCGTCTTTAGCTTTTTATGTTGTCAGTAAAGAAAGCGCCAAGCCAATAGAGTCCAATTCTGTGGAATATGACGTAGATGGCAATAGAATCGGACTTCTGCTTCCCGCAAACGAACCGATGCCAGACTGGGCTAAGGATGTTAAAATATCCTCCCAACCAACGGCCTTTCTCAATATGGGCGGCAACTTCGTTGCTATGCCCGCGTCGCCGGAAATTATGAAAGGATACGTCCCTTTTGTGGCAATTCGATTCCACGGGAAGCCAATGTTAACTGTCAAAAGGGAAGCATCTGGAGTATCTATTTCCGGCGATTTCTTTGGTGCAAATTCAAACATCGTTGCTAGGTTGGAGACTAGAGCGTATCTCATAAATAGGGCTTGTAATTTTTGCGGTTGATTTATAGATGGTTATGGATGGAACTGACCAACGAACAATGGCAGGTCGTGGCGGCGTTGCTGCCGTCGGAAAAAGTGCGTGCCGATGGCCGTGG
>DATCBW010000329.1:0-3933 GCA_036511615.1 Verrucomicrobiia bacterium | reverse complement strand
TGCCGCACGTCTTCGTTCGCAAATTCCTCGGCGGCGGCGAGCGCGAGTGATTGTTTTTCGGCAATTGTTTCACCACGCGCCATTTCATGCCGTATGCCGTTCATGGCGTTGACGGGATCAACGGCAGTCGGTCGTGCGGAGGCAAGTGTTTGATAGACCAAGTCAACGTTCGTAGAAAACTTTTTTAAGTCATTTCCGCGAAAGGCAAGAGAGCCTTGCGCCAAACCATAAGCCGCCGTCGCGCCAATCGCACCGGCTCCGCGCACGACCATGTCTCGGATGGCGAGCGCGGTTTCGCGAAAATTGTTTGCGCTGACAATCTTGAATTCATGCGGCAGCAGCCGTTGCTCGATGAGCCGGACCTGATTTTTGGCCGCATCAAAGGCGACGGTGCGGAAATGCTGCGTGCGTCCGTGGACGGTGACATTCATGCGGCTGGAATTTTGAAAGGATTCAGCGCGGTTTGGTTTTCAACTCGCGGATCTTTTCGCGGATGTCCCGATAGACCGGCTGGGTGCGCAGTTTTTTCAAGTCGGGATCCTTGGCCAGCCAGTTGAAATCGCGATAGCCGAGTTGCAGCGCCTTTTCCAGCGCGAGCGCGGCGCGTTCAAACTGGTCGGTCAGCGAATAGCTGCACGCGAGATTGTAAAAAACGAGCGGATTTTCCGGTTCGAGCCGGGCGAGCCGTTCGTCCACTTTCAACCCGTCATTGAACAGGCCGCGCTGCGTATAGTGGTCGCCGAGCAATTGGAGCGCGTCCACATAATCGGGATCGCGGCGGACGAGTCCCGCCATGAATTCGATCTTTGCGTCGAGATCGCGCTGGCTGGCGCGGCTCGTTTTTTTTCTGGTGCTGCTTTTGACCGGCATACGACTGGCGCAGTTTTTCCAAGCCGCCCCGACAAGTCAAGCTGCCGGATGTAAAAATTTTGTGGCGGACGGAGGCGCATTGCCGCAAAGTTCCGCTGTCATTGACTATGAAATGCTTTGTCACCGGCGCTTCCGGCTTTGTCGGCTCGAACCTTGTCCATGAACTCATCGGACGCGGACATCGCGTCAAGGCGTTGCTGCGGCCGGGCGCGGACGAACGCGCGCTGCTCGGCTTGAAGTTTGACCGTGTCACCGGCGACATTCTCGACCGCAAGCTGCTCGAACGCGAACTCTTCGGCTGCGACTGGTGTTTTCACGTCGCGGCCAGCTATCGGCTTTGGATGCGCAACTATGCGCCGATGTATCAGGCCAACGTCGAAGGCACGCGCAACGTCCTCGAAGCGGCGGGCAGGGCGTTGTGCAGTAAAATCGTCTATACCAGCACCGTCGGCTGCATCGGGTTGCCGAAGAAGGTGAAAGGAAAATTCACGCCGTCCACCGAGGCCGACGTGACGACCGAAGCACAGTTGACCAACGACTACAAAAAATCAAAATTCCAGGCCGAGGCCATCGCGTGGGAACTGTTCCGCAAAAAAGGGCTGCCCATCATCATCGTCAATCCTTCCGCGCCCATCGGCCCCGGCGACGTGAAGCCCACGCCCACCGGCCGGGTCATCGTGGATTTTTTGAACCGCCGGATGCCGGCGTATCTGGAAACCGGATTGAACTGGGTTCATGTCCGCGACGTCGCCATCGGCCACATTCTTGCGGCGGAAAAAGGCCGGTTCGGCGAGCGCTACATTTTGGGCCACGCCGACGGCAACTGGACGATGAAGCAGACCTTCGCCGTGCTGGAGGAACTCACCGGCATTCCTGCGCCGAGAATGAAGATTCCATATTGGCTGGCCGTGCGCGTGGCCGAGGTGAACGAATACTTCTCGTTTTTCACCGGCAAACCGCCGCAGGCGCCGATGGCCGGCGTGCGCATGGCGAAATACAAGATGTGGTTCAATCCGCAAAAGGCCGTGGCCATGCTTGACCTGCCGCAAACACCGCCGCGACAGGCCTTCGCCGATGCCATCGCGTGGTTCCGCGCGAATGGTTATGTGAAGAAATGAAGTTCCCGCCCGAATTTCCCGTTTGTGATTCTGAAAGCGGGTCGCGAACGAGCATGAAACAATTTGCAGCCTATTACGGTGTTAGGCTGACGGCTTCTGCTCATGCTCTCCATCTTTCTCGTCCCGCTTAAGCTTCTGTGCCTTGCGATTAAAATACCACGACGCCGATAAAATCAGCAATGAAATCGGAGTGCCAATAACATACCGGCTGACTGGTGTTCTCCATTGGTGACTATCCAATCTGTATAAAATCGGGTCGAGAATCGTCCAATAGACGCAAACCAAAACGACTGCTCCCAACGTCATCAATACGGCGGCGATGATTTCGTATAGAATTGCCTTTTTCATGGCGCGAGTCAGCCTAAAAGGTATTGTGCTGCAATCCGTGCAATGGTCTTTGCATAGATAACCTTTTCAGGGAGCCTGTTTCCATGAGTTTATGAAAGCAGACCGCCAAATTTCTGTCAAGTGTGCGCGTCAACATGGAGCCGGATAATCAAACTGGCGCAGTTCCATTTTTTGCGTCGTTCGGCCAGTTCAATTGACGTCGGCGATGTTTGCACGTTGCCCCGGTTTGACCAAAACGGGTTCAAAATTGGCTTGCATCAGACGGAGGATTAGCTAGACTGCCGGTGTCTGTGAGAGAACTTATCCTTTCAGAACATGGTGAATCTTCAAGTGAACAAAGTTCAATGATGATTTGAAACCCGGTGGTCGGGAACGGTCCGAAGAGCGGTTACTTGAACAGCAAATCAAAATGAGCAACAAATTGTTTGTCGGAAATCTTTCCTTCAACACTACGGAAAACGACCTGCAGGACGCGTTTGCCGCCCACGGCACGGTCGTTGAAGCCAACATAATGATGGATCGCATGAGCGGCCGGTCACGCGGCTTTGCCTTCGTCACCATGTCAACCCCGGAAGAAGCGCAGAAAGCCGTCCAGGCCCTGCACGGCGCGCAGCTCGACAATCGCGCGCTGACCGTCAACGTCGCCCGTCCCAAGGAAGAACGTCCCCGCAGCGGCGGCGGTGACCGCGGCCCGCGCCGTGATTTTCGCAGCGGTAGCGGCGGAGGTGGTGGTGGTGGTGGCCGTGACCGTTATTGATTTTTGAACGAATCTGACAGGGCGACGTTCCAGCGGGCGTCGCCCTCGTCATTGTTCCGCAGAAATCTTTTATGGAAGAACACATAGAAGTCGAAGGCAGAATTTTGACCGTGCTGGCTGGAACAATGTTCCGCGTCGAATTGGACAACAAGCATCAGGTGCTGGCCACCATCTCCGGCAAGATGCGAAAGAAGTTCGTCCGCCTCACCGTCGGTGACCGCGTGAAAATGGAAATGTCCCCCTACGATTTGAACAAGGCGCGCATCGTCTGGCGCATCGGTTGAAGCAGGCTGGATTTCAAGCCGGATCATGAAAGTAATCCGGTTTTGCCTTGTTGAAATCATTTCATTAACACCGCGTTTTAACGCGGTGGAAGCGGGAAGCGAAAAAGAAAAACCGTTTAAACGGTTTTTTTCCGCGTCGGCGTTTAACACCCGGCTAAAGCAGGGTGTTAATGAGAAGTTTTCTACAAGGCAATCCGGCTTTTTTACTTTGCCGGGAGTTCGCCTTGCCGCTGGCGGTTTAATTTCTATAATCCAACCGTGCTCGACATCAAACTGATCCGCGAAAAGACCGACTTCGTCTGGCAACGCCTCGCCACACGCGGGGCAGCGGACGAAAAGCTCATTGACGGAATTCTTCAGGCTGACGATCAGCGCCGGAAAATCCTGGCGGAAGTCGAAACGCTCAAATCACAGCGCAACCGCGGGTCGAAGGAAATCGGCGCGTTGATGTCCCAAACGAAACTGGCGGAGGCCGAGACAAAGAAACAGGAAACGCGCGACCTCGGCGATAAAATTGCAGAACTCGACAAGCTCGCTGCCAAAGCTGATGCCGACC
>DATCBW010000328.1:0-3352 GCA_036511615.1 Verrucomicrobiia bacterium | reverse complement strand
GAACTGCAAAAGCTCGGTGTGACCGTGGAGGACACCGGCGACGTGGTGGTGATCAAGCCTGTGGACGGCGAGACCGCCCGCCGCGTGGAGGCGCTCCTCGCGGAAAAGGAATGATTTTTAACCACCAAGACACCAAGGCACCAAGATGAAAAATAAACTGTTCCCGCAACCCATCGGAAAATTGAGCGACCTCGGCTCGCCGCGCCAGTGGTTGCAGGACGCGCTGGGCATCGCGCTCGCCGCCGCGCTGCTGATCTCCCTCCTTTTGATCTGATGAAGCCCGCCGCCAACATCGAAACGCTCCGCGAAACGCTTTCCCGGCTGGCCGGGCATGACGTGGGCGAAACGCACCCGGAGTTTTTCATGTCGCCGGACACGTCCGCGCAGGGAAATTGCTTCAAAGTCCACGGCGCGCGGCTGGAGGAATGGTGCCAGCATCCCTTCGGCGTGCCGGCGGCGCAGGCCAGGATCGCGTTCAAGTCGGAACTGGTTTTTTTCCACGTCGAGATGTTCAACCCGGTAAAATTCCTCATCCGCCCGCTCGCCGCGTTCGGCGCGAACTGAAAATGAAAAACCTGCGCGCCATCCTTTATCTGCCGCCGAAAGTTTTGTGCGGGTTGCTCGGACTGTCCGCCTGCCTCATCGGCAGCGACCGGCTGGATGCGTGGGCCATGCGGCGGATGGAAAGCCTGGAACGCCGTGAGCGGGGGGAAAAGCCATGACCGCGCCCGCCCATCATCTGCGGATGCCGCTCATTCAGACCGAGACCGTGCGCGACCTCACCGGCCTGCGCGCCGACGAAATCCGCGACCTCGTCACCGGCGGCACGCTCACGCATCGCGGCCTCGCGTGGGTGTGGGATTTTTCCGCGCAGTTCCCCGGCAACCAGAACCGCGACCTCCGCTTCTGGCGCGATGAGGCTCTGGCGCACTGCTCGCCGGATTCGACGAAACAAAACCGTTTTGGAAATTACCAGATCGGCTGGGTCATTGACCGCGTGCTGCCGCGCTCGCGGGCGAACTTTCATTCCGGCGAGCTGCTGGCCATGTTCGCGCTGGAACGTCCTTCGCTGCTCCGCCTGCGTGACGAGATGAACGGCCGGCTGGCCGGTGCGCGCAACGCCTTGTTCCCGCGCGCGTCCGTCGCCGCGTTTCTGGAACGCCGCTGGCTCGGCGCCGTCCATTCGAGCGGCGGCACCCAGGCGCCGGCGGCATTCCAACTCAACGCGCCGCAGTCGCCTGGCGGCGCGTCCATTTCACCAATCGCAAATCGTAAATAAAAAAATGCCCGCCCCCGCCAAGGCCGTTGACCAGCAGGACATCTGGAAGGATGCCCAGATGCGCGCGTTTGCCTTGGCCCTCATTACGCACGCCGTCCGCCGCCTCAACGCCGGCAACAACTGGTTCACCACCGACTGCGTGACGGACGCCGAGCGGTTGGTCAGCGGCCCCGCCGGCACGGTGCATATCGGCCCCGGCGTGCCGGGCAGCGTCATTACCAAACTGAAAAACGCGCACGTCATCAAGCCGGTCGGAATTTTTGCGAACGGAAAGTTTTACGCGGACTCCATCAAATCCCGCCGGGGCGACGCCAAGACGCGCCCGGTTGACAAATACGAATTGTGCAGCCGCGAGGCGGCGCAGGAGTTTTTGCGCCGCAACCGGACCACGTTTGACCAGCCGCAACTGGAGATGGCAATGGAACTGCCGCGCCCCGTCACCTGCGCCTGAATTTATGAATACCATCACCCTCGCTCCCCATAAACTTAAAACCCTGCCGCAGCACTGGGCGCGCAAGCTATTGCCACCGCCGGATGCCGCGCGCATCAAAGGGCTTTACGACGCCCTGGCCGACGGCGCCACGCTGCCGCCCGGTTATTTGTTCCGCGATCCGCAAGGCCGCCACTTTCTGGTCGCCGGCGAAGGGCGCAAATGCGCGCACCTGGAGCGCGGCGAAGACATGGAATTCATTGAGACGGACAATGAACGGCTGGCCGTGATGACGACGGTGCAGGAAAATTCAAATCGGGCGCAGATCCGGTTCGATTATCAAAAGGGGTGGGACGCCTGCCCGGTGATTGAACGCACGGCGGAGAAAAACAAGGAGGAACGGATTATCAGACTGAAACATCACCCTGAGGGAACTGAGTTCCCCAAGTGCGACTTGCCCGCAAACATTGAAGATTTTGCGAACCTGCTCGGCGTATCTGAAAAGTATGTGGACATCATTTTGAAGGTGTGGCGCAACGCGGGCGAATGGGACATCAACCACGAGCCGCGCCAGTTCGCAGGAACTGGCAAGCCATTGACGGCAAGGGACTTCATCACCGCGCGCGTGCATGATGCGGAGAAGCCGTGCAGCCCCGGCCAGGCGTGGGCGGGCATTGCCGGCAGCGACGCGGCGGCGGAAGGCAGGACTGCGCCGGAACCAAAGCTGTTTCAGTTATTTTTGAACGGGTTCAATGCCGTGGCCAAGTGGGGTAAAGGTTTCACCAGGTTTCAAGGCCGGCAGAAAACCGACGCCATGGCGGTCATTAAAAAAACCGTGGCGGCTTTTCCCAAGGAATTGCGCGCCGAACTGCTCGCCGAACTCAAACGGCTGGACCGGGAGGAAAGGGAGTGATGTGGAGATGCTGCCATGAGCGAACAATTCGTAAATCCAAACCCGCGAGTTGGAGTGCTGTTATCGCACGGCGGCGCGAGCGTGCGGCTCTATAACTGCCTGAATCCGAAATTCGGAATGCGCGGACTCGTCTGGCTGCAAAAGAACTGGCCGGAAGAACGGCTGCGGCGAGAGCATCGGAACTATGGAATTGAAACCAGCCGCGAATGGAACGCGATACTTTCAAAGCGCGTGGTCAAGCGGCACAGCATACCAAGCTCAGCCACGCCGCCGGCTGGACTTGAACCGCGAAAGCGGAATGGCGGTGAACAATAGGCGTTGGCTGAAGCGCCTTGTTAGACGGCGAACGATAGATATACGAATATGAAATCCTTCCGAGAAAATCCAGAGGGCGAGGCCAATCAAAAGGCCGAGCGTGAAACCAAAGCAGCCGTGGAAATGGCACAGCGAAAGAAATTCTGTCTAAAATGCGGCGCAACCAACTATTCGGAAATCTGCCCATACTGCGATTCCGATGCACAGGAGGAACTATGAGCTACATCAAAACATATATCTGCTCAATCTGCGGATTTTCGCATGAGGTTGGCGATAAGTGTCCAAAACCTGAAGCGATGGAAATAGCTGCCAGCCACGCAAGAAAAACCGATATGAAAACTAAAACCGCACAAGAAATAAAAGACGAAATATGGCCTGCCCAAAAAGGCTCAACCGCGTGGCTGGACATTGAACG
>DATCBW010000327.1:0-4400 GCA_036511615.1 Verrucomicrobiia bacterium | reverse complement strand
GAGCGACTTGGTAAGAATGTCTCGTATGCCGGCGGATTCCAAAACGGAACGGACGGTTTTGCCCGCGATGATTCCGGTTCCGGGCGAGGCCGGACGCAGCAGAACTTTCGCGCCGCCGTAGCACGAATAGACTTCGTGCGGAATGGTCACGTCCTTCAAAGAAACGGAAACCATCTGGTTGCGGGCGACTTCGCCGCCGCGCCGGATCGCGTCCGCGACTTCGCCGGCCTTGCCCAGGCCGACGCCCACGCGGCCCTTTCTGTCGCCAACGACGATGAGCGCGCTGAAATTGAAGCGGCGTCCGCCCTTCACGACTTTCGCGGAGCGGTTGATATAGACCACCTTCTCCATCAGTTCTTCCGACGCGCCGCCGCCAAAGGCGTTTTCCGGCGCATCGCCAGGCGGCTTGCGACGACCACGACCGCGCGGGCCGCGTTGTTCTCCGCCTCCAGTTTTGTTGATTTCGGCCACAGTATTTTTTTGGTTGCTGGTTAAAATTTCAGTCCGGCTTCGCGCGCGGCATCCGCCAGCGCCTTGACCTTGCCATGAAAACGGTTGCCGCCCCGGTCGAAGACCACTTCCTTGATGCCCTTGTCCAAGGCGCTTTTCGCCGCCAGCGCGCCGATTTTCTTCGCGCCCGCCACGTTCGCCGACAGCTCCTTCAACTCGCCCTTGCCGACGGTCGAGGCCGCCACGAGCGTCACGCCCGCCGTGTCGTCAATGAACTGGACGTGGATGTTTTCGCAGGTGAAGCAGACGGCCATGCGGGGACGTTCCTTCGTGCCGGTGACTTTCTTGCGAATGCGCCAGCGGCGGAGCTGCTTCAATTTTATTTTTTTTTCCGTTCTCATTTCAATGCGCCACGGGTTTGCCCGTGGAATAAATTCCATTATTGGACCGTCTTGCCTTCCTTGCGCTGGACGTGTTCGCCCTCATAGCGCACACCCTTGCCTTTGTATGGCTCCGGCGGATAAAAACTGCGGATTTCGGAGGCAACCTTGCCGACCACCATTTTGTCCGGCCCCTCAATCGTGAGCTTGGTATTTTCCTCGACCGTCACCTTGATCTGGTCGGGAATATCGTAATTGACCGGGTGCGAATAGCCGAGCGCGAGGTTCACGACCTTGCCCTGCACGGCGGCCTTGAAGCCGACGCCTTGAATTTCCAGCTTCCGGACAAAGCCGTCGCTCACACCCTTGACCATGTTCCAGACCAGCGCGCGGCTCAAACCGTGCAACGCCTTCGCCTGCGCGTCATCGCCATCCCGATGGAGCAGCGCCCGGCCATTTTCCACCGTCAGGCTCGTGCGCGGCGGCAGATCCAAGACCAGCTTCCCTTTCGGTCCCTCGACCGAAACTTTCCTGCCGGCGACCTCCACCTTCACCTTGGGCGGAATCACAATCGGTATTTTTCCAATTCGCGACATAAAATTTTACCAGATGTAGCAGAGCAGCTCTCCGCCGAGATTTTTCTTGCGCGCCTGCACGTCCGTCAAAAGCCCTTCGGAGGTCGAGACAATCGCCACGCCCAGGCCGCCGCGCACGCGCGGAATTTCCGTCGAACCGACGTATTTGCGCAGACCGGGCTTGCTGATGCGTTTCAAGCCTTCGATGACGTTCTTCTTCCCGTTATACTTGAGGCGGATTTTGATTTTTTTCTTCGTCTCGCCTTCGACGGCCACTTCAGCAACGTAGCCCTGGGCCTGTAAAATTTTTGCCACGCCCTCCTTGATCCGCGAATGCGGCAGTTCAATCGCGGGCAACAGCGCGCGTCCGCCGTTGCGGATGCGGGTCAACATGTCAGAAATCGGATCGCTCATATTTTCAAATCATTCTCATCCTCGTCCTCGTCCTCGTCCTCGATTTATGAGGAGGAGCATGACGATGAGGACGATTCCATTCTACCAACTTGCCTTTGTCACCCCGGGAATCAAACCGTTCAACGCCGCCTCACGGAACGTCAGGCGCGAAACCCCGAACTTGCGCCAGTAACCACGGCGGCGTCCGCTCATGGCGCAGCGGTTCACCACGCGCGTCGGGCTGGCGTTGCGCGGCAGCTTCGACAGGCCGGCGTAATCCTTCTTCGCCTTCAATTCAGCGCGGATCGCGGCGTATTTCTTCACCGTTTCCTTCTTGCGGTTGTTGCGCTCAATCCATGATTTCTTGGCCATAAAAAATAAAATTATTTTTCCGAAAACGGAAAACCCATCAGTTTCAACAAATCCTGCGCCTCGTCGTTCGTCGGCGCGGTGGTCACGATGGTGACGTCCATGCCCTGCGTCCGCTTGATCTTGTCCAGTTCGATTTCCGGAAAAATCGTCTGGTCCGAAATGCCGAACGTGTAGTTGCCGCGCCCGTCAAACTTGCGCGGCGACAATCCGCGAAAATCGCGGATGCGCGGCAGCGCCGTCGCGACCAGCCGGTCAAAAAATTCATACATCGCGTCCTTGCGCAGCGTCACGCGGCAGCCGATGGGCTGGTTTTCGCGCAATTTGAAATTGGCGACCGCCTTCTTGGCCTTGCTGATGGCCGGCTTGCGGCCGGTGATCAGCGACAAATCCTTCGCCGCGTCTTCCACCGCGCCTTTTTCCAGCGACGCGCTGACGCCCATGTTGACGACGATCTTCACGAGCTTCGGTATCTGATGGACGTTCGTGTAGCTGCGCTTCTGCTTCAGCGCCGGAGCCACTTCGCTTTTATATTTTTCGTAAAGTCTGGATTTCATTTTTTCGGGTCACGGATTTTGCCGTGACAAATTTTTTCAAGCGGCGGCAGTTTCGGCGACGGCCTTTTTCACATTTGATATGTGAATCGAGCCTTCACGCTCGATGATCGCGCCGTTCGGGTGCTGCTGGCTTTTGCGCGTGTGCTTTTTGATCATCTGCACGCCCTCGACGATGACGCGCGATTTTTTTGTCAGCACGGCGATGATCTTGCCGCGCTTGCCTTTTTCTTTTCCGGCCAGCACGACGACTTCGTCGCCTTTTTTAACATGAAATTTTGGCATAACTTTCAAATGACTTCCGGCGCGAGGGAAATGATTTTCATGAACTTCTTGTCGCGCAGCTCGCGCGCGATCGGTCCGAAAATGCGCGTGCCTTTCGGGTTCAATTCCTTGTCAATGATCACGCACGCGTTGCGGTCAAAACGCAGATACGAGCCGTCATTGCGGCGGATGATGTGGCGCGTGCGGACGACGACGGCATCATGCACTTCACCCTTTTTCACCGAGCCGTCCGGCGCGGCTTCTTTGATGTGAACCTTGATCACATCGCCGATGCCGGCGTAACGCTGGTTGCGGCCCAGCACGCCGATGTTCCAAGCGATCTTGGCACCGGTGTTGTCCGCAACATCCAAACTGGAACGAATTTGCAACATAAATTCTCAAATCAGGCGACGGCAGCGGTCTCAACCGCGCGGTCCACCACTTCAATCAGCCGCCAGCGTTTGAGCTTCGAGAGCGGACGCGATTCCTCGATGAGCACGGTGTCGCCGATCTTCGCCTCGGCCTTTTCGTCGTGCGCGTAAAATTTCTTGTAGGACGTGACGATCTTCTTGAACCGCGCGTGCGGGAAACGGCGCTGGACGCGGACGACGATGGTCTTCGTCATCTTGTTCGACACCACCTCGCCGACGCGCTGTTTGCGCTTGCCGGCCACGGCCACATTGTTTGTTGTTTCAGCCATACAAAATTATTTCGTCGCCGGCTTCGCCTTGTTGCCCAGCGCGGAAATACGGGTTTCCAGGCGCGCGATGTCCTTGCGCAGCACGCGCAGGCGCGCCGGCTTTTCCAGTTGCGCGCTCGCCTGCTGCAGGCGCAGGTTGAACATCTCGTGCCGGAGGTCGCGGCTCTTGGCCGACAACTCCACCAGTGTCATGTCTTTCAGTTCGGCAAATTTCATAATCTCAACTCGCGTGACGATGCCGCGAAATAAACTTGGTCTTGATCGGCAGTTTCGTCGCGGCCAGGCGCATGGATTCGCGCGCTTCCGCTTCCGTGATGCCGTCCACTTCAAATAAAATGTTCGCCGGACGGATGACCGCCACCCAGCCTTCGAGCGGCGCCTTGCCCTTGCCCATGCGCGTTTCGAGCGGCTTTTTCGTGAACGATTTCTGTGGAAACACGCGGATCCACATCTTGCCCTTGCGCTTCATGTAGCGGGTGATCGCCACGCGCGCCGACTCGATCTGCTTCGCGTCCATCCAGCAACGCTCCAGCGCCATCAATCCGTATTCGCCGAACGCGACCGTGTGGCCGCTGCTCGCGGTGCCTTTGCGGCTGCCGCGGTGCATCTTGCGAAACTTCACTCTTGCTGGTTGCATTGCCATAACAAAAAATCTTTTCTAAAAATTAACTGGCCACGGGTTCGGCCGGCGTGGACGCGGGCGGCACAATCGGCG
>DATCBW010000326.1:0-5423 GCA_036511615.1 Verrucomicrobiia bacterium | reverse complement strand
ACGGCCCGGCCTCGATGGCGTTCACCGACGGCATCCGCATCGGTGCGTGCCTCGACCGCAACGGCCTTCGCCCGTCGCGTTACTACGTCACGAAAGACGACATGGTCATCATGGCGTCGGAAGCCGGCGTGCTGCCGATCGCGCCGGAGCGCATCGCCATCAAGGGCCGGTTGCAGCCGGGCAGAATGTTTCTCGTGGACACGCAGCAAGGCCGCATCATCGCGGACGAGGAACTGAAAAAGAAATACGCCAGCGCACATCCTTATCAGAAATGGCTGGAGGAACATCACGTCCTGCTCGAAACGCTGCCGGCACCGTCGGAGCAGACCGAGCCTTCGCACCGGAAAATTTTGCAGCATCAACAGGCGTTCGGCTACACGTTCGAGGATCTGCGTTTTATCGTCGGTCCAATGGCCAGCACTGGCGTGCAGCCGCTCGGCTCGATGGGCACGGACACGCCGCTGGCCGTCCTCTCGAACAAGCCGCAGTTGCTTTACAACTATTTCAAGCAATTGTTCGCGCAAGTCACCAACCCGCCGATTGATCCGATTCGCGAGGAGATCATCATCTCCACCAACACGATGGTCGGCTCCCGCAGCGGCCTGCTCGAACCAAAACCGGAAAGTTGTTCCGTCATCCGGCTGGAACAGCCGATCCTGACCAACGAAGAACTTGACAAGCTGCGCTTTATCACCAAGCCCGGTTTCAAATCCGAAACACTGCCGATTTTGTTCAAAGCCGACGAGGGTGTCAAAGGCCTGGAGTCCACGCTCGAAAAAATGTTTGCCGAGGCCGATGAAGCCATCAAGCAAGGTGCGAACATTTTGATTTTGTCCGACCGTGGGGTCTCGCCGGAAATGGCACCCATCCCCGCCCTGCTCGCCATGGCGGGACTGCATCATCATCTCATACGCGCCGGCACGCGCGGGCGCACCGGCCTTGTGCTCGAATCCGGCGAGCCGCGCGAGGTGCATCATTTCGCGCTGCTCATCGGCTACGGCTGCAGCGCCATCAATCCCTACATCGCCTACGAGACGATTGACGATCTCATCCACGAAGGCCTGCTCGAAAAAACCGACCACAAGACGGCGGTGAAGAAATTCATCAAGGCCGCGATCAAAGGCGTCGTAAAAACGATGGCCAAGATGGGCATCTCGACCATTCAAAGCTATCGCGGCGCGCAGATTTTTGAAGCCGTCGGACTCAACAGCGACGTGGTGGACAAATACTTCACCTGGACGCCGTCGCGCATCCAGGGCGTTGGCCTCGACGTAATCGCCGAGGAGGCGCTGGCTCGTCATCGCCGCGCGTTCCCGCGCGAAGAAATCGCGGAACTTGACGCGGGCGGCCAATATCAGTGGCGCGACAGCGGCGAGTTTCATCTGTTCAACCCGCAGACGATTCACAAATTGCAAACCGCCTGCCGCCTCGGCAGCGAAAAGATTTACCGCGAATACGCCGAACTGGTGAACAACCAGTCGAAAAATCTCTGCACCTTGCGCGGCTTGCTGGATTTCAAATACGCCGAAAAGCCCTTGCCGATTGAAGAAGTTGAGTCCGTCGAGGAAATTGTGAAACGCTTCAAGACCGGCGCGATGAGTTACGGCTCCATTTCCAAGGAGGCGCACGAAACCCTCGCCATCGCGATGAACCGTCTCGGCGGCAAATCGAACACCGGCGAAGGCGGCGAAGACCCGGCGCGTTACGTTCTTGAACCGAACGGCGACTCGAAAAATTCCGCGATCAAGCAGGTCGCGAGCGGGCGATTCGGCGTGACGAGTTACTATTTGACGCAGGCGCGCGAGTTGCAAATCAAAATGGCGCAGGGTGCGAAACCCGGCGAAGGCGGCGAACTGCCCGGAAAAAAAGTTTCCCCGGAAATCGCCAAGACGCGCGGCACGACCGCCGGTGTCGGCTTGATTTCGCCGCCGCCGCACCATGACATTTATTCCATCGAAGATCTGGCGGAGTTGATCCACGATTTGAAAAATTCAAATCGCAACGCACGCGTCAGCGTGAAGCTCGTTGCCGAAGTCGGCGTCGGCACTATCGCCGCCGGCGTGGCCAAGGCGCACGCGGACGTCGTTTTGATTTCCGGCCACGACGGCGGCACGGGCGCGTCGCCGCTCTCGTCCATCAAGCACGCAGGCGGCCCGTGGGAACTTGGCCTGGCCGAGGCGCACCAGACGCTCGTGCTGAACAATCTCCGCAGCCGCATTTATGTCGAGGCCGACGGACAGATGAAGACCGGTCGCGACGTGGCGGTCGCCGCGCTGCTCGGCGCGGAAGAATTTGGCTTTGCCACCGCGCCGCTCGTCGTGATGGGCTGCATCATGATGCGCGTCTGTCATCTGAACACCTGCCCCGTCGGCGTCGCCACGCAGAACCCGGTTTTGCGGAAACGGTTCACCGGCGAACCCGAACACGTCGTCAATTTCATGCGCTTCATCGCCATGGAACTGCGCGAGATCATGGCCAAACTTGGCTTCCGAAAATTGGAAGACATGGTTGGCCGGACGGACAAATTGTTTCCGTGGAAAGCCATTGAGCATTGGAAGGCGAACGGCCTCGACCTCACGCCGATTTTGCACCAGCCGGATATGGGCGCGGATGTCGGACGTTTCCGCTCGCAAGATCAGGATCACGGCCTGGAAAAATCTTTGGACGTGACCCGGCTGCTCGACATCTGCAAGCCGGCGATTGAACGCGGCGAAAAGGTGAAGGCGGAACTGCCGATCATCAACGTGAACCGCGTCGTCGGCACGATCACCGGCAGCGAAATCACCAAGAAGCACGGGCCGAACGGATTGCCGGAAGACACGGTGCAACTCAAATTCAACGGCAGCGCCGGCCAGAGCTTTGGCGCGTTCATTCCGCACGGCATGACGCTCGAACTCGAAGGTGACGCGAACGATTATTTTGGCAAGGGCATGAGCGGCGGCAAGCTCATCGTCTATCCGCCCAAAGGTTCGACGTTTGTGCCGGAGGAAAACATCATCATCGGCAACGTGGCGCTTTACGGCGCGACGAGCGGTGAGATTTTTGTGCGCGGCATGGCGGGCGAACGTTTCGCCGTCCGCAACTCCGGCGTCAACGCGGTCGTCGAAGCCGTGGGCGATCACGGCTGCGAATACATGACCGGCGGACGCGTCGTGATTCTCGGCAAGACCGGACGCAACTTCGCCGCCGGCATGAGCGGCGGCATCGCCTATGTTCTCGACGAGGCGGGTGATTTTGCCACGCGATGCAACATGGAACTGGTTGCTCTGGAAAAACTCGAGGACGCGAATGAAACCGAAGAAGTCTGGAAGTTGATCCAGCGTCATCAAACCTACACGCACAGTGAACTTGCCGCGAAAATTCTCGGCGACTGGAAAACTTTCGTTCCGAAATTTGTCAAAGTGATGCCGCAAGATTACAAGCGCGTGTTGCAGTCGCTCAAACGAGTGCAGTCGCAGGGTTTGACCGGCGACGAAGCCATCCTGGCCGCTTTTGAGGAAAACGTGAAGGGCGGCCACTAAAATCTAATCATTCAAAACCCAAACTAAAAAAACAGATGGGGAAACCTACCGGATTTTTAGAGTTTCAACGCGAGATTCCACAGGATCGTTCGCCGATCGGGCGCGCCGCCGACTGGAAGGAGTTTCACCTCCACCTGCCCGAAGCCGACCTGAAAAAGCAGGGCGCGCGCTGCATGGACTGCGGCATTCCCTTTTGCCACACCGGCCAGATCGTCAGCGGCATGGCCAGCGGCTGCCCAATCCACAATCTCATTCCCGAATGGAACGACCTCGTCTATCGCGGCCTGTGGAAGGAGGCGCTCGAACGTCTCCACAAGACGAACAATTTCCCCGAGTTCACCGGACGCGTCTGCCCTGCCCCATGTGAAGGTTCATGCGTGCTCGGCATCAACAATCCGCCCGTCACCATCAAGAACATCGAGGTCAGCATCATTGACCACGGCTGGGAAAACGGCTGGGTCGTTCCTGAAATTCCCAAGAAGCGCACCGGCAAAACCGTCGCGGTCATCGGCTCCGGCCCGGCGGGACTTTCCGCCGCCGCGCAATTGAACAAGGCCGGCCATCTGGTCACCGTGTTCGAGCGCGCCGACCGCGCCGGCGGCCTGCTCATGTATGGCATCCCCAACATGAAGCTCGACAAGCAGGAAGTCGTGTTGCGCCGTTTGAAAGTTCTCGAAGCCGAAGGGATTAAATTTGTCTGCAACACCGAAGTTGGCAAGAATTATCCGGCGGAAAAATTGTTGCAGGAGTTTGACGCCGTGATTCTCGCCACCGGCGCGACCAAGCCGCGTGATTTGCCGATTGAAGGCCGCCAGCTCAAAGGCATCCACTTCGCGATGGATTTTCTGACCGCAAATACCAAGAGCGTTTTGGATGGTCACAAAAATGGTGACTTTATTTCTGCTACCGGAAAAGATGTTGTTGTCATTGGTGGCGGTGACACTGGAACCGATTGCGTTGGAACGGCAATACGGCATGGCTGCAAATCGCTGGTGCAATTGGAAATCTTGCCGAAGCCACCGCTGGAACGCGCCAAGGACAATCCGTGGCCGGAATGGCCGAAGACTTACAAGCTTGATTACGGCCAGGAAGAAGCCGCCGCAAAATTCGGTGCCGACCCGCGCGTCTATCTGGCGACCGCAACACGATTTGAAGGTGACGGAGGTTATTTAGAAACATCTATGCCTACAGAAAAATTGGTTGGGCAATTGATTCCACAAAATATTCCCGGTGCTGAAAAAGTTTTGCCTACACAAAATATAGTTCATTTTACCAACGAAACGAGACTTGTGAGCGACGGCAGTGGCCACGTTAAAGCCGTTCACACCGTGCAGATCGAATGGACGAAGAACGACAAGGGCCAGTTCATCCCGAAGAATGTTCCCGGCACGGAAAAAATTCTTCCCGCGCAGCTCGTCCTGCTGGCGATGGGTTTTCTCGGACCGGAACAGCCGTTGCTCGAATCGCTCGGCATCGAACGCGACGCGCGGAGCAATGCGAAGGCGGACTTCGAGAAATACACGACGAACCTCAAGGGCGTCTTCGCCTGTGGCGATTGCCGTCGCGGCCAGAGCCTCGTCGTCTGGGCATTCAACGAAGGCCGTGGTGCCGCCCGCGAATGTGACCGTTTTCTAATGGGAACGACGGATCTGCCGTAGCGATTCAACCCTCAAGAATAGCCGTGGCGGCGGCGTAGTTTTCCGTGTGGCTCAAGCTGATGTGCAGCCGTGCTGCGCCGCGCGCGTCAAAAAGTCCCCTGCCCTTGCCGTGCAGCACCACAAACGGTTCGCCGGATTCCTTGCGGCGGATTTCCATGTCCTGCCAGCCGAGCTGCGCGCCGATTCCCGTTCCGAACGCCTTGGAGACGGCCTCCTTCGCCGCAAACCGCGCCGCCAAAAACGG
>DATCBW010000325.1:0-7526 GCA_036511615.1 Verrucomicrobiia bacterium | reverse complement strand
GCGTGATTGTAAAAATACCGCGTGGTGATGCCGCCGGTCGTGCGCGTCTCAATGTCGTTCGCGCCGTTGTAAGCCAGCGCCACGCCGTCAATTCCGACCAGCCGCGATGCGCCGTCCCATTGATACGAATGACCGGGCGAGGCCGTCTGCCGTCCCTGCGCGTCGAAGGCATAGCCGGAGTTTTTTATTTGATGCGCGGCGTCGTAGGCGAACGTTGGAATCGCCGGCGCCAGCAGAGTTGCCGGGTCGAGCGGCGCGGTGAAGTTCGCCGCGACAACCTGGCCGGCGGCGTCAACCGTGTATTGGATGTCAATGATGGCGCCTTCCTGAATCCGCGTGAGCCGGCCCGCGTCGTCGTAAGTGTAGGTGCCGTTCACGCCGTTGGGCCGGGTGATGCCGGTGAGCCGGCCCGCGTCGTCGTAATTAAAAACGATATGCGTCCCGGTGAGCGTGTCGCTGACCTGAATGAGCCGGTCGCGGCTGTCGTAGCTGTAGTTCACCGTGAACGCGCCGTTTTGACAGGTGATGCTCGTGAGCCGTCCGTCCGCATCGTAAGCCGCGCCCTGGTTGACGCCGCTGCTGGCCGTATTGGTGACGCGGCCTTCGGGGTCGTAGGCAAAGGAAAGATCGTTCGCCGAGGCCAGCCGGTTGAGCGGATCGTAGGTGAATTGCAGATCGGGTCCGCCGCTGTATTGCCGACGCGTCGGATTGCTGGCCTGATCGTAGCTGTTGGAACGGACCACGCCGTCCGCAAATACAATTCGCTGGAGCCGTCCGCGGTTGTCATAGCTGTAGCGATTCGTCCGGTTCAACGGATCGGCCAGTGCTTGCAGCCGGCCCATGGGCGTGTAGGCAAAATTCCATTGTTCGCCGTTCAGCCCGGTGATGCCGCTTAAAAGTCCGAGATTGTTGCGCTGATAAATGGCCGTGCCGATGAGGGGAGCGGTAGTGTTGGCCAGCAGTCCCCGCGCTTCGTAGCCAAAACCGTTGGTGCGGCTGATTGCATCCACGGCGTTGGTGGTTCGCTCCATTGAATCGCGCGCCACGCTGGACACCTGGCCGAGCGCATTGGTGAAGGCGATGGGATAACCGAGCAGATTGACGCGTTGCGAATCGGTCTGGCCCAGCGGGTTGGTGGATGATGCCGGGATGGCTTCGTTGTCGTAGCCAAAGCTCCACATTTTGCCGCCGGGATCGGTGAAGGCGGACAGTCGTTGCCGGGTGTCGTAGGCGAAACTGGTCACGTTGCCGTTGCGGTTCGTCACGGAGGCGACATGTTCGAGCGCATCGTAGCTGGTGGCAGCGCTGTTTCCCAAGCGGTCGGTCGCGCGCACCACGCGATTGAAGCCGTCAAAGAAAAGCCGGTTGGTTTTGCCGGCGGCATCCACGGCGGCGATGAGGCGGTTGTCATTGTCGTAGCTGAAAGTCGTCGCATCGCCGCGCTCGTCGGTGACGGAAAGCACCCGGTCATTCGCATCGAACTGCGTGTGGAGCGCCGTGCTGTCGGGATGAATGACGTTGGTCAAACGGTTGAGGGAATCGTATTGGAAAGTGGTGAGTCCGGTGTCCGTGTCCATCCGTGACGCGAGGCGGCCGGAAGCGTCGTAGGCAAAGGTGGTGACGCCGCCGAGAGGATTCTGTGCCGCGAGCGGTTGGCCGCGCGCATTGTAGGTGAAGGTGAAAACTTTTCCCGCGCGGTCCGTGTGCGTGAGGACGTTGCCGCTCGCATCGTAAGTGAACGATTCGCCCGTGCCGTCGGGATAACTGACCTGTGCCAAGTCATAAAAAGTGACGCCGTTTATCGCGCGGCTGGCGTAGGTGAAGGCCGTCACCGTCCCGTCGGCGTTGGTGATGGCCGCCGGCTTGCCGCTGGGCAAGTGGTAACCCAGCGTGGTGGTATTTCCGAGACGATCGGTGACGCTGGTGCGCCGGCGATTGGCGTCGTTGCCGAGCGTGAGGGTGAGTCCGGTTTCATCGGTGAGTGCGCTGAATTCGCCGGTGGCGGTGTGGGTGTGGACATTGGTGCGGCCGAGCGGGTCGGTGATGGTGGTGACGAGATTACCGTAGGCCAGCGTGGTGGTGTTGCTGCCCGCCGCCGTCTGCGAGAGGACGCGGCCCTGCGCGTCGAACGTCTGCGTGAAGGGCGCGTTGCCTGCCGGCAGCGTCATCGCCGTCATCAAGCTGGGGATGGTGTTCGTCAGGTCGTAGCTGTAAGTCGTCACCAGTCCGAGCGCGTCGGTGCTGCTCGTCAGGTTGTTGCCGGTCTGGATAAGCCCGACCGAACGCGTGCCATCCGAGACGTTGGTGAGAAAGCCGCTGCCGCTGTATTGGAAAGTGAGCGTCCGGCCCAGGCCGTCTGTCACACTGGCCAATTGACTGCCGGTGTAACTCAATGTCTGCGCATTGCCGTGGCCGTCGGCGATGGTGATCAACCTGCCGCTGCTGTTGAAGGTGTAAAGCATTTGCGAACGCGGGTCGCCGAGAATGTAATTACCACCGTTCGCGACAAGTTGAAACGGAATGTCCGGCGTGCCGATGAGGCTGAACACGCCGGCGCTGTTGGTGAATTGAATGAGCCGCCCCCGGTTGTTGACCACGTTGACCGTATTGGACGCGGTAGGAGTGAGCGTCATCTCGAAGTTGTGCAGCCAATTGACGCCGAGCGCGCCGGTGACCAGGCCGTCCTTTTGGATGAAGGCCGCGTAGTAGCGATGGAAGACCAGAGGCAACGGGCCGCCGAGATCGAGGTCGGCGGGAAGCGATTCATACAGCTCGCCCGTGAACGTGCTGATGGGGCAGCCGACCCAGGCGGAAAGATCAAAGTTGGCGGTGGTAAATGCAAACAGGGTCGGCGTCGTGCCGCTTGTGGTCGGGGTAAATAGATTGCCCATTTCCGACGTGCCATTTGCTTGATCAGTGGCGGAAACAGCCAATTTGGCGGCTAGGGGAAAGCTAGTCAAAAACCCCGCGAAAGTCCCAGTGCCATTGGCATTGATCAAGCATGCGATCATGGCGTTATAAATGACGGTGTAAAGGAATGGATCAGCGGCATAGATCTGGACAAATATCGTGTCGCCTGGCGTGCCGGTTACTGTGCCGTTCACGGTGACAGTGCCGGTGTTGATGTTGTATGTGGCCGAAGTGATGTCGGCTGAAGGCGGAGGGTCGTTCGGATTCAAAAGGTATAGCGAATTAACGGCCGGACCCGGCGAGTAATAGTTGTTTCCGTAAATGGTGAGGGGATCACTCCACAGCGCCGCAATGCCGTAGCTATTGCCCGGAAAGCCGAAATAATTGTTGCCGGCGGGCGGGGATGGGGAACCAACTTCGGTTGGGCCGCCGTAGTAATCTGAAATGTCACCCGCATCCGGAAGAAACACCAACACCGGGCCGTCTTGTGGTCTGGGTTTGCCTAACGGTTCGGGTTTGGCGGGGGACTGAATACTGTTGAAGGTGAGGCCGATGGTGTTTCCCTGAATCACAGTCCCGCTGGCGCCCGACTGGATATCCACGCCGTAGCCGCCATTGGCCGAGATCACATTGCCAGCACCTGCGTTGGTCCCGCCAATCAGTGTGCCCGTCGCGCCTCCGATCAGTATGCCGTCGTTGACGTTGCCCAGCGCCTTGTTGCCGGTCACGTCCGTGCCGATGAAATTGCCCTGCACGACATTGTTCGAGGGACCGTAACCAAATTCGATTCCGGTGTCGTGATTGCCGGAAATGATGTTCCGCGCGCCCGCGCTCGCGCCGCCGATCCAGTTGTTCGTGGCCGGGAACAAGTAAGAATCAATCATTACGCCGCTGCCTAGATAGCCGGGCGGGGTGTTGCCCAAGGCGGCGGTCCCGGTGACGTCCGTGCCGATAAAATTTCCCTGGATCACATTGTCACTCGAGCCGGAGATATAGATGCCTTCCGAGTCGTTGGCCGAAATGACATTGCGCGCGCCCCGCCACGGTGCCACCGATGAGCGTGCCCTGCGCGCCCTGGCTGATGTAGATGCCCATGTAATTGTCATTCGTGCTGGTGCCTGAAACATCCGTGCCGATGAAGTTGCCCTGGATCACGTTGGCGTTCGCATTGGTGCCACTGATCGTAATGGCATAGCTGGTTCCAGAAATGAGATTGCCCGCGCCGCTGCCCGCGCCGCTGCCCGCGCCACCGATGGTATTGGATGGGGCGTTCACAATCCAAACGCCTCGATAATAATATTTATTGTAACCGCCCGGCAACGCCGAGCCGTTGGGTGCCGTGCCGATATAATTGTCTTGAATCTGATTACCGGTCGCACCAAGACCCGTGAGCCTGATCCCGTCAGCATATCCGGCAATTGCGTTGCGTGCGCCCGCCACCACGCCGCCGATGGTGTTGTTGGGCGCGTTGCTGATGGAGATGTTGGCAGCGCTCAAGATTCCACCATAACCATTGGGATAGCCCACAGCGCCGGTGACGTTGAGGCCGATGAAATTTCCCTGAATCAAATTGTTGGTCGCGCCCGGGCCGGAAATGGCAATCCCGCTCCCCGCGTTGCCGCAAATAACATTGCGATCCGAGGCGTTTGTTCCGCCGATCATGTTGTTCGGTGAATTGGCGATGGTGATGCCGTCCAGAAAGTTTTCAACCTGGGAGCCGCCGTTTGTGCCGCTCGCACCGGTGCCGATAAAACAGCCCGCAATGACATTGCTGCCATTGGTGGACAAAACGATGCCGCTGGACCTGGCTGAAGAGGTTCCGCAATTCCTCACGATTAGGGCGCGCACGGTGCTGTTACCTGCGGTGATCAAGAAGCCGGGCCGCCCCGCGCCATTGAAATCAATCAGCGGCATCCCGGCGTAACTTGGCTGGGTTGTGCCATCAATGATGACGGAATTCGTGATGGTCGGAAGCGAACTCAATATCGAGATCGTTTGAACGCCCGAACTGGGAATGTTGAAGGTGATCGTATTCGCGCCCGCAGTCGCATTGGCGTCCGATATGGCCTGACGGAACGAGCCGGCTCCGCTGTCGAGAGTGTTGGTGACGGTGAACGTTGCGCCAAGACAGGAAAATGAAACGCCGGCCCAGGTGAGCCCGCCCATGAGAAATTTTTTTAGGGACATAGTCGCCTATGGTTTATTGGGTGGGGTTGCACCTCATAAAACTGCTAATGATATAAATCAAATAATTGAATTAGTCAATCAAAAAACAACAGTGATGGACAAGGTGCTGACGAAGATGGAGATTGACGAAAACGGCCTCGACGAAATGGACAAGCGCATCCTCGAAGCCGTCATCACAAAATTCGGCGGCGGGCCGGTCAGCGTGAACTCGCTCGCCGTCGCCGTCGGCGAAGAGCCGGACACGATTGAGGAAGTCTATGAGCCGTATCTCATCATGGAAGGCTACCTCAACCGCACTTCGCAGGGCCGCGTCGCGACGGAATTGAGCTACAAGAAACTCGGCTTGAACCGGCGGCGGGAAACCAGTCGAAATTGTTTTAGCATTGCACGACGGTTGAAACCGCCTTGACATTTTCAAGCGCGTGATACACATTTGTATCACTATGAAAACAGCAACTGTCAGAGATTTGCGAAACCGTTTTCCGCGCGTGGCTTCGTGGATTGCCGAAGGCGAGCCGGTGCAGATCACCAAAAGCGGAAAACCCTTCGCGCGCCTTTTGCCCGCCGTGCCGGAAAAACCGCGCCGGTTCAAAATGCCGGACATCATGGCGCGATTGAAGAAGGATTTTGGCGATACAAAATATGACACGGCGGACATGGCGCGCGGCCTTGCGGCCAGCCGGGGAGACCTTTCGTGACCGCCTACCCTGACACCAGTTTTCTGTTTGGTTTTTATGTGAAGCAGTCAACTTCGGCGGCGGCGGCGGCGCACGCGGCCACGATGAAAGAACCATTGCACGTCACGGCGTTGCTGGCGTATGAATTCCGCCAGGCGCTCCGCTTTCAAGCTTGGCGACATTCTGCAAACCCGCGCGAAGGCGTTGCGTTAGCAGACGCGCAAATCGCGTTGAACCGGTTTGAAACAGATTTGGCGGACGGCTTGGCCGTGCTTGCCTCATGTAATTTTCAGGACGTGTTTCGCCGCGCCGAAAAACTTTCCATGCACCACACAATTGTAGGCGGGCATCGCAGTTTTGATGTTCTCCATGTGGCAACGGCGTTGCACTTGGGCGCACGGGATTTTCTGACGTTCGATGCCAACCAGCGCAAACTGGCCGCCGCCGAAAAATTGAAGGTGAAACCATGAACCGTATGTCGCAAGGCCGCGTCGCGACGGAATTGAGTTACAAAAAACTCGGCTTGAAACTGGCGACGGGAAATCAGTCAAAATTGTTTTGAATCAATTACAACAATGAGCAACATAACTACAGGCGCATCATTGAGAATTTCTACCGAGGAGGCGAACACAGATTTTATTTCATCGGCTTTGCAAATCTCGCCGAGTGTTCAACACTCGAAAGGCGAACGTCGCAGCAAACGGAATCCTAAAAGCAGCATCTTTGAAGAAAGCCTTTGGATTTACAATTCTCCGCTGTCTGATATAGCAGAACTTCAGAAACATATTGAAAATCTTTTAGACCTGCTTGAATCAAGACGTGAAACTTTTGAGTTAATTCGCAGCCGGGTCACCTTGATGGATATTTTTTGCTTGTTTGGTTCGGAAAATGGTCAGGGTTCGATGGAATTCGACCCATTATTGCTTCAGCGACTAGCAAAGCAGCAAATTAGTTTGATTCTCGATTTGTATCCACCAACAAGCGTGGTTTAATAATTGTTTCAGTGGGCTTTTATCTTTCGCTCCGCGTTCAATTCGTGTTTCATCTTGCCGTTTTAATTATGCCCAAACGCACCGACATCCACAGCGTCCTCATCATCGGCGCCGGCCCGATCATTATCGGCCAGGCGTGCGAGTTCGATTATTCCGGCACGCAGGCCTGTAAGGCCCTCCGCGAAGAAGGCTACCGCGTCATCCTCATCAACTCCAACCCGGCCACCATCATGACCGACCCGGAGTTCGCCGACCGCACTTACATCGAGCCCATCACGCCCGAGTGCGTTGAGAAAATCATCGTGCGCGAGAAAGAGGAAATGCGGCGTCTCGGTGCGAAGGGCAAACTCGTCCTGCTCCCTACGCTTGGCGGTCAAACCGCGTTGAACACCGCGATGGCTCTGAACAAAAACGGCGCGCTCACCCGTCATGACGTGGAGATGATCGGCGCGAAACCCGAGGCCATCCACAAAGGCGAAGACCGTTTTGCTTTCAAAGAGTTGATGCTCCAGATCGGCCTCGACGTGCCCATTTCCGGCGTCGCGCACAATCTTGACGAAGCCCGCGACGTCGCGAAGAAGATTGGCAAGTTTCCGCTCATCATCCGGCCTGCGTTCACGCTCGGCGGCACGGGCGGCGGCATCGGTTACAATCAGGACGAGTTTGAAGCCATTGCGAAGAACGGCATCGAACTTTCACCCGTGAACGAAATCCTCATCGAAGAATCGCTGCTCGGCTGGAAGGAATACGAAATGGAAGT
>DATCBW010000324.1:0-3427 GCA_036511615.1 Verrucomicrobiia bacterium | reverse complement strand
AGCCGATACCAATTGTCGCGCTGATGCGGTTCGTAGCCGAGGTCCTTAATGAGGCGGTGCATGTCCGGCACAGTCATGCGGAACGTCGTGCCGGCCTGCGAAACGACGTTTTCCTCGATCATGATGCTGCCCAGATCGTTCGCGCCGTATTTCAACGCGATCTGGCCGATTTCCAAACCCTGCGTCACCCACGAACTTTGAATGTTTTCAAAATTGTCCAGGTAGATGCGGCCCAGCGCCTGCGTCTTCAAATACTCGTGCGCGCCCACCGTCGGCGCTTTCAACTTCGTGTGCTCGGCCTGAAACGTCCAGCAGATGAACGCCGTGAAATGACCGGGCCGGACGCCGTTCCCGCTGTGTGCTGCCGCGCGCTTCAACGAAATATCCTGCTGCACGCGCAGACGTTCGAGATGCTCGATGCGGTCTTCAATCGTCTCGACGTGGCCGAACATCATCGTGGCGCTGGAATACAAACCAAGCCGGTGCGCCACGTCCATGACTTCGAGCCAGTCGTCGCTCATTGCCTTGAGCGGGGAAATCCGCTGACGCACACGGTCCACCAAAATTTCGCCGCCGCCGCCGGGAATGGAGCCGAGGCCGGCGGCCTTGAAATCAGAAATGATTTTTTCCAGCGGTTCGTTGAACACCTCGCGGAAGTGAATGAATTCGCTCGGGCTGAAACCGTGGATGTTGAAATTGGGGAATTTATTTTTGACGTGCGCGAGCAAATCCAGATACCACTGCTTCGTCAGTTTGGGATGATGGCCGCCCTGCATCAACATTTGCGTGCCGCCGAGCGCGATGGTCTCCTCGATTTTTTTGTCCAGCTCGTCGAAGGTGATGACGTAGGAATCATCATCTTTTTCCACGCGATAAAACGCGCAGAACTTGCAATAGACATTGCAGACGTTCGTATAATTCACGTTGCGGTCCACGTTGAACGTGACGATTTCATTGCCGCGATGGTTGTAAGCCTTCGCCTTCGCAAGCTGGCGGCGGTGGTCGGCGAGCGCGCCCAGTTCCTCCAGCGGCAGATGATAAAGCCGCAGCGCTTCGCCTTGGGAAATGCGCTGGCCGTCCCAAACCTTTTGCAGCAGTTCGTCTAGTGATGCGTCGTAAATCACCCGGCCAGCATAGCAGAAATTTCTTCGCCGACAAGTTGCCGTTCACCGCGTCCGGCGGAATTTCTCCGGCGGCAACTGCGCCAGCGATTCGCTCGCGGCCCGGACGATTTCCGTTTTGCCCAGCGCCTGCGCGGCGCGGGCACGATGCAACTGCGCCTCCACCATCTGCGGATCGAGCGCGAGCGCGCGTTCCGCACATTCCAGCGCCTGCGCGTGGCGGCCAAGCTGGCCGTTCATGCTCGCGAGATTGGACCAGCCGAGTGGATTCGCGGGATTGAGTTGCAAGGCTTCGTCCAGACATTTGACCGCCTCGCCCGGACGTTGCAGCGCTTCAAACAATATTGCCGCCAGATTGTTCAACGTCTTGAAATCCGCCGGACCCATCGCCAGCGCGCGGCGGTAAGTTGTTTCCGCCTCGACAAATCTTCCCAGCGATGCCAGCGCGACTCCCTGATAAAACAACGCCTTGGCGTCCGCCGGATTTCCCGCGTGCCACTGTTGCGCGAACGCCAGCACGTCCGGCCACAGGCCCTTTTCGCACAGCGAACGCGCGTGCGCAATTTTGTCCGGCCCGGTTGCGTTCGGTTGGTCCATTTGCGCAGGGATTAAACGAAAATTTACAATGATTGCAATGTTTTCATGTCGCAGCCGGAAGAGAAGGCCGGTCAGGCTGGCGGCGATTGACAAAGGACGCAACCAGCGTGAGAGTGCGGTGTTGAACCTGACAGGTGATTTTATGAAAACAATTGATTTCCGAAAGCTGCTGGCGGTCCTGACCGTCGCCGGTCTGGCCTGGTCGGCGTCAACGGCGGTCGCGCAGGATGCGTCTGCGAGCAATGCCAGGACGCCGGCGGCGGCCAGTGCGGTCGTGCCGCAGTTGTCTTACGGCGTGCCGCAAATTTTGCAGCTTGCGCAGGCAAATATCGGCGACGACACGATCATCGCTTACATCAAGAATTCCGGGAACAGCTATGGTTTGAACGCGGACCAGATCATTTATCTGCGGCAGCAGGGCGTCTCGGACGCGGTCATCAGGACGATGCTGAACCAGCCCAAACCGGCGACCGCCGCCGCCACGCCGCCGCCCGCATCGCAACCGGAGGAGTCCTCGACCGACAACATGGCGGAAACTTCCACGACCACAGTTGCGCCGACGGTGACATACATTCAAACCGTGCCGGCCACGACTTACTATTACTACCAGCCTTATTACTATCCGGATTACGCCTGGTATCCACCAGTGACCTTTTCCTTCGGGTGGAGCGGGAACTGGGGCGGCAGCCATTTTGGAGCATTACGCAGCGGCGGGTTTGGCGGGGGATTTCATGGTGGTGGTTTTGGCGGAGGAGTTCATGGCGGTGGATTCGGCGGTGGGACTCGCGGCGGCGGTGGCTTTCACGGGGGCGGCGGGAGTCACGGCGGTGGACATCGCTGAAAGGTTCATTGCCTCGGCGCAGCAAAAGTCCGATTACTACGGGCTGCGTGCCAATCCAAAAAAATCTATTCGGTCGCCAGTCCCATTTTGGTGATGTCAAGCTGGTGCAGGACATCAATGACGTTGACCATCGCTTGAAAGTCCGCCTCGTCCGCGCCGTTGACAACCACGCTCATCTCCGGATCGCTCGCCTTCATGGCCGCGAGTTTTTCCTTCAGTTCTGATACCGTGACCGGCTCGTTGTTCAACGTGACTTGACCTTGGGCATTGACTTCAATGCGATTCGGTTTTGGCGGAGTTTTGGTCTGGTCCGGCGGTTTGCCCGACGGCAGGTTGATTTCCAAATTGTTGACCAGTTGCGGCGTGGTGATGATGAAAATCACCAGCAGCACAAACACCAGATCGAGCAACGGCGTGATGTTCAGCTCGTTCATCGTGCTGTGACCGCGCCGGGATGTTTTTTTGAGACTCATTGCAACACCGGTTCGGTTTCTTCCTGCACGTCGAAGCGAATGGTCACCTGCGGGGGAAAATTCGTCGGTGGCGGGCGGTCAATGTTTTTCACGACTTGAAACACCTGCTTGACCGAGTCGTCCCACTTCTCGTTGCCGGAACCTTTCAGCCATTGCGTTTCGCTGATGCCGCCCTGCCGGTTCACGTTGACCTGAACCTCGGCGACGTAACTGTCGTCGTCCATGTTTTCCGGCCGGTTCCATTTCGAGCGCAGGATGTATTCCATGTAACCTTTGTAAAGCTGCACCGGGTCGCTCTCGGAATTGACCGTATGGCCACCAGCAAAATCGAACGCGGGCAGTTCCACCGCCGGCGGTGCGACCACCGGCGGAGCGGCGACGGGCGGTGCGGCGGG
>DATCBW010000323.1:0-11702 GCA_036511615.1 Verrucomicrobiia bacterium | reverse complement strand
CGGATCTTGGGAATCTTGGAAGTTGCTTTGGTCATTTCCTCATTAAAATAGCTTTGAAATCACCGGTAATTCCAGCCAAGATTTATGTTCACTTTGACGGGGCGGGCCGGGAATGGCTGTCTCAAAAACCCGGCTGGCATTGGCTGGCCACATACGATTTACATGAAACGCACGCATCATTGCAACGAACTGCGCCCGGCGCACATCGGTCAAACCGTCACATTGTCCGGCTGGGTTCACTCCCGCCGCGACCTCGGCGGTCTTATCTTTATTGACATCCGCGACCGCGAAGGCCGCACGCAGACGGTCTTTGATCCGTCCGATTTGCCAAAGGAGCTTTTTGAACGCGCCGCTGCGTTGCGCAGCGAATGCGTGGTGAGCATCACCGGCAAAGTCCGTCAACGTCCCGAAGGCACGAACAATCCGAAAATTCCAACGGGCGAAATTGAAGTCGGCGTCAGCGCGCTTGAAGTTTTGAACATGGCGGAAGTTTTGCCGTTCCCCGTGGACGATCCGGAAATCGCCAACAAAGTGAACGAGGAATTGCGCCTGCAATATCGCTACCTCGACCTGCGCCGTCCCGAAATGGCGCGCAACCTGAAAGTGCGCAGCAAAGTCGCCATCGCCACGCGCAGCTACATGGACGAACAGGGCTTCCTCGAAGTGGAAACGCCGACGTTGTTCAAATCCACGCCCGAAGGCGCGCGGGAATTTCTCGTGCCCAACCGCCGCGAGCCGGGAACCTTTTACGCGCTGCCGCAATCGCCGCAACAGTTCAAACAGATTCTCATGGTCGCCGGCGTGGAAAAATATTTTCAGCTCGCGCGCTGCTATCGCGATGAAGATTTGCGCGCCGACCGCCAGCCGGAATTCACGCAGGTGGACATCGAGATGAGCTTCATTGACCGCGAAGATATTTACGCGCTCATCGAAGGTCTGCTCAAGCGCGTCTGGAAAACCGCGCTGAACATTGACGTGCCGACACCATTCAAACGCATCTCGTTCGAGGAAGCATTGAACCGTTACGGCATTGACAAGCCCGACACGCGCTTCGGCATGGAACTCGTGGACTTCACGGAAGAATTTCGCGCGAGCAGTTTCAAAGTTTTTTCCGGCGCGATTGCGAACGGCGGAGTTGTCAAAGCGCTCAACGCAAAAGGCATGGCCGGCGCGACGCAAGGCCAAATCGAAACAATGACCGAATATGCCAAAAGTTTCGGCGCGAAAGGACTGGCGTTTATCAAAGTTGAAAATGGCGAATGGAAATCGCCGATCGTAAAATTTTTCAACGACGCGGAAAAAGCCGCGTTGACGTCAAAACTGAAAATCGAAGAAGGCGATTTGATTTTGTTCGCCGCCGATCAATGGCTGAACGCCTGCGAAATTATCGGCAAAATCCGTTTGTATTGCGCCGACGTTTTGAAAGGGCAGAGGAAGCTGGCGATTGATCCGCATCAATTTAATTTTCTCTGGGTCATTGAATTTCCACTGCTCGGATTTGATCGCGAGCAGAATCGCTGGTATTCCAGCCATCATCCATTCACCGCGCCGGTGCGGGAAGACCTCCCGCTGCTCAAGACCGATCCCAAGAAAGTTCGCGGCCAGCATTATGACGTGGTCGTCAACGGCGTCGAACTCGGCGGCGGCTCGATTCGTATTCATCAGCCCGACGTGCAGAAAACCATTTTCGAGGAACTGCTGCAAATTCCGCCGGACGAAACCAAACTGCGCTTCGGCTATATGCTCGACGCGTTCAAATACGGCGCGCCACCGCACGGCGGCATCGCGCTCGGCTTCGACCGCTTGATCGCGATTCTCTGTGGCACGCCCAGCATCCGCGACGTAATTGCGTTTCCGAAAACCGCGAAGGGAACTTGTTTGATGACGGACTCGCCGTCGCAAGTATCGCCGAAACAATTGTGCGAACTTTATCTCGAAGTGAAGGTTAAACCGCCCGCGCCTGTGCCGGTCAAAACGTAACCCGCTGTCATGGCCGACTGGAAAAAATCAGGCCGACGCATTTTGATCACCGCAGCCACCGCTTACATTTTTTTCTGCGCCTGCGGCTGTGCGTTGCAGCGGAAGCTGCTTTATTTCCCAACAAAAATCTTGGCGGCGGCCGTGGTTCAGGCGGCGGCGGAACACGGTTTTGGGCCATGGAAAAATTCCGCCGGCCAGATCATCGGCTGGAAAATTCTCGCAAGCGGCATGGCGACGGGCAGCGTCCTGATTGTCCACGGCAATGCCGGTTGCGCCATCGGACGCGGTTATCTCGCGCAGCCGATCCACGACGCGGAATCTGTGGACGTTTTTGTTTTGGAATATCCGGGCTACGGCGCGCGTGAAGGTTCGCCCAGCAAGAAAAGTTTCGACGCGGCGGCGGAAGAGGCGTTTCAACTGTTGTCAACCAACCTGCCAAAATATGTCGTGAGCGAATCCATCGGTGCGGGCGTGGCTTGTGAACTGGCGAAAAATCTTCCGTCGGAAGTCGCCGGGCTGGCGTTGTTCGTTCCGTATCACGATCTCGCTTCGGTGGCGCAGCGGCATTTCTGGTTTCTGCCCGCCGGATTTTTACTCCGCGACCGTTTCAATCCGGCGGAGTGTTTGCGGAGTTATTATGGGCCGGTGAAATTCGTCATGGCGGGCGCTGATGAAATTATCGGACCGGCCTCCGGCCTCCGGCTGGCCGACGGTTACGGTGGCCCGAAAGAATTGCAGGTCATTCCCGGGGCGCATCATAACGACGTTTCCGGGCAGCCGGCGGACTGGTGGCGGGAAGTGTTTTCGTTCTGGCGGAAAAATGCGGCGGCCATTTCAAAATGACGCTGCACAAATTTTAAGACAAAAAAGCCGGAGCATTTTTGCCCCGGCTTTGGGTTTGGGATGGGAAATTATTTCCGGGCCAGTGCGAGCGCGAGGCGGGATTTTTTGCGGTTGGCGGTGGGACGCTTGACGACGCCGACTTTGACGGCCTTGTCATACGCGGAATGCACACCGGGAAGCAGCTTGGCAGCCTCGTCTTGTTTGCCGGCAGCGATGACGGCGCGGAATTCTTTTTCCACGCGGCGCAGGTTGGAGGTGACGCTGCGGTTGTGCAGCTGTTTGCGTTTGCTGTTGCGCATCCGGCGTTCGGCTGACTTCGTATTCGGCATAAATTAATTCTTATTGCGTAAAAGGGCGGTGAATCTAGCGAACACCGCCGAAATGTCAACGTCTAAAAACCGTGAATCGGTGTCCTCATGTCCGAATCCGGTCCGATTAAGCGGCTGAGGCCCGCCGGAAGATGCAAGTTGAAACCATCCGTTCTTTACATTTTCGCGGCAGGCTGCTCTTTTATCATAATTCGGACGACGGCGTGGTAATTGCTGTTTTTTATGAAATTTTGAACTGATGAACCAAAGTCTCCGCATACTGCATCTGGAAGACAACCCGGCTGACGCGCTGCTGGTGCGCGACCTGCTGGCGCACGACGGCCTGGCGGTGGAAATCCGGCACGTTGGCAACCGCGCCGAGTTCACGCGGGCGCTGCCGGAGGGGAAATGGGACCTGGTCATTTCCGACTACCGGCTGCCGGATTTCACGGGCCTCGACGCGCTGAAACTGGTGCGGGAAAAATTTCCGCTCCTGCCGTTCATTCTAATGTCCGGCACGATTGGCGAGCTGGCGGCCATCGAAAGCCTCAAGGCCGGTGCGACCGACTACGTTCTCAAACACAACCGCGACCGGCTGCCGTCCGCCGTGCGCCGCGCCATTGACGAGGCGGGAGAACGTGTGTTGCGCCATGAGGCCCAGGAGGAGGTGCGCCGGAGCGAGAAGCAATACCGGATCCTGTTCCAGGGCAACCCCCATCCGATGTGGGTCTTCGATCTGGAGACTTTGAAAATTCTCGAAGTCAATGAATCCGCCGTGCAGCACTACGGTTATTCGCGCGAAGAATTTCTGGGAATGACGCTCGCCGATTTGCGCGCGAACGAGCGGGACAGCCGCAGCAAGCTTCCCGTCTTGGATCCGGACTCGAACGGCCTGGTCTGGCAGCACCGCCGCAAGGACGGCAGCGTCGTGGACATGGAACTCGTCTGGTCGCCGTTGGCATTTCAGGGCCGGCTGGCGGCGATGACGATGGCCACGGACGTGACGGTGCGCCGCCGCGCCGCGCTGCACAACGCGCTGTTCGGCAAATTGAGCCATCAGTTGAGCGCGGTCACAACCGCGTCCGAGGCGGCGATGTTCATCTGCGACGCGGCGGATGAACTCTTCCGCTGGGATGATTTCGCGCTGGACTTGTATTCGGCGGAAAAGGACGAAGTTGTTTCGCTGCTGTCCATCACGACGATTGAAGGGCAGCGCGTGGAAATTCCCGCGTCGCCGCAGCCCAAAAACGCGAACGCGCTGGTGCGGCGCGTGATTGCCCGTGGCGCGGAGGTGGTGTCGGCGCTGGAGACCGGCGAAAAGGAGGGAACGACCATGATCGCTCCAATCTGCAAGGGCGAACACGTCATCGGGGTGCTGTTCATCCAGAGCCGCCTTTCGCACAGCTATTCGGACGGGAACCTGGCGACATTGCGGGCGCTGGCCGACCAGTGCGGCGGCGCGTTGCAGCGCGTGCGCGCCGAGGATGAACTGCGCCACAGCCAGCGCCGGTTCCGCGACCTGTTTGAAAATTCTCCCGACGCGATTTTTGTCGAAGATTTGGAGGGCAAAGTTTTGGACGCCAACGCCACCGCCTGCAACCTGCACGGGCTTTCGCTGGAACAATTGATCGGCAAAAATGCCATCGAGGAACTGGTGCCGCCCGGACGTCACGAGGCGGCGCGCGCCGATTTTCAAAAACTGGTGCGCGGCCAGATTTCGTGGATCGAAGGTGAAAGCCTTTGCGCCGACGGACGGATCGTGCCGGTGGAAAGCCGCGTCGTCCATGTTGAATTTGAAGGCCAGCCCGCCCTGCTTTTTCACGTTCGCGATCTCATTGAGCGGCGCGCGGCGGAAATGGCCGTGCGCAGCTCCGAGGCGCTGTTCCGCTCCGTCTGGGAAAATTCCGTGGATGGCATGAGGCTCACGGACGAGAACGGAACCATTGTCGCGGTCAACAGCGCCTACTGCCGGATGGTCGGCCTGCCGCAGGAACAGCTCGAAGGCAAGCCAAAAACCATTGTATATGGGGCGGATGTGGACTGGGAAAAATTGCTGCGCAGTCACCGCGAAAATTTCCGCGCCAGCGTGGCGGAGGCAAAGACCGAGCGTAAACTGGTCCTGCACGACGGACGCCCGGTGGTTTTTGAGGTCTCCGACTCCTACGTCGAGTCCGGCGGCAAGCCGCGTTTGTTGCTGAGCCTGTTCCGCGATGTCACGCTGCAAAAGCAACTGGAGGAACAGCTCCGCCAGTCGCAAAAGATGGAGGCCATCGGCCAGCTTGCCGGCGGGGTCGCCCACGATTTCAACAACATCCTCACCATCATTCTTGGCCACGCGTCGCTGCTCACGATGACGCGGCTCGACCCCAAGGCGCTCGTCTCGGCCAACCAGATCAAGCAGGCCGCCGAACGCGCCGCCGGCCTGACGCGGCAGTTGCTCGCGTTCGGCCGCAAGCAGATTGTCAATCCCCGTCCGCTGGATCTCAACCGCGTGGTCGGCAGCATGAGCGAGATGCTCGGACGCCTGCTCGGCGAGGACATCGCGTTGCAGCTTAATTTTTGCAGCGAGCCGGCCATCATCGAGGCCGACCCGACCATGCTCGAACAAATTTTGCTGAACCTCTCCGTGAATTCCCGCGACGCCATGCCGCGCGGCGGACGGCTCGCCATCCGCATTTCCATCCGCGACGTTGACACGGCGCACATCCGCAAATTCGTCGAGGCGACGCGGGGTCGTTACATCTGCTTGAGTCATACCGATACCGGCATGGGCATTCCGCCGGAAAATGTCGCGCGCATCTTCGAGCCGTTTTTCACCACGAAGGAACTGGGCAAGGGCACCGGCCTCGGTCTCGCCACTGTTTATGGCATTGTCAAGCAGCACAAAGGCTGGATCGAAGTTGAGAGCGAACTTGGCAAAGGCACGACGTTCAATGTTTTTCTGCCCGCCAGCATCGTGCGTGCGACCGAACCCGAAACCACCAATGACACCCAGTTGCGGGGGCTTGACGGCACCGAGACCGTGCTTGTCGTCGAGGACGAACGCGACCTGCGCGACATCGTCACGCGCACTTTGATCCGCCACGGCTACCGGGTCTTTCAGGCCGTGGACGGCAACAACGCCCTGCAAATCTGGGAAGAATACAAAAATGAAATCAGCCTCGTTTTCACCGACGTCATCATGCCCGGCGGCCTCAACGGGCGCGAACTGGCTGAACGTCTCTGGATTGAAAGGCCAAAGCTGAAAGTCATTTTCTCCACCGGCTACGGCGCGGAGGCGCTTGGCAAGGATTTCAAGCTCGACCCGGGATTGAATTATCTGCAAAAGCCCTACCTGCCGAACGCCCTTGCCCGCATCGTCCGCCACTGTCTCGACGCCAAGGCCGGATGAAATTCCGGTGCGGCCGGATTTTTGCCCGCGCTTTTCCAACTTCCATTTTCCATCCTCCATCCTCTATCCTCGCGCCATGATCATTGCGCCCTCGCTGCTCGCCGCCGACATCGCCCGCCTGGGAAAAGAGGCCGCCCGCGCCCAGCGCGCCGGGGCCGACTGGCTGCACCTCGACATCATGGACGGCCAGTTCGTGCCCAACATTTCCTTCGGCCCCGCCGTCGTCGCCGCCGTCCGGCAGCATGCCAAAAAACTTTTCTTCGACGTGCATCTCATGTGCGAAAAACCGGAAATTTTGCTGGAACCGTTTGCCGAAGCCGGCGCGGATGAAATGATTATTCATGCCGAACTTGGCGAACAAGTCCTGCCGCTCATCTGGAAAATAAAGAATCTCGGCAAAAAAGTCGGCCTCGCCGTCAATCCGCCCACCGCCATCGCCGCCGCCCAGCCGTTCTTGGACAAAATTGACCTGCTCCTGGTAATGACCGTCAATCCCGGCTTCGGCGGCCAGGAATTTATTCACGAGTGTCTGCCCAAAATCCAGCAGGCCGATGCCTGGCGGCGCGAACGCAAATTGAACTACCGCCTTGAGGTGGACGGCGGTATCAACAACGCCACCGTCGCCGAATGTGCCCGCGCCGGAGCCGACACGTTTGTGGCGGGAACCGCGCTGTTCCGTCGGCGCAACATGGGACCCGCCGTCAAAAAAATGCGGAAGATCGCCCACGACAACGACCCCTCGCTCGCTGATTTGAAGGTGTAAGGTGCGCGGTTTGACATCCGCCATCGGCAGGGGCAATTTTGCCTGATGAAAATGAAGGAATCTGAACTGCGCGGGTTGGTTCGTGAATCCCACCTGCAGCCCATCCGCGTTCATCTTGACGACGGAAAAAACTACACCATTTTCCACCCTGATTTTGCCGTTGTTGCTGATGGCGCACTGCTGTTGGTTGCCGGCCCCGGTATTGATCTCGGCGACGCGCGTTTTACCGTCTGCTATTTCGATCACATTGTCCGCGTTGAAGCCATCAAAAAAAAATCCAAAGCCGCTGCGTGAGTTTATTTCACCCACTGGACTGTCCAAGATATGCGGGCTGCCAAAGTGCCGGCGTGCAAGCTTAACTTTTGCACTCTAACTTCACCGTCACGCCTTGCCGGGCGGCTTCATGGCAGGCGTCCATGACTATTTGGGTTTTCAACGCCCACCACGGCCAGTCGTCATTCAATTTGCCGGAGACAACTTGCTCCGCAAAATTGCGCCACATCCGCGTATCCTGCGCCGTCGGGTGGCCTTGCACCATCGGGTCGGCGTCCGGCGGACACTTCACTTCGGCTTCGCAGCGGATCATTTTTTCGTTCACCTCGAACGCGGGTTCGTAGCTGTTGAACGGATGCACGAAGTCGGGCAGCCACAGCCAGCCTTTCTGGCCGCTGACGTGAACCCACTGCTGCCGTCCCGCAAGAAATGAAGAATAAAATGCCACCGACATTCCTTTGTCGTAGAGCATTTCTCCAGAGAATTCCACCGGCGCGGACGGGCGGTCGGGAAGATTTTCCGATTGCGAAAGGATTCGTCCGGCGACCGCGCGCGGCAACTGCCAGTGCATCGTCCAAAGCGCAAAGCGGATGGAATACCAGCCCAAATCGCCGAGGCATCCGGCAGGTTCGAGCAGGCCGTTTGCCCGGATGTTCGTGCCGAAAAAATTTTCGCCGGGATAAAAACTGAACGCGGAAGAAATCCGCCGCACCTCGCCGACGCTTTGGTCGTCGTCCAAAATTTCGCGGACGCGGGCGAGGCGCGGGCTATGCATGAACATCACCCCGTCCATGAATTGCACCGAGTTTTTTTTGCAGGCGGCGAGCATCCGTTCCAATTCGGCGGCGTTGGTTCCGCAAGGTTTTTCACAAAGAACATGTTTGCCGTTTTGCGCGGCGCGGAAGACGAAGTCCTCGCGCAAGCCGGTCGGCACCGGAATATAAATTGCGTCCACATCGGGCGACGCGAGCAACTCCTCGTAGCTGCCGAGCGCAGCGGGAACGCGGTCAAAAGAATCTTCCGCCTGACATTCGCGGATGAACGCGCGGCTTTTCTCGATGTCGCGGCTGGCGACAGCGGAGATGACGCAGTTGCCGGAATTCAAAACAGCCTTCCAGTTTTTCCGGCCGATGCCGGCGGTGCTTAAAAATCCAATTCTCAATTTTTTCATAATAAAATATGGAGCGCCGGTCTCCGGCCCGGCGAGGTTCAATGTTGGCAACCCGCCGGGTCGGAGACCGGCGTTCCGGCGGCTTCACGCACGCGTTCCAAAATCACGTCGGCCAGCCGCGGTTCAGTGCCGACGGATGGTGAATACCAAACCAGTTTTCCATCTTTCTCCGTGGGATTGCGCCAGGTCGGCTGGCCGGCGGCGAGCCGTTCTTTGACGACGCGTTCCGGCTCGCCCAGCAGCACCGGAATGTCCTCGACCACGTGCAATCCATCGCTGATAAAAAATGGCACGACGACAATGTTCTTTGTTCTGGCATTTTCATGGCAGCCCTTGATGAACGGCGGTTCTTCCATGAAAACCGCGCCGACACCGGCATAAAGTTTCAGCGCGCGGATAAGTTCCACCTGCCGCTCCACGGCCCGGCGTGAATTCTCATTGCGGCCGGTGCCGTGGCCGGCGATGAGCAGCGTCGTGTCCGCCGGTTTGGGCGCGCGCGGAAACGGAAATTTTTTTACGACCTCGTCCGCCCGGGCGAGAATCACGGCCGTCATTGAATCGTGCGAACCGACCGGACGGCAATAAAACAGTGACGAGTGACGAGTGACGAGTGACAGGCTGTCTGGATAGCTGAAGCCCAGTTCGTTCGGAATGATTTCCGCGCTAAAATAGCCTTCGCTGATGAACAGCGGCGCGATGAACACGCGCGGCACGGAAATTTCCGCCAGCACTTCTTTGATTTGCGGTTCCTGTTTCCAAAAAGCTTCACGCACGTCCGCAAAAATTTTCCGGCGGCGCAGTTCCTTCGCGTGCTGGAAGACGGGCGCGGCGGATTCGGCGTTCAAAACGGTGCCGTGACCGAGAACCACCAGCGCGGAATCGAAAAAATGGTCGCTGCTCACGCGTCAAGGTTGGCGCAATCAACGCCAAACAGCAAGCGAACGGCCGTCAGCCACCGGCTGATATGCCAAAGAATCTTGACAGAACCATTTTTGCGCCGATTATGCTGCATAACTTTGTTCCAAAACGAAACCGCTGTTTCAACCAGAAATCATCCATGAAAACTAAATTTCTTTCCGCCATCCTCACCGCTGCCGTCCTGCTCGGGCAGGCGGACGCGCACGCCCAGTCCACCAATGCGGCGCCGCCCGAACTCCAGACGCTCGTCCAAAATATTGAGGTAAAAATCAAGGCCGGCAAAAACACCGAGGCTGATTACACCGACGAGCTGAAAACTTTTGACGGTCTCATCGCCCAGAACAAGGCCGCCGCCCAGCCAGACGAGGCGGCGCAGCTCCTTTACATGAAGGCGAAACTTTACCAGGAAATTTTCAGCGACCTGGACAAAACCAAGGTGCTGCTCGCGCAATTGAAGACCGACTATCCCGACACCATCTACGGCAAGCACGTTGACGAACTGCTGGCCTCGCTCGATTCGCAGGCGGCGGCGGAAAAAATGCAGGCCGAGGCAAAGAAGAAGCAGGATGAAATGCTTGGCGATGGCAAGCCGTTCCCGGATTTTGCCGAAAAGGATTTGGACGGCAAACCGATTTCCGTTGGCGCGCTCAAAGGCAAAGTGGTGCTGGTGGATTTTTGGGCGACCTGGTGCGGACCGTGCCGCGCGGAACTGCCGAACGTCATCGCCACTTACAAAAAACATCACGCCGCCGGCTTTGACATCATCGGCATCAGCCTCGACAAGGAACGCGACAAGCTGGACGCGTTCCTCAAGGAAACGGACGGCATGACCTGGCCGCAATTTTACGACGGTCTATACTGGAGCAACAAGCTGGCGGTTAAATACGGCGTCGAATCCATCCCGTTCGCCGTCCTCGTCGGCCCGGATGGAAACATCATCGGCAAGGGTGACGACTTGCGCGGCGCGGGACTGGAAGCTGCGGTTGCCGCTGCGCTCAACAAAAAATAAGCCGCAGGAAACCGGCAAAGCGCCCGGGTTCCGGCACAATTTTCATGGTATGGTGGCCCGCCAGTTAGCCGCCGGTAATCCTTGCCCATGATGATTTCGGCCCGCTCGTTGCGCCCGCTTTACGGGTGCGGACAGCGTGCCGTCCCTACCTTGAAAAATGGAGGCGGTGCTAAGCTGCGCCCCTCCGCTGCATACGGGTTACTTTGCCTTGACAGCGTTGTCATGAATTCCACACTGAACCATCGTGCGCCGACTTGTCATCAATCCGGGAACGGCCAACGCCTGGGAAATTCCGCTGCGGGATGGCCTCTTCTTGCTGGGCAGCGGCGCGGAAAACGACGGCGTCATTGAGCATCCTTCCGTTTCCGGCACGCACTGCCAGATGACCGTGATGAATTCAGGCGTCGTCATCAAGGATCTCGGCTCCGCGACCGGCGTTTTTGTGGACGGCAAGGCGGTGCAAGAATCGCTCTTGCTGCCCGGCCAGATTGTCCGCCTGGGCGACATTGAGCTGTGTCTTGAATCTGTGGCGCAGCCAGTCAAAGTGCTGACGCCAATCTCTCCTTCGCCACCCAAAGGTTTGCCGCTGGAAGAAAAAGGTTTTTTTGCGTGCATTCCCGAAGCCTTCGCCTATCCATGCAAAGGCAACGGTCTCGTGTTGCTGATCAGCGGCACCATCTTTTTTGGCGTTGCCGGAGCGGCGCGAAGTTTCACCGGCTGGCTCGGCCCTTACGGCTTTGTAATCGGCCTGGGCATCGGTGTTTTCGTGACCGGTTATCTGTTCAACTATGCCAAGAGCATCATCACCTCGACCGCCAACGGCGAGGCCGCTCCGCCCAACTGGCCGGATTTCACCGAATGGCAGGAAGACATTGCGGAACCGTTCTTCCAACTGGCCGGTTTGGTTGTGCTCTATTTCGGCCCGGCCATCATTCTCCAATGGTGGCATCCGGCCGGCCCGGCCTGGGCCGGCGTGATCAGCCTGGCCGCCATCGGTCTGGGCGCGCTGCTGGCCCCAATGGGCGTGATGGCGCTGGCCATGTTGG
>DATCBW010000322.1:0-10874 GCA_036511615.1 Verrucomicrobiia bacterium | reverse complement strand
CGGACTGGCTGAACAAGCCGCGCAAGTGGGAGATTGGGAAGATCCTACGCTTTATCCTGTTTATCGGCCCAATCAGCTCGATCTTTGATTACGCGACGTTCTTCCTAATGCTCTACGTCTTCAACTGCTGGCACAACCCAGCCCTGTTCCACACAGGCTGGTTCGTGGAGTCGCTCTTCACCCAGACGTTGATCATTCATGTCATTCGCACCAACAAGGTCCCGTTCATCCAAAGCTGGGCCAGTTGGCCGCTCATCCTCACCTCCTTGATCATCGTGGCCATCGGTGCCTGGCTGACGGTTTCGCCGCTGGCGGGCACGCTTGGGTTTGTTCCACTCCCACCGCTGTTTTGGCTCTATCTGGCCATCATGCTGCTCGGCTATGCGATTCTGACCCAACTGGTGAAGACCTGGTTTATCCGCCGGTTTGGCGAATGATGACGGGGTTCAGGAGCATGTATTTGTTGAGTAAAAAACTAATCGGGCACAAACAACACATTTACACGCGGAACGTCCATTAAATGAGGGTGTATGAAAGCCCTCAATAACGTGGCCATCCATGCGGAGGCCAGCGCCGTGGAAGTTCAAATTAAAAAACTGCCGGACTGGATTTGCCTGACCATAACCGACAACGGCAAATCCTTTGATGTGAAACGTGTCCTCCGCACGAAGGGAAACGGACGATTGGGATTGCTCGGCATGAGGGAACGGCTGGAGATGGTCGGCGACAAATTCTCGATCAAATCCGCGCCTGGTCATGGCACCACCGTCACCGCCCGGATTCCTGCCACCACCGAAAGCAAAGAAAAGGCTGTGAAAGGATCATCTGAAACCAAGCCTTGAACGCTATGAAGCGAACCCCTTTCTTTCTCGCGAAAGAACACACCCGCAACTCAAACTTCGCATCCACGAAATGTTCGCGGCTATCATCAAGCAAGCAATTTGCCACCGTCAATTTCCAAGTCTGAAATCTGATACCACATCTGATACCATATTGAGTTTTTAGATCAAATTAGAACCAAAAACAGCAAAAGGTCAGTCTCTGAAAACCGCCGACGGAAATGAAAATCAGTCAATAGAATCAATGAGAAAATACAAGAACCAAACAAAGCAAAAATTTGGAAAAAGTGCTTGCGGCGATTTAGGAAACGGCAGCTCTATCCATTTGAGCTACGGGAGCACAAATTTTGAACAGCATACCCGCTCCCGTTTTTTTGCCAAGACGCATCGTGGCAAAGTGAAATGGACGTGGCGCGAGTTAAGCGATCTTCTGCACTTGCATCGGCGGGCAACGTGGTTTAAGTAACGGCATTAAAGAACCATGAAAACTTGGGTTCAAATCTTGATTGCAATGTTTCTTCTCTGCCGCAGCGGACAGGCGCAGGGTTTTATCAACTTGGATTTTGAGTTTGCAAAAATCATACCTCTTGTCGGAGGTCCATACTATCCGTATAGCATCGCAGTAACCAATGCCTTGCCGGGCTGGACTGTTTACGAAGCCGGTAATCAGGTAACACAAATAACCTATAATGACCCAACAGTAGGTTCAGCATGGGCAACTCTTTGGGCGACTAATGGTGTTCAAATCAGTGGGAAATTCAGCGTTGTATTAACTGGAAGTATTGGCGGCACTTTCGCCGCTTCGATCAGCCAAACCGGGCTAGTTCCTGTTTCGGCATATTCGCTGCTTTTTGAAACGCAGCGTGGCCCAGGCCCGCTTGTTGTTTCCCTGGGTGGACAAAACATCCCATTTTTTGCGCTTTCAACTGGTGCAAATTATACTTTATACGGTGGCGATATATCAGCCTTTGCTGGTCAAGTAGAGCAACTCACGTTTTCTGCTTCGGGCTATTCGCAACAATTGAGCTATTGGAACATTGACAACATCCAATTCTCCTCCTCGCCCGTCCCCGAACCAAGCGCATTAGCCTTGTCCGCCTTGGGCGGTTTGATTCTCGCCGGGCTGGCGCGGCGCGGCGTGAAAAAATTCTCCGTGTTCGGCGGATGAATTGAACCGGGAATCCAGCCTGAAATTCAAATCGCAAAGTCCGTGTATTCCGGCTTCACCGCCTCGGTCGGCGCGGACAACATTCCGGCGGCGACCGTCGCGTTTGTGCCCTGCTCAATCAGGATGAATGAGCCGGTCAGCCGGTTCGTCGCGTAGCCGTCGAACACCAGCGACCGGGCCGTCTTCAAACGGACGCCGCCAATGTCATTCATCGCCAGTGTGACCGGTCCCGGTTCCGTTTCCAGCGTGTCGAAATTGATGCGGTTTTCGAGCTGCGTGACGATGACCTGGACGGTCTGCGCGGCGTGCTTGAGGAAATATTTTTTTCCCGCCTGCAATGGCCGTGAGTGCATCCAGCAGAGCCGCGCGTGCAAATCGGATTCCATGCCGGGCAGATTTTCCAGGCCCACAATCATGTCGCCGCGGCTGATGTCAATGTCGTGTTCCAGGCAGAGCGTCACGGACTGCGGGCAGAAGGCTTCCGTCAGCGAACCGCCATATGTCCAGATGTCCTTGATGGTGGACTTGATGCCGGCGGGCAGCACGAGCACCTGCTGTCCCCGGCGCACGATGCCGCTGGCGATCTGGCCGCTCAAGCCGCGAAAATCGTGCAGCGCCGGGTCGGTGGGATTGTTGGGGCGGTTGACCCATTGCACGGGAAACCGGAAGGCGTTGAGGTTCCAGTCGCTGGCGATGTGAACCGTTTCGAGATGCGCCAGCAGCGCCGGGCCTTCATACCACGGCGTGTTTTTTGAGGCGTCCACCACGTTGTCGCCGTTGAGCGCGCTGATGGGAATGAACTTCACGTCGCGGAACAAGTCCAGTTTCGGCAGAAAATCCTCGATCTCGTCACGAATTTCCCAGAAACGATCCTTGTCCCAATTCACCAGGTCCATTTTATTGACCGCGATGACGAGGTGCGGAATCCCGAGCAGCGCGGCGATGTATGTGTGCCGCCGGGTCTGTTCGATGACGCCCTGGCGCGCATCCACCAGCACGATGGAAAGATTCGCCGTGCTCGCGCCCGTGACCATGTTGCGCGTGTATTGCACATGGCCCGGCGTGTCGGCGACGATGAACTTGCGTTTCGGTGTGGCGAAATAGCGATACGCGACGTCAATCGTGATGCCCTGCTCGCGCTCGGCCTTGAGGCCGTCGGTGAGGTTGGCGAGGTTGATTTTTCCGCCGCCGGTGATGTCCGCAGACTTTTGCAGCGCCTCGACCTGGTCTTCCATCAGCGACTTGGAATCGTAAAGCAACCGGCCGATGAGCGTGGACTTGCCGTCATCAACACTGCCGCAAGTGTTGAAGCGCAAAAGTTCGATGGGGTGCTGCGTGTGTGGCATTGCAATAAAGCGGGAAGTTTAATGACTGTGCGGTAGCAACCAAGTGAAATTTCCAGTTCCCAGACGGTGGCTGGATTGGTTGGTCGGGGATTATTGTGCTTGAAGGAGTGAAAATGCCGTATAAAAGTTCAAACCCTGCGCCCGCGTTTTCTTTAATGATTTCCACGCGGTTCGTTTCAAGTCTGCGCCGGAGACAACCTGCGCGCCATTCGCGATTTGATGAAATCCGTCGCCGCCGAATCCTGCAACACGACCTCGCCGCGATTGAGGCGGAAATCGAAACGCTGGACGCGGAAATTGACGCGCGCGTTTATGAGCTTTACGGCCTGACGGAGGACGAAATCAAAGTTGTGGAAATGCCGCGCCGCTGACCGACTTCGACGGCGTTGGAATGGAATTCCACCGGCTGGGCGCTTTTGGAGAACCGTTAAAAAAGGCGGTCAATCCAGATTGGTCTGGTTGACTGCGTCTGGCTTTTTCACCTTGTTCTGGACGATGTTGACGAAATGCTTGGCGGACGCGAGCCAGGAATAGTTTTGAATTTCCAAAAATGTGCGGAACTGGTTCATCGGGCTGCGATGCCGGAAATTTTTGCCCTGCCAGATGGGTTCGCCGGACGCCGGATGACGTGCGCGCGTCCAGGACGCCGCCGAGATGTGGCGATGGCCGTAATCCGTCACGGTGATCTCGCGCGGAATCTCGACGTAACGCTGGTCGCAGATGTTGCCGTAGGTCGTGCAGTTTTCCGTGTAGGTGTCGGTGGTGCAATAAACGATGTCGCCGTTGGGCTTCACGGGCTGGACGCAACTGGAATATAAAACCGCCTTCGTGTCCTTGACGCCGCCGAAGCCGTCGAGCGGCGCGTAGGAAAATTTGCCCTTGTAATAACCTTCAAACCGGTAGAGCGAGGCTTCGTAACCGCGCTGTTTGAACTGGTCGCGAAATTTTTGCCCTTCTTCGCGGTCGGGCAGATTGACGATGGAGACGGGAATAAAATTGCTCAACAATCCAGCCGCGCGCAGCTTGTCCATTTTGCCGGTGAATTCTTTGAACTCGGCAAATTCAAAATGGAACGACGGCTGGACGATGACGCGTGTCCGTTCCTTGCGGCAGGCGGCGATGAGCTTCTCCACGTCGAAGCTCAAATTGGTTACGATCATTTTGCAGCGCCAGCCTTTGACCTGTGTGACGATGTCAACGAACTCGGAATGCAGGCTGGGTTCGCCGCCGGAAAAAATGAGCTTGTCGTAATCGGCCTTGAAAGGAAATGCGTTCAGCCCCGCGATCCATTCCGCGCCGGTGCGCCGCTTGTTGGACACGACCTTGCGTTTCGACTCGCTCATGTCGAACATCGGCTTGTCGAGGTCCTGGCGCTGGTTGCAATACGAGCAGTCGTAATTGCACGCGCGCGTCAGCGACACGTCCATGATTTTTGAAAGCGGCGCTTCAGGCATATTTTTCTTCAATCTCGTCGAGCCGGACCTCCGTGCCGCGCTGCGCGGACAGGGTCAGGGCTTCAATCACTTTCATGGTCTTGATGGCGTCGTTCACATCGGTTTCCGGGCGCAGGTTGTTTTTCACGCAATGCGCGAAATGTTGCAGCGCGTTGAAAACCGAGTCGCTGATTATCTCCCGCGCGCAGGGAATTTTCAACTGCGGCTTTCCGCGCGGCTGAAAAACAATGTCGCATTTCTTCAAGTCGCTGAAAACCTCGCCGCTATCGCCGGTAAAATGCACACGCTCGTAGGTGGTGTCCACGGCATCGGCGAGCGAAGCGTCCAGCGTGGCGGTTGCTCCGTTGCGAAACCAGAATTCGCAATGCGCCGTGTCCTCGCCACATTCCACCGGCAGCGCGCGGTTCTCGAAAACGGCGTGGACGCGTTCAACGTCACCGAACCAGTGCAGAAAAAGATTGATGAAATGAACGCCCGCATTGTGAACCACGCCGCCGCCGGTGAAATCGCGATGGAGCGGCGCGAACGATTTCAGCCCGCGCAAATCCTGGTTGTGAAACGCGCGGGCGGAAATAATTTTTCCGGCGCGGTTTTCCGCAGCCAGATTTTTTAGAACGCGGTTCCGGTCAAAATAACGCTCGTTGAAATCCACCATCAGCACGCGACCGGATTTTTTAGCGACGGTTTTTAGCGCGAGCATCCAGGCAACGTTGGATGCAAGCGGCTTTTCACAGAAGACATTCAAGCCGCGTTCGAGTGCCTGGCGCGCAAATTCAAAATGCAAATGGTTTGGCAGCAGGATGAGGACAGAATTGATGCCGGAAGCGAGCAGGGCGTCGAAGTCCGCGAAATGCCGGGCCGCGTAACGCAGTCCGCTCTGCGCATCGCGAAATTTATTTCCGTCACGCGCGAGAATGCCGGAGACGGCGAGCGGCGAATTCTTCCGGTTCAACGCGGCAACGTAGGCGTAGTGGAAAAATTGCCCCGCGCCGACGAGTCCGCAGTTCAGCTTGTCCGGCGGGGGCGTGGATTTTTTGCCAAGCCGGTGCCGCTGCGTTTCCAGTTTGGAAACCGCCTGACGAAACGCGGTTGGCAGGGAATGTTTGATAGTAATTTTCTACCGTGAATTTCCGGCCGGGGACAAAATGCGTTTGCGAACACAAGTCATGCGGGAAAGCTTAAGTCGGCCCGTCGCAGCGTCAAGCCCACGCTGGCGGGACATTTCAAATCAAAAACCGCCCCGTGGCGCGGAACGGTTTGATTTGAACTACAAAAATGCCGGCGGTGGCATGACTGACCCGACCGCGCCGGAGCGCGTCTGTCCGGCTCAATAAACCACCACGCGGTAAAACGCCTGCGTTGTTGACCCGGTTGCGTTGCGATTGTCGAACACGGACACGTCGCCGCCGGTTCCCGCGACGCCATCCTGCAGCGTCTGCCAGGTCTGGAGATCGCTGGAGGTTTCCACGCGGTAAGTCCGGTTCAAGGCCGTGCTGAACGTGATTTGGAAGTGGCCCGGCAAACCGGTTGGCGACAAGTTTCGCACCACGAACACCGAACTGGAGTTGGTCGGGTTCAAGCCGGCCAGATAGTCCTGCCAGGTCAGCAGCCCGTTGCCGTTGAAATCGCTGGTTTCGTCATTGATCCAGCCATTGGTATCCGTGAACCCGTATTGGATCAGCCACGGCACGGGCGTGCCGTAAGGCAGGACGGGATACGGCGAGATGAAGGCGAGGGCGCTGGGATACACGAACCTCTGGTTGCCGGTGTTGGTATAAATGAGGTTGTCCAGTTCAAAAATGCTGAAGGCGTTGCTAGCGTTCAGCACGTCATGGAAAGCAAATTTAAGCAGCGGCCCGAAGTCGGCGAAGGGTATGCTTGAGGCCAGGTCCTGCGGGTTGGGACTGGCGAGCAGCACCCATTGTCCGCCCGCGCCATCATTGGTCTGCGTCAGGCTCCAGCCGGCAAGCTGTTCTCCGATGTTGGTGGACTCGAGGCTGACGGTGCAAGGCCAGTTGGCCCGATAGTGCAGGCGGATCTGGCGGACGTAACGGGGAACGTAGGTCGAACGCAGGGTGATGGACGACGGCAGCACGTCCGCGTCGGGTATGAGCCGCAATGTGCCGATCGTGACGTTGCCGGCGTAGGCAGTGGGCAGATAGGGCGAAATAATGTAGTTTGTCGTATAGTTGTAGGTCACGTTGGTCGTGGCCGGCGTGCTGTTGGTGTCAATGACGGTGTTCGTGCCGGAGATGAAAGGCGGCGGGTTGGCCGGCGAGGTGGCCGTGATGCCCTGATAAGTGATCTGGAAAGACGGCATGAAGGCTGTGGCGGAACGCTGCAGGGTGGCCCAGCGCAAAAAGTATTGGCCGCTGAGATCCTTGCCTATCTGGGCGAAAGCCGCCGCCAAAGTCGTCAGGTCGGTCGCCTCGTAGTAACGGCCCTGGGTTTGGGAAGTGATGGACTGGAGCACGGCAGTGTTTATGGCATCGCCGAAACCGACGCAATACACCTGCACATTTGCCTTGTTGGCGGTGCTGATGACGTTTTGGAAAGTGTTCGTGCTGGACGTGTCGTTGCCGTCGGAGCAAAAGATCACCGAGTGAACCTCATCATTATTGTTTGTCCCCAAACCTTTGATCGCCGCCACCAAGGCGTCCCAGCAACGCGAACCGGCGGGAAAATTCTGGACATAGTTGGTCCAGATGCCGGCAATGTCATTGTCCAGCAGGATTTTGTCCGCCGTGAGCGACTGCACTTGTTGCGGAACTTCGTCGTCGCGATGGAATTCATAGACGCCGAACTGGGCGGTTGCCGGCTGCTGGTTGACGACTTCCTGGGCGGCGACCACCTCGGTGTCCACCGCATCGGAAATGCCGTTGTTATTGGCGTCGCCGTTGGCCAAGGAAGCAATGCTCTCGCTGAAGTCCAGCACCAGATAGGCTTTGAGGACTTTGGCGGCAACACCCTGGTCAACGCCCTGGAGAATGACCGAAGTTTCATTCGTGCTGACGGGGACGCCATCTTCAAAGGCGGTCACCGAAAAAAGCCGCGGATCCGCCACCACGGCGTGGCCCACACTGGGATCGCTGTTGTCCAGCAGCGTGAACTGGAAATCCAGCAGATACGGCGAGGAGTAGTTCGTCATCACATTGGCAATCGCCAGGCCGGTCACCTGCGCATGGGAAATGGTCAACGTCAGGTTGGTTGATCCGACGCCCCAAACATTGCTGGCAGTCAGCGTGACAACATAAGTCCCGGCAAACAAGGGATAGCCGGAAATGGCTCCCGTTGCCGGATTGACGAACAAAGTTTGCGGCAGGTTGATGGCGCCAAATCCCGTGGGCGACTCCGTGGCGCGGATTTGATAATTGAAAGCGGCCTGTTCAGTGCCCGCAGCCGTCCGCACACTGGTGATGACCGGCACCGAAGACGTGACGGTCAGCGTAAGGTTGGTTTGGGACGATTCACATTGGTTGGCCGTGACGAGCGTCACCCCAAAGACACCGTTGACCAGGGCCGTTCCACTAATGACACCGTTCGTCGGGTTCACGGCCAGACCGGCAGGCAGGCCGGCGGCCATGAATGCCGTCGGGGTGTGCAGGCCGGTGATGGTGTAACTGAAAGGCGTCCCCTGTTTGCCGGCGGCGGTCACCGGACTGGTGATCAATGGCGGCTGGCCGATCACTGTCAGGACGGCCACCCGGCTGGTCACCGAACCGCTGAAATTGGTCACGACGACGGAGTATTCGCCCGCTTCATTTTCCGGGACATTGGTCAAAATCAGCAACTGGCTCGTGGCTCCCAGAAGGTTGGTTCCATTGAACTGCCATTGGTAATTTAACGGCGCGGAACCATAGGCAGCCGATTGAAACGTGAAGGAATCATTGCAAATGATGTTTTTATCTTGTGGTTGCAGCCAAAAGAACGGTCTGCGCCAGGCGGGCGGCAATTTCACTGCCGTGCTGGTGGCAACTCCCAGCGAATTGCTGACCGTCACCGAGTAAGCACCCGCTTCGGTCATTGAAAGATTCGTCAGCCGTAACACCGAATTGGTCGCGTCGGCGATGTTGGTTCCGTCTTGCAGCCATTGATAGCTCAACGGGGCCGATCCGGCTGCCATCACGAAAAAGGCGGCGTCTCCCGTGTCGGGATTGTATTGGCCGACCGGCGGCACCGTGATGACCGGCGAACCGTCGCCCACGATCGCCAGACTGTGATAATCGCCGGCGGCAATGCCGACGACATTGGACATGCCATCGGGAACAGTGAGTTGAGAATAAGTGTTGTCACCCCACGCCACCACGTTTCCGTTCTGCTGCAATGCCAGGCTGTGCCGAGCGCCCGCCGCAATCGCCACCACATTGGACAGACCGGCGGGCACGGTGCTTTGGCCCCAAGAATTATCGCCCCAGGCAACCACAGTGCCGTCGGCCTGCAACGCCAGGCTGTTCGACGCACCCGCAGACAGTTCCACCACATTTGTCAATCCGGCTGGAATGGTGGTTTGCCCCGAGGAGTTGGTGCCCCATCCAACCACCGTCCCGTCGCCTTTCAGTGCCAGACCGTGCCGGTTACCAGCGCCAATCGCTACAACGTTGGTTACTGCGGCGGGCGGCGACGTCACTACACCCCAAGAAATCACTTTGCCGTCACTGTTGAGCGCCATGACATTGTCCAATGAGGCGGCAATCGCCACGACGTTGGTCGCACTGGCCGGCACCGCCGCCTGGTTTCCCCAGCCGACAACGACGCTGTTGCTTTGCAATGCCACGCTCAACCCGTCACCGGCGGCAATCGCCACTGCGTTCAACAAATTGGAAGGCGCAACAGTTTCCGCATAAGTGTGCAGGTGGATTTTATCACCCCAGCCGACCAAGGCGCCGGAGCTGTTCAGCGCCAGGCTGTGAGTGGAGCCGGCGGCGACCGCAGTGATGTTGGTCAATCCAGGCGGAACGCTGCTCTGGCCGGAGCCATTATCGCCCCAGGCGACCACCGTCCCGGCAGCGTGACCGGGTTCAACGGCAAAATTCAGGAAAACAACGGTGACACAGATCAGCCAGGTAAATGAAAAGCTGGGTTTAGTCATGCGAAACAACAGCCGCCTTTTGGGGAAATTCAAAACGGGGGACATAATTTTATTATCAGGAATAAATACTTAATTACAAACGCCGTCAAGCGGAAATGTTGATAAACTGCTCGCAATTTTTGCTCGCGGAATTTTTTTGGTTCGCGTATTTAACGGCCATTAGGAAACGGGTTTTCTCATGTTTGTATTTCTCAACGGAAAATTTTTGCCGGAAGCGGACGCGGTCGTGCCTGTGAACGACCGCGGCTTTCTGCTTGGCGACGGCCTGTTTGAGACGATGCGCGTGGCGGGCGGGCGGCCATTCCGCCTGGCGCAGCATTTGGAACGGCTCACGCGCGGCGCGGATTTTCTGAAGATCAAGCTGCCGTTGACGCCGAAGGAACTGCAAAAACTTGCCGGCGAACTCATCGAAAAAAACCAACTGCCGGACGCAATTTTGCGCGTGACGCTGACGCGCGGGACGGGGTCGCGCGGCTATTCGCCGAAAAGTTCCGGCACACCGACTTTGGCGATCGTGCTGAGTCCGCTGCCGCTGCCAAACGCCGACGAGCCGTTGCAGTGGAGCATGGTCACGTCGCCGTTTCGGATTCCGGCGGGCGATGTGCTGTCGTCGTTCAAGACGACGAGCAAGATTCTCAATGTGCTGGCACGCGCCGAAGCGGAGGAGCGCGGCGCGGACGAGGCGTTGCTGCTGAACACCAACGGCGAGGTGGCGGAAACGACTAGCGGAAATCTTTTTTGGATCTATCAGGACAAAATTTGCACCGTGCCGACGGGGCGCGGCGTGCTGCCGGGCATCACGCGCGCAGTCGTGCTGGAAATCTGCCAGTCGCTCGGTCTCGAAGCCAGCAAGCGCGTCATCAAGCCCGAACATCTCCGCAACGCGGAGGGAATTTTCGTCACGCAAAGCGCCCTGGGCATCGTGCCGGTGGTGGCGTTCAACGACGAACCGGTCGCGCCGTCGCCGCTGGCGGACCA
>DATCBW010000321.1:0-7936 GCA_036511615.1 Verrucomicrobiia bacterium | reverse complement strand
GAGCAATCCGGTCAAAGCCGCCAAGCGGGGTCGCCGCCGAACACAAATCCGCGCGCTGCAGTTGCTAGTAACAGATTTAACCATGGCCAAAAATAGTTCCGGCAAAAATCACCCGGTTTTGCAGCAGCCTGTTAGGCGGCTAGACCACAAGGCTGCCTTCGACTCGCCTCTACTACTTTCCGCTTTGTGGCGCGAGCCAGCGTGTTCACCACGCCCCGGTGCGGCAGAACAATTCGATGGAGACAACGGCGGGATTGCCGCGCTCTCCGAAATTAACAGTTTGTGCCCGCCGTGTCTCATCTTAATCGTTAGGCAGACTACGCGCATGAAGAATTTCACCACCATTTTATTTTTGAGCTTGAGCGTATTTTTGACTGGCTGCGCCAAGCCAGACGTTAAGTATTCAGATTTACGGCCAGCGACGACAGCCACGATTTCCGGCAGCACTGTCACCATTCATCTTGGTAGCGACATGATAGCTTCGGCTTGTTGGGCGCGTCCGAAAGCCAAAGTTGATGGACAGACGGTTTATGTTGTCGGTTATCGCACGATGCGAGAGCAGAGCCGTGAGTTTGTTGTTCAGCTTCCGGCCTCGGTCAGTTCGCAGACAGTTTCCGTCGTTTGGGTTGACCCGGACGGCAGCCATGTTGCGGTTCCGATTACGAAGTGAGTATGAGCCGTCTGCCTAACAAGTCGCCGGAGCCAACCGCCGTTGGCGCTGTCAGTTCCGCTATCGCGGTTCACGTCACGAGTCGGCGGTGGCTCAGCTTTCTACGTTAGGCCGCTCGAATATCGCGTGAGGCTTGCAAATTTGGTTTGTCAGATGTATTTGTAGTGTGGCAGTCAACAACAAAAAGAAAGGTGAGTTTATGATTATTCAGGCACTAAAACGGACGGTCGTAGCCGACAAGAGCGTCGCACACTTCTGTCAGATTGTTTGTTCCATTGTTGCCGGCTTGGTGCTGGTGCTTGGAATTCGGAGGCTTGCAGGATTGGATCTTGATGAGGCACAGCTCTATTCGGCCATGACGGGCACGCTGTTTCTCACAGGTGTTTTCATCATCCTTGCTTTCCTTTGTCGTGCATGGCGTAGAGCGGCCTAACAAGTCGCCGGAGCCAACCGCCGGGTGGCGCTGTCAGTTCCGCTATCGCGGTTCACGCCACGAGTCTGCGGTGGCTCAACTTTCTATGTTCTATCTTAAATAATCCGCCAAATCCCGACTGGCAAAAACTTCAAGCCGCCACGACCGCTTGGGAGTAAATTTTTTCCGGCGCGTGAATGGCAAATCATAAATCCAGATCCGTCTTTCACACATCATGCGCTTTGCATCCCGTTTGACACCGCGCACGCTTGCCTTAAACTGCGTGCGAATTGCTTATGCCCACGCATTATCTTGCCTGCGACCTCGGCGCGGACAGCGGCCGGCTGATTCTCGGCACACTGGCTGATGGGAAAATTTCGCTGGAGGAACTGCACCGGTTTCCCAATGGCCCGGTCAAGACGAGCGGCGCGCTGCACTGGAACATTGACGGGCTGTTCAATGAATTGAAGGCCGGCCTGAAAAAAGCCGCCGCCAAAAAGCTGCCCATTGCTGGCATCAGCACCGATTCGTGGGGCGTGGATTATGTGCTTTACGACGGGCGCGGCCTGCCGATGCCGCCGGTCTGGTGCTACCGCGATTCGCGCACGGCGCAGGGCGTCGAGACCGTGAAGGAAAAAGTCGGGTGGCCCCTGATTTATGCCGAGACCGGCATCCAGTTCATGGCGCTCAACACCATTTACCAGGTCGTCACCGAACCGCCGGAACGGCTCGCGCAGGCAAAACATCTTCTGCTCATCGGCGACGCCTTCAACTTTTTCTGTTCCGGCGTCGCGCGCAACGAAGTGTCCAACGCCAGCACCACGCAGCTTTACAACCCGGTCCAAAAAAACTGGTCCAAGCGGCTGTTCGCCGCGCTCGGATTGCGCGAGGATTTGTTCGCGCCGGTTTGCGCGAGCGGCACACGGCTCGGCCCGCTGAAAAAAAATCTCGCCACGGAAACCGGTCTCCCGCAGATCGAAGTCATCGCCAGTTGTTCGCACGACACCGGTGCGGCGGTCACGGCGGTGCCGGCGTCCGGCGGCGACTGGGCGTATTTGAGTTCGGGAACGTGGTCGCTCATGGGCGTCGAATGGCCGCAGCCCGTCATCAACGACCAGAGCCGCAACCTCGGTTTCACGAACGAAATCGGCTTTGGCGATTCCGTGCGCCTGCTCAAAAACATTGTCGGCCTCTGGCTCATCCAGGAATCGCGCCGGCACTGGGCCAAGGCCGGAAAGATAATGGAATTTGCCGAACTCGAAAAACTCGCCGCCGCCGCCCCACCGTTTGTCTCGCTCATCAATCCCGACGACCCGCGCTTCTTGAGTCCCGACGACATGCCGAAAAAGATCGCCGATTTCTGCCGCGAAACCGGCCAGCCCGTGCCGGCGAACATCGGCGCGTGCGTGCGCTGCATTTACGAAAGCCTCGCGCTGTTTTATCGCGTCACGCTGCGGCGCATGGAACGGCTCACCGGCAAAAAAATCGAGCGGCTGCACATCGTCGGCGGCGGCAGCAAGGACTCCACGCTCAATCAATTCACGGCCAACGCGGTGAAAATCCCCGTGCTGGCCGGCCCGACGGAATGTGCCGCGCTGGGCAACATCTTCGTGCAGGCCATCGCGCTCGGCCATCTGGAATCGCACGAGGCCGCCCGCGAAGTGGTGCGGAATTCATTCGAGCTGCAAACCTTCACGCCTCGGGACGCCGCGCAATGGGACGCTGCCGCCGCGCGGTTTGAAAAATTGCCGGGCTGAATTTGACTCGCAGTTTCGAGTTTCCCCGGCACGTCCGCGATTTAATCACGGAGGCGTCAATCCGCCGATGTCGCAGCGCGCCAGATTTATTTCACAGTAGAAAAACCACAGTCAATGAGCAGAATCTTCTAAAGCCAAATGAAAACGGCCATGAAATGAGGATTTCATGGCCGGAAATTGGTTGCGGGGGCTGGATTTGAACCAACGACCTTCAGGTTATGAGCCTGACGAGCTACCGGGCTGCTCCACCCCGCGATCAAGGAACGACATTATGGTCGCATCGCAATGCACGGGGCAAGTTTTTTCATTCAGCATTTTGAACCGTGCGCGCCGATGACTGATTTGACTGCGGGAAATCTTTTCAAACGGCCTGGTTTCCGCCAGAATCCCCGCAGTGATTGACACCCAAGAAAAGCTCGCCGCGTTCCTGCCCGTCGTAAATTCCGCCGCCTGGCTTGCGCTCGACACCGAGGCCGACAGCCTTCACGCCTACCCGGAAAAAGTCTGCCTCATCCAGATCAGCACCGCCGCCGGCGACCGCCTCGTGGATCCGCTCGCCGGCATTGACATCAACCCTTTTCTCGACGCGCTCGCCGGGCGCGAACTGATTTTTCACGCAGCGGACTACGATTTGCGGCTGCTGCGCAAACATCACGAGTTCACGCCGTCCGTCATTTTCGACACGATGCTCGCCGCGCGGCTGCTGGGCGAACGGCAGTTCGGCTTGAGCAACCTCGTGGAAAAATTTCTCGGCGTGAAGTTGGACAAAGGTTCGCAGAAGGCCGACTGGGCGCGGCGTCCACTCACGGAAAAAATGGAAATATACGCCCGCAACGACACGCATTATTTGAAGCCGCTCGAGGACAAATTGAAAACCGAGCTTCAGGCCAAAGACCGGCTCGCGTGGCATCAGGAATCCTGCGCGCGGCTCATTGCGGAATGTTCGCGGCCGCCGGTCGTGGATGGGGATTCCGTCTGGCGCATCAAGGGCAGCACGTTCCTGGAACGCGGCGCGCTCGCCGTTTTGCGCGAACTCTGGCACTGGCGCGAGCGCGAGGCCGTCGCCGCGAGCCGCCCGCCGTTTTTCGTCCTGGCGCACGACACCATGATTGCCATTGCCGTCGCCGTGGCGCAGCACCAGCCGTTTGAAAATCTGATTTTGCACCGGATGCACCCGCGCCGGAAGGAAAACCTGCTGGCCGCCGTCCGCGCCGCGCAGTCGTTGCCGCCGGAACAATTTCCGCCGGTCATCCGCCACCGCTCGCAGCGCCCGACCGAGGCGGAATTCCGCCGCTTCCGTGAACTGGAAAAAACCCGCGACCGCCGCGCGCATGAAGCGGCCATTGACCCGACGCTCATCGCCAGCAAGGCGACGCTCGGCGACCTGGCGCGCGACTGGGACAAGCACGCGCCGGAATTGATGAACTGGCAGCGGGAACTTCTCAAGCCGGCCTAAAAATCATTCGCGGGCCGGCTCCGGCTTTGGCGTGGTGGCCGGCCCGGCGGAGTTCAGTCCAATGCGAAAAACCTCCTGCGGATTCCAGCGGATGTCGGCGGCGGGAAATTCCGGGTTTTTGGAAACCAGCGAGTCCAGAATGCTGATCGCCAGCAGCGCGTCGCCGCGCGGCGTCGGATGCAGCCGGTCGTTCTGCATCAGTGTCCGCGTTTTCCCCGCCGGCAAACTCTGCCCGTGAACCGTCACCGCTTCGTTGTCCATGACGGTGCGCATGAATTTTGCCAGCGGCACGACGGCCACCTGCGGTCGCGCGGCGGCCCAGTTCCTTAACCGCTGGTTGGCGGCGGCCAGCGCCGTGGCGCTGGGAATCTGATCGGGACCGATGATGCCGGTGTTGGTTGCGGACGAGGCATCCGGAATGTCGCCGATCACGAGCGGGCAGGGAATTCGTTCCAGCAGCTTCAAGCCCTGTTCAAACCGCTGCGCGCGGGCGGCGTCCGTGCGGCCTTCGCCGTAGCAGAACCAGAACAGAAAATCCACGCCGATGACCAGCGTGGGCCGGTCGTTGGTGGCGGCCTCGACCTGCATCGGCGCAAAGGCGTCGGGGTTGATGAACATCAGCGCCGTCGCCAGATTTTTCACCGGCGCGTGCGGCGCGGTGATGGCGGCGTCCAGGTAATAATTCAATTTGCACTTCGTCGTGTTCGTTCCGCCGAACGGCTCGGACAGGACGAATCCTGCCGACGCGCTCGCGCCGATGACCACCACGCGCTGCCACGGCGAATCGGCGGCGACCGCCGCCAGTTGAAACGCCGCGATGAACAGGTAGAGCCATCGGCTGAACGAATGCCGGAGAAATTTCATTTGCGTGCAATGTTACCGCACAAGTTCAAAAAGACAAAGCCGCTGGACACGCTAAATTTTGTGTCTTAAAGTCGAAGCGTGAAACGCAACAAAGTGTTCCTGCTCGGCTGTCTCGTGGCGTTGATTGCCTGCGGATCAAAAGCCCAAGGGACGCTGAATGCGTTGACGATTCCATCAATTTATCCCCCGTCTGCTCCTGTTATCGGTTTTGTCACTTCCGGCGGCATTGGTTGGTCATTTGTGCCAACATCTGATATTTTTGTGACAGGTATCGAGGCTTCTGCCCCTCAACTCTCTTTTTGGCAAGGTTCAAATCAAGTTCTAGCAACATTCGGTGTCCCAGTCCCATCAACGCCTCCGGCTGATAGTTTTTCGCCAATCGCCCCTTTATTTTTATCTGCCGGACAGCTTTATTTTGTCTCTTGCCAGACTTCTAATTTCTCTGGTTTCGTTGGCTTAACAGTTTGGGGTTTGCAAGGTGCAAGCAGCCTTCCCTCATTCAGCACTTCATCTTACATCAGTCAGTTTGCCAGTTATCATGTTTCAGCGAGTGGACAATGGTCACCCGCAACAGATCTTCCACTTTCAAACAGTGATTATTTGCTATACGGCCCGAACTTCCAATTCCAAGTCGTGCCAGAACCCGGCATCACCGGGCTTTCGATTTTGGGACTGTTGTTTTGTTCCAAAAGACAAAGCTGTCGCACAATCAAAATTTTGCGCCCTGACATCAAGGCGTGAAGCGCGTCAAAGCGTTTCTTCATGTTCAGCTCTGCAAGTCAGCCTCTGGCTTGGAATGAATGATATTCCGACAGGCCATACGGTTGCGCATCCAAATATGTCCTTCGCGCGGCAAATTATTAAATTGTTGAAACCCGCAATGTTTGTTACCTTGCCATCAGGTCGGAAAATTTATGAACCGTTGGTTTTTCATCACCATTGCCGGACTGGTTTTCGGCGCGGCGGCAACTCAAGCCGCGCAAGTCGGGCTGATTAAAATTGACGGCGCGATCGGCCCGGCCACGGCCAATTACATCGCCCGCGCGCTGGAAGATTCAGCGGTGCAAAACGACGAGTGCCTCGTCGTTCAATTAAACACGCCCGGCGGTCTGGCAACTTCGATGAATGACATCGTGCAGGATTTTTACGCCGCTAAAATTCCAGTCGTCGTTTATGTTTCGCCGGAAGGCGCGATGGCCGGCAGCGCGGGCGTCTATATCACGCTGGCGGCGGACGTTGCGGCGATGGCACCACACACGATCATTGGCGCGGCGCATCCGGTTGACATGGGCAACGAAGGCGAAACGACCAACAGCATCATGATGCAAAAGGTTGGCAATGCTTACACGACCGTGATGCAGACCATTGCCGAAAAACGGCATCGCAACGTTAATTGGGCCATGGCCTCGGTGCGCGAAAGCATTACCACCAATTCCGAGGCAGCACTTCGGTTAAATGTCATTGATTTGATTGCGACGAACGTTCCCGATTTGCTGCAAAAAATAAACGGTCGTTCCGTGAACGGAAAAATTTTGAAAACTGCCGGCGCCAGCGTCGTGGAAATTCCAATGAGCGCGGGCGAAAAGTTCTTTCAACTTTTCTGGCAGCCGCAGGTGATGATGCTGCTCCTGCTCGTCGCGGTCTATGGCATCATCGCCGAGATGAGCCATCCGGGCGCGATTTTTCCCGGCGTCGCCGGCGCGCTTGCGCTGATCCTGCTGCTGTATATGTCGGCCACGCTGCCGCTGAACATCGCGGGCGTCGCGCTGATTCTTTTGGCGCTCGCGCTGTTCGTCATGGACATTTTTGCGCCCACGCATGGCGTTCTGACCGCCGGCGGCATCGTGGCGTTTTTCCTCGGCACGTTGATGCTGTTCAACCACGCGCCGGCCGGCTATCATCTGCCCATGACTTGGGCGATTTGCACCACGCTCGTGACGGCGGCATTTTTTGTATTCTTCGTCAGCAAGGGAATTCGCGCGCAGTTCTGGCCGAAACGCGCCGGCACGGAAACCATGATCGGCAAAACGGTGAACGCGCAGTCGCGCATTGATTCGGAAAGCGGCCGGGTGTTCATCGAAGGCGAAAGCTGGAAGGCGGTCAGCGAAACACCGATTGAAGCCGGGCAGAGCGTCGAAGTCACCGGCATCGAAGGACTGACTTTGAAAGTGAGATTGAAACCGGGCTGACGCCCGGGTTTTGTCCTAATTTGAGGAGCGCGGCTTGTCTCAAGCCGCAGCGCGCTGGATTGAAAAAATCGCGTCATGTTTTTCCGCAGTTTGCCCATCGGCACGCGCTGCGAGTTGGGACAACTCGCGCTCCGAATTTCAAATTAGGATAGCGCTGACGCCCGTTGCAGATTGACTGGCCGCCCAATGCGGTTACGCTTTGCAGAACTATGCCTGACCTTCATCCAGACAAACTGGATGCCTCCCATCCTCGTTCACCGCTGCCGCTGCTGCTGATTTTGTTTTTCGGCGGCGGCTGCGCCGCGCTGATATATGAAATCGTCTGGTTCCAGATGCTGCAACTGATCATCGGCTCCACGGCCGTTTCACTTGGCGTCCTGCTGGGAACCTACATGGGCGGCATGTGCCTCGGCAGCCTGCTGCTGCCGCGTGTCATCTCCGCACGATGGCATCCGCTGAAAGTTTATGCGCTGTTGGAGCTGGGCATCGGCGTCATCGGCATATTGATCTGGTTCGGACTGCCGCCGGTCGCCTGGCTTTACGCGGCGCACACCGGCGGCGGGCTGGCGGGAATTCTTGAGCGCGGTT
>DATCBW010000320.1:0-7616 GCA_036511615.1 Verrucomicrobiia bacterium | reverse complement strand
CGTAGCAGCCGACGTGAGGAGACTCAAACTTCCTAGCCAAATTCAGAGCCTCCTCACGTCGGCTGCTACAAATGACAATTTTTTTACAAACCTTTGACCCGTGCCTGACAACCGGCGGTCGTTGCGACTGCTAAAGAACTGGATTGAATTATGAAAACAAAAATCGTCGCCTCGCTCCTTTGCGCTCTGGGCCTGCTCGCCACTGCGTGCAGCACCATGACGCCAACCGCGACCCATCACACGCCGGCCGGCGGCGTCACGTTGTCGGATTTCAAGCTGACCGGCGATCTTGGTGGCGACATCGCGGCGTTCACGCTCACGGCGAACGCCACCGTCGGCGACGCGCATGGCGGTTCGTTGGAACTGCTTTCCGGCCCGGTCGCGCTGACCAGTTTCGATGACCGGCAGAAATGGCAGATGACCGTTGACCAGAATCATTTCGTCGCCAGGTTCGACCACAGCGGAACTTTTCCGGTTGAAGTGCATTTCAATGCCGCCGTTTCGCAGAGCAACGACTGGAGCGCGGTGGGTTTTCGCGTCGCACCGAGCGCGGTGCAGCCGGTCGTGCTGCAAGGGCTGGCGGCGGACACGGAATTTCAATTTGCCAGCGCCGCGCGGCCCGAACGCAGCGGCAGCAACTTCGTCAGCTACCTGCCCGTGGACGGTTCGGTGCAGTTCGCGTGGAAAAAATCGCGCCCGGAGACGGAGGGAAAATTATTTTACGCCGCCGACATGACTTCGCAGATCACCGTCAGTCCCGGCCTGATGCGGCAGGCGGATTTGATCAACGGAAAAATCATGCAGGGCGAAATGAACCGGCTGGTGTTGCGGCTGCACGGCGACGGCGAAGTGACGCGCGTCCAGGGCGACACGGTGTTGTCGTGGACGGTCGAGCCGATGACAAATTCCACCGACCGCCGGCTGGTCGTGCAGTTCAACCAGCCGCAGAAAGATGCGTTCGTGATTTTTGTGCAGATGCAGACGCCCCTCGGCGCGTTCCCGCAGGCGATGGACGCGATGCGGATTCAGCCTGAAGGCGCGACTCGTTTTGCCGGCGCGTTCCGCATCGTCAACGACGGCGCGGTGCGGCTGGAAGTCACGCAGGCGAGCGGTCTGTCACAGATTTCGCCGGAACAATTTCCAGAGGCGAACGTGTTTCGCGCGACGGGCAGCCAGCGTTTTGCCTACCTTTTTTCCAGCGCGGATTTTGCGCTGCGCATCAATGCGGACCAGACGTTGCCGGAAGTCGGCGTCTCGCAGGTGCTCGCCTACAATCTCGGCGAAAATGAATTGTCGGTGAACGCGGACATCGAACTTGACATCCGCGAAGCGCCGCTGCGCGAGCTGATGTTGAACATTCCGCAAGGCTATGCCATCGCGTGGATCAACGCGCCGGGCATGAGCGATTATTTCACGAGCGAAGCGCCGGATCAAAATGGCGCGGAACTGCGGCTGGTTTATGGCCAGCCCGTTTCTGGACGGCAGGTGATCCAGTTCCGGCTCGAACGCAATCAATCGCTCGGCGAAACGAACTGGACGCTGCCGCGCATCGAGGTGGCGAAGGCGAAATCCGTGCGCGGCTTCGTCGGCGTGGCGGCGGACAACGGTTTCCGGCTGACGGCGGAACGCACGCAGTCGCTGACGGAAATCGCCACGGCATTTTTTCCGAGCCAGCTTGCGGGCATCCAGTCGGCTTTCCGTTTGAGCGATCCGAACTGGTCGGCGACCCTGCGCGTGGAGCGGCTGCCGCAGACGGTGCAGGCGGACGTGTTCCACTTGTTTTCCATCGGCGAAGGGATTGCCTATGGCAGCAGCGTGATCAATTACGTCGTGAGTGGCGCGCCGGTGTCGGCGTTCCGCGTCGAGCTGTCGGATGAATACTACAACGTCGAGTTCACCGGCCAGGACATCCGCAACTGGGAAAAAACGACGAACGGTTTCGTCGTGCAATTGAACACGCCGGTGTCGGGCGCTTACACGCTGCTGGCGACTTACGAGCGGCCATTCAAGCCGCAGGGCGAGACGCTGACGTTCACCGGCGCGCGTCCGCTCGACGTGCAATCGGAGTCCGGCCACACCATTGTCACGAGCGCGTATCAATTCCAGGTGAAGGCGGTGGACGTTTCACCGGGCCTGCTGGAACTCGAACCGGGCGAAGTGCCGGCGGAATACCGTTTGTTTTTCGACCAGCCGATTCTCAAGGCCTACAGTTATTCGTCGCGCCCGTTCAATCTGAAACTCGCTTTGAGTCCGCTCGCGCAGGGCGATTCGCTCGCGCAGGTGGTGGATCGCGCCTCGCTCACCACGCACATTTCCAAGGAAGGCCAGGCGCTCACCGACGTGACTTATTTTGTGAAAAGCCGGGGCAATCCGAATTTCCGCGTGACGCTGCCGGCGGGAACGCAACTGTGGTCGGCCACGGTCAACAACGCCGCCGTCGTGCCGGTGATGGACGGAACCAACGATCTCGTCCCGCTGCCGCAACACGCGGACCCGGACACGGTGCTGGCGCTGAATTTGAAACTTGCCTCAACTTCGTCCGTGCCGACGCGAGTGAGCATCGCCGCGCCAATCGTGGCCGCGCCGGTGATGCTCGCCGAATGGCAGCTCCTGCCAGACGATGGCCAGCGACTTTTGTATCGCAGCGGCACGCTCGCGCCGACCGGCGGAGCGGGCGATGTGTCCGGTTTCGCGCAAATCGCGCGGCTGGCGCAGGGCCCTTCGGCGGTCGCGGCGGCGACTTCGGCGGCGATTGCGCTGGTCTTCATTGTGCTCGCCATTTTTGTGTGGCGCTGGGCGGCGGGCGAAGGTGCCTATAAATTCGGCGTGCGGCATCTTTTCGGCGCGGTAGTTGGTTTGGTCGCAATTATTATTGCCGCCATTGCGCTCATGCACGCCGCCGGCACATTTGAACATGCCAATACAGTTGCGCCGGACGGTCTGAAATTTCTCGCGCCAGTGCAACAGGCAGACAGCGCATTGACCGTGGACGTGGCCAATGTGCCGTTGACCGAGGCCGGCACCAGTTCCGTCAGCCGAGCTTGGCCGGTGTTGCTCGCGCTGCTCGCGTGGATTTTTGCCTGGGGACGGGACAGTAAATTTGCCAGGGCGGCGTTCGGAATTCTCGGATGGACTTTGCTCGCCTGGGCCGCCCTGCGGCTGCCGAACGGTGCGCCGGCATTTCTCTCGGTCATCGGTGCGTTCCTGTTGTTGCAGGTCGTGCTTCCGTCGCTGAAACAACTCTGGCGTCTGCCGGCCAGACCGAAAATGGATTTGCCGCCAATACAATCCGATGCGACACCAGCAGTGACGACGCTGTTGGTCGGGCTTTGTCTGTTCGGCAGCGCGATGAATGGTCGCCCAGCTGAAAGTAGCGCAGAATTGAATTCTGCCGTATCGCAGATTTCCAATCTGCGGGCCGCGCCCAACCGAGTGCAACTCGGCGATACAGCAGATTACAAGTCTGCGCTACCGGCGCTGCCCGAATCCGTCACGCAGCAAATTCACATTCAAGATGGCTTCGTGCTGGCAACAGCGAAAATTCACTGGCAGGCGGAAAAGGGCGAAGTGTTGCCGCTGCTGTTCAATCCGGCGGTGTTGACGCACGTCAATTATCCGAAGTCGCTGCACTTGGAACCGTCGCCCGCCGGCTCGGGCAGCGCGCAGCAGCTCGTGGCGGACGCCGGCGGCACATTCGATGTTGAGGTGCAGTATCAGGTTCAAATCAGCAGGCGCAATTCGGACAGCGGTTTCACGCTGCCGGTTCCCAGCGGACTCATCAACGTCGTCACGCTCACGCTTGCAAACATGAATGTTGATGTGTTTTCGCCGCAGGCCGTGTCGGTTGAGCGCAGCGCAAGTGGCACCAACACCGTGGTGACGCTCGTGCTCGCGCCCGGCGGCGCGTGGATTGGCTGGAAACCGCGCAGCCGCGATGTAAAAAATGAGAAACCGGTTTTCTACGCCGAGCTGTCGCAACTTTACGTTCCCTCGGCGGGCGTGGTCGAAGGCGTGCATCAAGTTTCCATCCGCCCGGCGCAGGGCGAACTCGGTGAATTGATTTTCGACGTGCCGGCGGGCGCGACGATTACCGATGTGGCAGACGCCTCGTCGGCAAATCCGCAATCGGCAACCGGCAACCGGCAATCCGTCGTCTCGCTTTGGCGCTTCGATCCTGACGCGCGGAAACTGCGCGTGACGCTGAATCCGGCGCAGTCACGGACGTTCGCGCTGGTCATTCGTTCGCAAGTTGCCACGGGAACGCTTCCGTTCGAGCAGCGCGTCGGTTTGATTTCCGTTGAAGGCGCGGCGAACCAGATTGGTTTGCTCGGTGTCGCCACCGGCAACGAAGTGCAACTGGACGATGTCGGCGTGGAAAATCTTTCGCCGATCAACCTCGAAGATTTTCCCGGCGGCGTGGCGCAGCCGCTTGCGGCGCAGTTTCCGGGACTGACCGTGCGGCGGGCGTTTCGTTATTCCAATGTGCAGGCGACGGCGTCGCTCAAAGCTTCGGCGGTCGAGCCGGACGTGCGGGTGGAAACGCAGGACACGCTTTCGCTGGGCGAAGACCGCACCGTGCTGGCCTCCACCGCGAACGTGACGATCACGCGCGCGGGAATTTTCAAGTTGAGCTTTGTCATGCCGGACGGCTTTGACGTGGAATCCATCAGCGGCGCGGCGTTGAGCCATTGGACGGAATTGAAAACGGACGCGGGCCGCGTCATCACGCTGAATCTCACCGGCAAGACGGACGGCCAGCAGCAGTTCATCATCAGCCTTTCCGGGCCGGGCGTGAAAACCAACAGCGACTGGTCGGTGCCGCAAATTGTGTTGCGCGAGGCGAACAAGCAGCGCGGAACTCTACTCGTTGTGCCGGAACAGGGGATGCGTTTGCAGGCCGCCACGCTCGACGGCGTGACGCAGCTCGATCCGCAAAAGGCCGGCGTTCGGCAAAAAGGCGTGCTGGCGTTCAACATTCTGGAAACGCCGTGGAAACTCGCGCTGGACATCGAGCAAGTGGATCCGTGGACGCAGGTGACGAGTTTGCAGCAGGCATCCGTCAACGAGGCGCAGGTGAAAATCGCCGCGAACTTGCAGTATCAAATCGAAAACGCGGGCTTGAAATCGTTCCGCGTTTTCATTCCGACGAACGCGGAGGGCGTGACGTTTCACGGCGATCAAGTCAACGATTCCATCGCGGTGGACGGCGCAGTGACGAACGGCTTGCAGGCTTGGGACATCAAACTGGACCGGCGCGTCATCGGCCAGTATTTGTTGCAGGTGAATTACCAGACGCCCGTGGCGGAGCAGGCCGGCGAAACGGTTTTGCGCGGCGTGCTGGCGGCGGACGTGAATTCGCAGCGCGGCTTCGTGACCGTGCAATCCACCGGACGCCTGCAAGTGCGCGTGGACAATTTGCCGGCGTCGCTTCAGCCGACCGAGTGGCAGGGCATTCCGCGCGCATTGCAAAAAAATCTGCCGGCGGAACCGGCGAGCTTTGCGTATCGCCTGATTGAAGCGAATTTTGAACTGCCCTTGAAACTCGAACGGCACGAGGCCGCAAAGTTACTGCCGGCGCGCGTGAACAACGTCACGTTCACCTCGGTGATTTCCGACGCAGGCGCGATGCTCACGCAGGTGCGGCTGGAAATTTTGCCCGGCGACAAGCCGCTGCTGCATTTTACTTTGCCGGCAGGCGCGCATTTCTGGTTCGCCTTCGTGAACCAAAACGGCGTGTGGCCGTGGCGCGACGGTGACCAGATTTTGATTCCGCTGGAGCAGCAATCGCGCGGCGACCAGCCGGTGCCGGTGGAAATCTTTTTCAGCAGCGACGCCGGCAAGGCGGGCGCGAGCGCGCTGAATCTGGATTTGCTCGCGCCGAAATTTGATCTGCCGCTGGAGAATTTGACCTGGCGCGTTTTTCTGAACGACAAGTGGTCGGTGAAAAAATGGAGCGGCGCGTTGCAGTTGCAGCAGTCGGAAATTGTGGCGAACGACGGCGCGCTCGACTTGCAAAGTTATCTGCGGAACGAATCCAGTTTGCAGCAGGAAAAAACGAAAGAAGCCGAGCAGATGCTCGCGCTGGGAAATTCCGCGCTACAGAACGGCGATCCGCAGCAGGCGCGTCGCGCGTTCGAGTCCGCCTATGGTTTGTCCACGCACGACGAGGCGTTCAACGAGGACGCGCGTGTCGAGCTTAACAATCTCAAGCTGCAACAGGCGTTGATGGGATTGAACGTGCGCCAGGCTGCCGTGTCCGGCGGCGCAGTCGGCGGCATCGGCAGCACGCTCAACGACCTGCGGAACAACAAGGATGCAAATTACACGCAGCAGGCGGCGAAGCAGATCATTGACAACAACAGCGCCGACGAAAATGCGGCGTTCATGAAGCTGGCCGAACGGCTCATCAAACAGCAGGATGCGGCGGTGGAAAATCCCGCCGTGATTCGCGCGAACATTCCCGAAGAGGGACGGCTGCTCACCTTCAAACGCGCCGTGGTGGTGGACACCTGGGCGGACTTGAACATTGGACTGGACGCGCGCGTCATCAAAACCGCGCCGTCGAATGTGCGGTTGCTGGTGCTGACGATTACGATGCTGGTGCTGGCCGGACTCGGCCTGCTCGCCCGCAGCGTGGCGAAGACACGGCCGGTTTGACTGAAACCATGCAGCAGTAAAGGTTTCGCGCGTGCCACCGCCTTTGAGTGATTGTGAACCGGCAAACCGCGCCGACGATTGGAGCAAAATCTAAATCAAATTCTGCCACCGCCATTTTCTGGTTTCAAGTCGCGCAGCTTGAACCTAAAATTCCCCGTCATCAAACCCATGGAAAATCTCGTCGTCCAGCTCCGCACCATTCTGGAACCGTTGACGTTGACGGAGCTGTTCGCCAGGCCGCAGCCGCTGGAAGTGGAGCTTGGCTGCGGCGATGCGTCGTTTCTCGTCGAATACGCGCGGCGGAATCCGGGAACAAATTTCATCGGCGTGGAGCGGCTGCTCGGACGCATTGCCAAGCTCGACCGCAAGGGCCGCCGCGCCGGACTGACGAATTTGCGCGGCGTGCGCATTGAATCCGCGTATTTTTTGCAGCGGCTTTTGCCACCGCACGCCGCCCGCGCGCTGCATATTTATTTTCCTGACCCTTGGCCCAAAAAAAAACACCGCCGGCACCGGCTCATCAATGAACAATTTCCCGCGCTCGCCAGCAACGCGCTGACGCCGGACGGAACTGTATTTTTGCGGACGGATGACGCGGATTATTTTCAGCAGATGAATGACGTTTTCAGCGCGGCAAAGGAATTTGAAACAGTGGAAACGCCGGTGGAACTGGCGGAAATCGCGACGGATTTTGAGCGCGATTTTAATTCGCAGGGAATTCCGACCCGGCGCACGGCCTTCCGGTTGCGTGCCTGAAACTCAAACGTCAATCACCGGTCCGTTGTCGTCATCGGGACCTTTCGGCGGGCCGGGCGGCGGACGCCGGCGCTGGACGGTGACGCGCGCGTTGCCGGTCAGGATGTTCAAGGCGACGGTCATGACGCTGATGATCAGCGCGCCGAGAAATGCATAGCCAAAGGAAAAATGAATCCCGTCGCTCGTGATTTTGAAAAACGGCA
>DATCBW010000319.1:0-3344 GCA_036511615.1 Verrucomicrobiia bacterium | reverse complement strand
CGCGCGCTGGCGACCATCGGTTGGATGACCGGTGCGCTGCTCATCAGCGCATTGAACCTGGACCGCTCGGCGTTCGCCGGCTATCTCGGCGCGACGTTCTGGCTGCTGGTGGCGGTGTTCACGTTTTTTTTGCCGGCCCTTGAAGTCCCCCGGTCCGCCGAGCATCTTTCATGGCGCGAACGCCTCGGCCTCGATGCGCTCACGCTGTTGAAGAACCGCAACCATCGCGTCGTCTTCATCACCACGACCCTGTTCAACATCCCGCTCTGCGCATTTTATCCATATGCGCCGGCCCATCTGCGCGACCTCGGGTTCGCGCACACCAGCGCGTGGATGAGCCTCGCGCAAACCACTGAAATCATCGGCATGTTCAGCCTGGGCTGGCTGCTGTTGAACTGGCGGGTGAAATGGATTTTCGCGTGCGGCCTGGGCTTCGGCATCGTGCGGTTCGCCTTGAGCGCGCTGAACTCGAAATTCGCCCTGCTCGCAGGCATCACGCTGCATGGCGCGTCTTTCACGCTGGTGTTCGTCACGGCGGCGATCTATCTGGACCAGCGGATTGATCCCGCCTGGCGGACGCGGGCGCAGGCGCTGCTGGCGCTGATGAACGGCGGCGTGGGCAGCCTCATCGGCTATCTCGGCACCGGCTGGTGGTTCAACGCCTGCACGCACACCACCAATACAGACTGGCCGGTTTTCTGGGGCGGACTTGCGGCGCTGGTCGGCGGTGTGTTGGTTTATTTCCTGTCTGTCTATCGCACTGTGGGTGATGGGAAAATGATCAAACGCAGCGGTTGAAGAACGCCAGCGGTTCCCCTGCCCTGTTCGCCCTGCAGCTACGTCAGAATTTTTTCGATCTGCGCCAGTTCATCGGCTGAAAAATTCAGCTTCTTCGTTGCGCCCACGCAATCGTCCACCTGGCTCACTTTGCTCGCTCCGATGAGCGCGCTTGTCACCGTCTTGTGCCGCAGCACCCACGCCAGCGCCATTTGCGCGAGCGTCTGCCCGCGAGACTGTGCGAGGCCGTTGAGTTGTTTTGTCTTTGCCAAAACTGCCTCGGTGATGTCTGACGGGCGAAGAAACCGTGGATCGTGGCCCGCGCGCGAATCGGCGGGAATGCCTTTGAAATAGCGGTCGGTCAAAACGCCTTTCGCCAGCGGCGAGAAAACCGTGCAGCCGACGCCTTCCGCTTCCAGCGTGGCGAGCAGTTGCGGCTCCACCCAGCGGTCCAGCATGGAATAACGCGGCTGATGGATGAGGCACGGCGTTCCGAGTTCGCGCAACAATTTCGCCGCGCGGGCTGTTTCAGCCGGAGGATAATTTGAGATGCCAGCGTAAATCGCCTTGCCGCTGCGGACGGCGTGCGCGAGAGCGCCCATCGTTTCCTCCAACGGCGTGTCGGGATCGGGCCGGTGCGAATAAAAAATGTCCACATAATCCAAATCCATCCGCTTGAGCGATTGATCGAGCGACGCCAGCAGATATTTGCGCGAACCCCATTCGCCATACGGCCCCGGCCACATATAATAGCCCGCCTTGGTCGTAATGATCATTTCATCGCGCCACTTGCCGAGGCTTTCGCGGAGAATGCGCCCAAATGTTTCCTCCGCCGAACCGTCCGGCGGGCCGTAATTGTTCGCCAAATCAAAACAGGTGATGCCCAAGTCAAACGCACGGCACACGATGGCGCGGGCGATTTCAAACGAATCCTTCGCACCGAAATTATGCCAGAGGCCGAGCGAAATCAGCGGGAGCTTGACGCCGGAACGACCGCAACGGCGGTAGAAGTTTGGCGAGTCGTAACGAGTGGTGGCTGGTGAATACATGATGATTAGAGTTTAACCGCGCCCGCGAAATTCATCCATCAATTTCAGAATGCCTTCGCGGATTTCAAACAATTCCTTCCGCGCTTCAGCGATCATCTTCTCCGGCAAAATCTTTTTTCGGCGCGACAGCTTCGAGTCCGGCTTGTGATTTGTGCAGCTGTCAATCTTCCCGCGCACCACGCTGTCATGGATTCGGAAAGCCATGCTGCAGAATAATCCGCCCGCCGCGAATGCAAAATTATTTCTGACAGAATGATGAAAACATTGTTCTGCCATGCGTTCCTATTGGCGGCTACCTGTCTTCAAAAATGAAGCGATTTTCTGCAAAGGCACATCTCCAAACTCGCGTTGCCAAACCTCTCTGACCTCGCGGTCTTTTGATTGCAACTGAGTTCCGAGATAACTGAGCTTGCGCCGATTGGACGCAATGATGTCCGACCATTTAATCGCCCACACTTCAACAACCTTTGGCGGATTGGTGCGATAAACAACCCAATGATTCAACGGGTCTACTTGTCCCTGTTTGCTTTTTACAAATGGAGTGATGTCGCTGCTAACGAGAATTACTCGATAAGTCAGTGCGTCAGGAAAAACGCCCCGCTGTTGAATCTGAAAGGCGTAATCCTCCGCTTGACCAAGCTCTTTCTTTGAAAGTTTTACTTTTGGAGCTTTGAGTTCAACCACCATTACTTCACGTCGTTCGTCGTCCAGAATCTTTTCATTAAAGAAAAAGAGATCTGAAATACTTTTGCCATCCTCGTCTTCTAGCAGAATCACATTGTCATCTTTTTCGCTTGGCTCGAATTTGAGATACTCGTCGCGCAGACGTGCAAGGTTGTTTTCCAAATTTTTATCTGAAAAGAGAACCGGCGCGCCATTGTAGCGTTCACCAAAAACCCAAAGATGCTTTTGAACGATTTTGTGGAGTTGTGACCGCTCCTTCAAACACTTGGCTATTTTGCCGTAAACCAACTCATGAAGGAAATCAAGAGACTGGCCTTTACGCCGAACCTCATCGCAGAAGGTGACGACATCTTCTAAATCTACCTGTCGGAGAAGCTCGCGAAAGCGAGAGATGACTGCGTCATCTAACTTCACAACCTCAGTCAAAAATTCTTCAAAATCGCCCTGATTTAGAGCGCGATCTATCAGACGGTAGACGAGCGTGCGAATCTCTTGCCGTTTACTCAGCAAGTGATGTTGCTCTTCTACATGGTATGCAATTTGGTTAAATACGGCGCTGCGTGTTTCCGATGATGCCTCAAGTTTGCGGTATGGATATGGAAAAATGCTCGTGCATAAACTAAAGCCCCAGTTTCTTGAACCGGTTGTTCACTTCCTTGAAATGGAAGTCGAGCGAACAGAGTTTTTCGAGTTCGCCTTTCTTGAAATGCTTTGCCACGGCGGGATCGGCTTTTAACACCTCGACGAAATCCGCGTCGTCGCGGCCAGCGTGTTTGACTTCCCACGTTCTCATCGCGTTGCGCTGAACGAGGTCATAAGCATCTTCGCGCGTCA
>DATCBW010000318.1:0-4187 GCA_036511615.1 Verrucomicrobiia bacterium | reverse complement strand
CTGACACCCATCATGGCTGAAAGAAATGAGGGCACGCTGCAAATTCAGCGCTATTACGTTTGGTCACCCGGCGGCCAATTGCTTTACCTGATTGATGCGGCGAGTGGCAACGCCGTCCGCTTTTTCCATTACGACCGCGTTGGTTCCACGCTGGCGCTGACTTCCGGGGCGGGAGCGGTGACGGATGCCTACGCCTACTCGCCCTACGGCGTGCTGCTGGGACACACGGGGACGAGCTTGCAGCCGTTCACCTACATCGGTGAGTTCGGTGTGCGTGGCGAAGCGACGGCGAACCTTTACCACATGCGGGCGCGTTATTACGATCCCGTCAGCGAAAGATTTCTCACGCGCGATTCCCTTTGGCCCAGACTGGCCGACAATCGCACACTTGATCCTTATACCTACGCGAACGAAAGCCCGCTTTTGTTCATTGATCCGCAGGGCCGGGAGGTGGACATTGCGAACGCTGGTTTTGCGCTAATGTTCATGCCAGCATTTGTAAAAGAAGACTTTGCAAAAGAAGACGTATCAACTGATTACTCCACGAAATCCGGCGGCTTCGATCCCGTGCTGGCATCGGGCGGTGACGAGGTTCTGCCTCCGCACCTTGAAATGGAGTCGGACGAAGAATTAGCTGCGGCAACGGCCGCGCTAGGTCTGAACACCGCCGGCGTCCCAAATGGTTCTGGGCTCTGCGCTGAAGGGACGATGTTTGGAGGCGGGCACGGTGACACATTCGCCAACACCCTTGATGCGATCCAGATTCATAACAACGGGACGAGTCCGAGTGGTGGGGACGAAAAATTCCCCATCATCGTGCGCGATCGCGTTGACAAACAGTTCGCCGGGCCGGTCAGCGAGGGGCGGATCCCCGAACGTCAACAGCTGGTTTCTCCAGGTGATTTGAATGGTGACGGCTTTCCCGATATACCGGTGACCCAGGCCGGGAAGACGTATTACTTCGTTTCTTGGATGTTCCTAGTTAATCCTCCAGCATCAGGCGCAATCGACAGCTATGGCTGGTATCACCCAATTGATAAACATAATAGTATTGCTGCATGGACGCTAAGAGGAGATCGATCGCCGCAAGTAAATGGTGAATAAACCAGACATGAATGATGCCATGAATACATTAAAATATTTCCCTGATTACTCGATTCTTGCGGTGTTGCTCCTGTTCGGGGCAACCATGAGCTACGCCTCATCCGTGGCTTATACATACGATGCGGCGGGCCGCATTGTGGCTGCGGACTATGGCGCCGGCAAATCCATCAGCTACGCCTACGACAACGCGGGCAATCTGATTGTGTCCTCCCAGCCTTCGCCGGGATTGCTGGTTTCGCGCCCGTCCGCCAGTCAAATCGCCCTTTTCTGGCCGGTCGCGCCAAGTGGTTTCAATCTATATTTCTCCGGCACCCTTGGCGCAGGCGCGCAATGGAACCTTTCCGGGGCAATTCCATTCCAGACGGGCGATCTCAACGTCGTGACCCAGGCGCTTGGTCCCTTCAACACGTTTTATCGCCTGCAAAAATGATTTCGCTTTACAAAAGCCCCGCTTGCGCGCCGCCCGTTTTTTTCAAACCGAGCTTTTTGTAACTCAATTCCGTCGCGACGCGGCCTTGCGACGTGCGGTTGAGGTAGCCTTCCATGATGAGATACGGCTCATAGACTTCCTCAATCGTGTCCGGCTCCTCGCCCACGGCGACGGCGAGCGAATTCACGCCCACCGGCCCGCCGCCGAATTTCGTGATGACGGCTTCAAGGATGCGCTTATCCATTTCGTCGAGGCCGTTCTCGTCAATCTCCAGCATCGCCAGCGCGCGGTCGGCGACTTCTTTTGTGATGCGGCCGTCGTGCCGAACCTGCGCGTAATCGCGCACGCGGCGGAGCAAATTATTGACAATGCGCGGCGTGCCACGGCTGCGCCGCGCGATTTCGTGGCCGCCTGCCGGATCAATTTCGACGTTTAGCAAATTCGCCGAGCGGATGACGATTTTGTCCAGGTCGGCCACGCAATAATAATCCAGCCGCTCGCGCATCCCAAACCGCGTGAGCAACGGCGCGGTGAGCAGGCCGCTGCGCGTGGTCGCGCCGATGAGCGTGAAGCGCGGGAGATTCAGCCGCACGCTGCGCGCGTTCGGGCCCTGGTCAATGATGATGTCCAGTTTGAAATCCTCCATCGCCGGGTAAAGATATTCCTCGATGGTTTTTTGCAGGCGATGGATTTCGTCAATGAACAGCACGTCGCCTTCTTCGAGATTGGTCAAAAGCCCGGCGAGGTCGCCGGCCTTTTCAATTGTCGGGCCGCTGGTGGCCTTGACGTTCGCGCCCATCGCCTTGGCGAGAATGTTGGCGATGGTGGTTTTGCCAAGGCCGGACGGGCCGGAGAGCAGAATGTGGTCGAGTGATTCGCCGCGTTGTTTCGCGGCTTCGACCGCGATTTCCAGCCGCTCCTTCACTTTCGGCTGGCCGGTGAAATCGGAAAAGAGCGACGGCCGCAGCGTCATTTCAAGCGCCACGTCGGGTTTGTTCAAGGTGGAAACCGGTCGTTCGGACATCGCGTGAAAGATTGCGGCAGGTTGCGCGCAGCGGCAAGCGCGATCGTGCAAAAATTTTGGAAGCCGCCTGCCTAAATTCAAATCACGCAGAGCCGTTCAGCCACGCATGAATTTTCGCTTTCTGATTGACCACCAACGGCGCATTTGCAGGAATAGTTAAATGCCGAAGATTGCTGTCAAAAAAGGAAAGGTCGCGTCCCGCAATGGCGGAGACGCAACCCGATTCGCCGCGTGGCTCTGGTTTCTCCTGACAACCGTGTCCGCGTTTTCCCAGACCGTGCCGGTGCCGGCCAACCTCTGGCGGCTCGTCGCGCAGGAAGACACGGATCACGACCAGAAAATCACCGTTCACGACCGCACAACGCCGTTCGAAATCCGCGATGAAAAGGGTGCGGACACGCGTTCCGTCACCAATATTTATCAACTGTCCGTGCTGATGCAGAACCTCAAGCGGGCGGATGACGAACACACGCTGGAAATTTCCTTGAACGATCTTCGTCTCAATGAAGACGTTGTGGACCGCACGCATCGCCTCGTCAAAAATGTCTATTGGGACGCGCTGACGCGGCGGATTGACGCGGAGCACGTTGACTCGGTCGTTCACGACCCGAAAGTCGTTTCCAAAGACGACACCATTTACGTTCCCGGCGCAGACCAGGCGGCGGTGAATTATTTTCAAGCCGTTGAAAAAAGCGCCGCCGGACAAAACCGTTCGACGGCGTTGAAGGTCGTCGTGCTGCCGACGCCGGACAAAATCACCGGCGCGTTCGTCCGCAATCTTGACGGCGCGCACGGCATTTTGTCGCTCGCGCTCGAAACCAACGCGGATGGCAAAATCAGCGGCGTGCCTTACGTTGTTCCGGGCGGACGGTTCAACGAATTGTATTGCTGGGACAGTTATTTTATCACGCTCGGCTTGTTGCAGGACGACCGCACCCACCTCGCGCGCGGCATGGCGGACAATTTCCTTTACGAGGTGCGTTATTACGGAAAAATTCCCAACGCCAACCGCACTTATTATCTCACCCGTTCGCAGCCGCCTTTTTTGACGAGCATCATCCGCGCAATTTATGAATCCGGCGCGGCGGACAAATCGTGGCTGGCTTCCGCGCTGAAAACTGCGATGACGGAATATCAAAACGTCTGGCTCGGCCCGGACCGGCTGGTGAAAATCGGCGATTACGAATTGAGCCGCTACTATGATGCCGGCAGCGGCCCGTGCCCGGAAGTGGAACCAGGCCATTATGACGAGAAAATTCTGCCGTGGCTGACGCAGGTGAAATCGCAAAATCCTGATCTGCCGCTGACGCCGTATCGTTTCCTGCATCAATATCTGTATTGCAGCGATTATGCGGAATTGAAGGTGGACGGCCAGACGCTGGACAAATTTTTCAAGCACGACCGTGCCGTTCGCGAATCCGGCCACGATACGACCCACCGCTTCGACGACCGCACAACGGATTTCGTTTCCGTGGATTTGAATTCGCTCCTCTACAAATACGAAACAGATTTTGCTGATTTGATTGAAACCGAATTCAGCGGCAGGCTGCCGGGCGTCAGCGGTGAACCGGCCGATGCGAAGTTTTGGCGTCAACAGGCCGCCAAACGCAAAGCAGCGATGATGGCGTT
>DATCBW010000317.1:0-3264 GCA_036511615.1 Verrucomicrobiia bacterium | reverse complement strand
CAGTTGACAGGTTGCGGCTGACTTTCTACAAAGTTCGCAAATCCTATGAATCGAAAACAACTTAATCGAACCGGCATGGGCAACACGGTTTCTGCTTACATGGCCAAGAACAACACGATCTGGAGCGGCAACGTGGCGATGAGCGCCACCGTTTCGGATTTGAACACGGCCATTGCCACGACAAGCGGCAAGGCACAGGCGCAGGAAACGCCCACGAGCGGCGCGGAGGATCAAAAACAACAGGTGCGCCATGATTACGAGGATGAGATTTTGCGGATTGCCCACCAGCTTTCTGCGCTGGCGGCAAAAAACAATGACGTGAATCTGGGCGCGCAAACGGAGTTGACGCTGCCGCAACTGGACAAGATGAACGATGATATTTTGGAGAACGAGGGCAAACGCATTTCGGGTCTGGCAACGACGAATCTTGCCGCGCTGGCAGATTATGGAATCGTGGCGGCGGACGTGACGGGCTTGAACACTTTGACGACGCAGTTTGACGGATTAAAAACCGCGCCGCGCACGGCGATTGCCGGACGTTCCGGCCAGACGAAGACGATGCCAACGGCGATTCAAACGATCATGAGCATCCTGCGCAACCGGCTGGACAAACAAATGGTGATGTTCAAGAAAACACAGCCGGAGTTTTACGCGGGTTATTTGAGCGCGCGGGTGATTATTGATCGCGGCGGTCACAGTGGCGGTTCACCAACTCCGCCTGCGCCGCAACCTGCGCCACAGAATTAAAAGCCAATTTAATTTCAAATCGCAGTTTCGCCTGCCGCCGGAATGAAGTATTCTTCCGGCAGTTTTCTTTAATTCATGGAACCAAGGTTTTTCCCGACGTAAATTTATCAAAATAAGTATTGCATACGATTTCGCATTTGATAATTTACGCTCTCCTCGTCGCCCGAAAGGCTGGCAGGACAGCATGTTTGCGGACCGATAACTGAATTCCCGCCAAGGGACAGGATTGATGGCCTGCCAACTCCGAAGTTGCTGACAAAAAACTTTTGCATTTATGCCCGTTAAAACATTTAGACCGCTGACGCCGTCCACGCGATATATTACCATCGCGGACTTCAGCGACATTACGAAGACGACGCCGGAAAAGTCGCTTGTGGAAATCCGCAAGAAAACCGGCGGCCGCAACCATTATGGTCGCGTGACTGCGCGCGGCATCGGCGGCGGCCATAAGCAGAAAATGCGCCTCGTGGATTTCAAGCGCAACAAGCACGGCGTGCAGGCGACGGTCGCGGCGATCGAATACGATCCGATGCGTTCGGCGCGTCTGGCGCTGCTCGATTACACGGACGGCGAGAAGCGTTACATCATCGCGCCGGTCGGCGTGGTGGTCGGTGCAAAAATTTCCAGCGGGCCGACAGCGCCGCCGGAACCCGGCAACGCGCTTCCGCTCAAGGCGATTCCGGTCAGCAGCGCGATTCACAATTTGGAACTGACTCCCGGTCGCGGCGGACAAATGGTTCGTTCAGCGGGCGGCGCGGCGACGTTGATGTCGCGCGACGAAGGCTTCGCACAGATTCGCCTGCCCTCGGGCGAAATCCGCCGCATCAACGAGGAGTGCTACGCGACCATCGGCCAGGTCGGCAACACGGAACATGAGAATGTGATTTTGGGCAAGGCGGGCCGCACCCGGCATCGCGGTCATCGCGGCATCACGCGCGGCGTGGCGCGCAATCCGGTGGATCATCCGAACGGCGGCGGCCAGGGCAAATCCAAGGGCGGCGGCGGCTGGCAGCAGCTCGTTTCTCCTTGGGGCAAGGTCGCCAAAGGCGGCAAGACGCGTCCGAAATACAAGGCTTCAAACCGTTTCATCGTTGTTCAACGAAACGGTCTGCCGATGAAAAACAAATAATTTATGGCACGTTCGATTAAAAAAGGTCCGTATGTCGAAGATCATCTTCTGGAAAAAATCCAGAAGGCGAAGGCCGCCAATCAGAAGACGCCGATCAAGACCTGGTCGCGCCGTTCGACGATCACGCCGGATTTTGTCGGCCTCACTTTCACCGTTCACAACGGCAAAATTTTCAACCCGGTGTTCGTGACGGAAAACATGGTCGGCCACAAGCTCGGGGAATTTTCCCTGACGCGCGTGTTCAAAAAGCACGGCGCCCACACCGCCAAGGCGGAAGCCAAATAGTTATTATGGAAGTTTTCGCAATTCAAAAAAACATCCCGATGTCCGCGCAGAAAATGCGCGAAGTCGTGCGGCAAATCCAGGGTCTGCCGGCGTTGCAGGCCGAGCAGATTTTGGCCGTCGTGCCGCGCAAGGGCGCGCGCTATGTCGCCAAGACGCTGCATTCGGCGATTGCCAACGCGGAAAACAACAACAAGCTGCGTCCCGAAACCCTGCGCATCAAGGAGGCGGTTGCCGGAACCGCGACCACGCTCAAGCGTTTTCAACCCAAGGCGCGCGGTTCCGCCGGTCCGATTCTCAAGCGCCGCTGCCACATCAAAATCACTTTGTCCGACGAATAATATGGGTCAAAAAACCAATCCAATCGGCTTACGCGTCGCGGTCAACAAGGACTGGCGCTCGAAGTGGTATGCCGACAAGAAAGAGTTCAGCAAGCTGCTCACCGAAGACCGCATCATCCGCACGCTGCTCAAGAAGAAACTGGAAACGGCGTCCGTGCCGAGAATTTTGATCGAACGCGCGACGAACCGCTGCCGCGTGACGATTCTCACCGCGCGGCCCGGTGTCGTCATTGGTCGCAAAGGTTCGGAAATTGACAAGCTCAAGGAAGAATTGAGCAAGATGACGGGCAAGGAAGTTTACGTGGACATCGTCGAAGTCAAACAGCCTGAACTCGACGCGCAACTGGTCGCGGAAAACATCGCGTTGCAGCTCGAACGCCGCGTGTCCTTCCGCCGCGCGATGAAGAAAGCGCTGCAGACCGCGAAAGATTTTGGCGCGGAAGGCATCAAGGTTCGTGCGGCCGGCCGGCTTGGCGGCGCGGAACTGGCACGCGTGGAAATGTATCACTGGGGCCGCGTGCCGCTGCACACGTTGCGCGCGAACATTGACTACGGATTTGCGGAAGCGTTGACGGTTTATGGCAAGCTCGGCATCAAGTGCTGGATTTGCAAAGGTGAAAACAAGCCGCAGAAAAAAGCTGCGGCGCAGACCGCTGAACCCGCCCCGGCGGCCAATTGATTTTTAAGAAAGAATTTTTGTTATGGCAATGCAACCAGCAAGAGTGAAGTTTCGCAAGATGCACCGCGGCAGCCGCAAAGGCACCG
>DATCBW010000316.1:0-13910 GCA_036511615.1 Verrucomicrobiia bacterium | reverse complement strand
GCAATCCTGTCGAAACTGCCGTAAGTGGCGGACGCTGTCTGCCCCAAGCCGTTGGTCATGAAATCCGGCAGAACGCGCGACCATTGGATAATCACTCCATTGGTTTGAGTTGCGCTGTAAATGAAATTTGTTATCGCAACCCCGTCGAAACTGCCGGCGCTCCAAACCGGATTTCCGTCTGCGCCGATGACTTTGGTCAACAAATCAGAGGCGATAAAAACATTTGTCCGCAAGTAATAAAAAGTTGTGCCTTGCACTCCAATGCTGATGTTTGTGCAGGCATTGTCGGCGTAGATAAATTGATTGGTGCGCGTGCCCAGGCTGCCGTCGGTCTTGGTATAAGTGGTGATGTCGTTCGTGACGTTGCCGAAATAATCGTAGATTTTGTGTTCGTAGTGGGACTCGCCGCCCGGCAGACACCAGGCGATGACGGATGGCAGGGGGTTTGTTCCCTCGCGATAGGTCAGAGTCTTGCCCTGGTAATCGTAGAAAGTTTTCAAACCTTCGGTAGTGCCATCCGGCGACGGATCGCGCTCGACCGAAAGATACCCGGTCACATACTGGTCGTTGGAATCCTGCAACCAGTGGCGCGTCCGCGCCAGCAGATAATCGCCGGCCGTAAAATTCGTCATGTTGGCCGTGGAAAGGGCGGCGTATTGATGCGGGTTCCAATGATAGCTGTCGCGGAAATAAACGGCATTGAGGCCGTTGTCGGTATTGGTATCGGCGTTTCCAATGTCCAGCGTGCCAAGCGGCGTGTTCGTCGGCGCGTTGGCAAAGGTCGAGGAACTCCACACCAGCGCCGAATCATACCGATACATATACAAATTGGTCGCGTCCGTCGGGTCAATGACCAGTGCGGAACGGTCAATCAACTGGTTGGCGTCGCCTCCCGCGTTGCCGAGCGTTCCGCCGTAATATGAAATTCCGTTGTCCTCGAGAGAAAACGCGGTGGTGCCATAAGGCGTGGTCAGCGAAGTGGGAAGGCTGTTCGTGTCATAGGCGATGCCGCTGGTCATGCCGATGGCATCCACCAAGTTGGTCAGGTTTCCATTGCCATCATATTTGAGATGAATGCTCTGGCCGTAGGCATTCGTCATTGCGGAAAAATAGGGAACGCCGCTAATTTCGGTGTAGTAGAGCCAGTTGGTTCCGCCGTCATAATCCACCACCGAATTCAACAAATAAGCTGAACCACCGTTGGTATAGGTGTAGTTGAACCAAGTGGTGTCGCCGTGCTCATCAATGTGTCTGGTTCGTAGGAAATAGGCGCGCAAATAACTATGGCCGCCCACGAAATCATGCAACCCCCAGCCGTAGATGTCTTGTGAACCGTCGGCATGAACCACGCGTATGCCGTTTTTTCCGTTGTCTGGGGCCGCTGACAGCGAGTCATTGAGCGGAATCTGTTGCAGGAGCGACCGGGTTTCGGGATCATAAGTCTGGCCTTGGGCAAAATCCACTTCACCGCCGTCAGCAAGATATAGCTGCACCGTGCAGGAGGCCAAAGAGACCGGCATGGAGCCATTGGAGTAGTCCCCCAACTCGGAGAGGGCGATATAAGAGAACCATGAATTATTCCAGCCGGTAGTTACAACCGGGCCGTCCGTTTGAGTTCTGGAATCACGCTGTTTGTAACTTAATCTCAATGTCATCGGTTCGCCGCGTGACGTCAGGTAGGAAATGGGTTCGTCCGCCATCCAGAGATTGATGTAGGGTTCACTGATCCACCACACCGGCATGCCGGCACAGGGCGGACATTGGCCTCCGGGCAGACAGCCTTTGTCCAAGGCGTCGTTGATGTTATTGGGCAATCCCATGCCGCGAATGGATGCAATCTGGTTCGTCTCAATAGAAGTCCAACCATTCGTCAGCATGGCGGCGGGAATCAGAAAATCCCCGCTGGCTTCTTCATTGATGACATCCGCCGTCAGATACCGCTCGTTGCCGAACGTGGGGTCGCTCACCAAATAGCGGTCGCCCTGTTTTTCAAGGATGGCCGCATAATGGTTGACCCGCCAGTGAACGACGGACGGCACGATCAATTCCTGTCCCTTTGTCCGGTGCACCGCCACGACATTCAAGCCATGCTGTCTTCCAATCTCGACGAGTTGCTCCATGCTGAAGCCGTTCGTCGGCGAACGCAGTCCCACCAACGCTTCAAGGTTCTGGCCGATGCCGAGTTTTTCCCCGACTGCCTTCAATGCGAAGGTGCCGCAGCGATACGCAATTCCCGGATGCATCGCCATCAAGTAGTAGGCGTTGCGCGCGCCTTGGAACAAATCGCGGTCGTGCGGATTGGCAAACTGCAACTGGTTGCCAACGGCAATCAGTTCCTTCAACTGGTCGAGACGGCCCAGGCTCGAAAGCAAGTCCATCCAGTTGGCAATGATGCTGCCCGCCAGTTTCCGCGCCGCCGGGCTGGTGTCGTCCTTCACCAAGTCCCAAGCCGCCTGCCATTCTTCCAACGCCCTCGATGTTCGTCCGATTTGGCGGCAATAGAGGGCATAATCGTGATGGAGTGACGCCGCCCACGGCGATTGCGGATGGTTGCTGAAAAATTGTTCGACGTTGGTTGACCAACCTTCTTCTCCGGCCTGACTCAAGACATCCAACAAGTCCCGGCTTTCACTTTCGCTTGGCGCTTGGCGGCCAGTCCAGACCAAAGCCTGTCCCAATGTCCGCATCTGCAAAACCTGCTCGGTCGGACCCGAAGTTTGCGCCTGCGCGGTTATCACGCCAATGCCACAGATTGCCAATGTAATGCCGATTGAATGTTGAATGTTCATTTGCCCTCGTTCAGTCTTTCACGGGATGCTGGAATTTCCGCCCGTCGTCCAGATGGAAAAACCTTCCGACACCTGCGGATCCGTGCCGTAAAGATATTCTTGAAGGTTGCGCAAGGCGTCATGGTCGGGGTCGCCGTTCGGGTCATTGCCCGCCTTGCCGAAGTGCAGCACCTGCCAGCCATCGGGCATTCCATTTCCATCCGTGTCCGCTAGGTAGGGATTCGTATGGCTGACCAGTAGCTCGTAAGCATCGGTCAAGCCGTCGCCGTCCGAATCCAGCGGCGTTCCGAGAATGAAAAACACATTGCCGCTCGTCGGCAGGGCGGGGATGGCATAGCTGCTGCAGGTCCCGCCTTGTCCGAGCCAGGTCCAGTTGCCATTCGACGCCGGCGAAGCCAGGGCGGGCGCGGCGAAAACGTCATACATCGAGCCGGATGCGCCGCCCACGATGTCGAAATTGAAAGTGATCGGCGGGAGACCTTTGCCCAGATAGACATTGGTGATCCAGATGTTACCGCTCGAAACGCAAGTGGCGCTCTGGCCCAAGTATTGCAGATAACCGGCACCGGAAATCACATCGAAATACGACGGCGACGATGAAACATACGGCAAGGTGCCAGATGGATTGCCGCTGTAGGGAGTGATGGTGAACATCACAAAATTCCACGGATTGATGATGTAGGACATGATGCGCGAACTGAAATAGTTCTGAATGGTGCCCGCATCAAGTGGCACGCTGTAGGTGGCGACGTTGTTGAACAAACCGTGCGCCTGATTGACACCGTTGCTGTCGCTGCCGATATAGAATCCCTTCGCCAAGACGTTCGTGTTTGGATACACGGTCACGCCCGCGCCGCTCGCGGCCAGATTGCCATCGAGATACAAGCTCGTGTTCGTGGCCGAATATGTGAGGGCCACGAAATGAAAATAGTTCGTCGTCCATGAAATCGGGGCGGAGAGATAGTTGGTGAAGGTGCTGGAAAGGTTGTTGGTCTGCGCCGAGAAATATATGTTGGTTCCGGCCGGGTCAACGTAGATGCTCCACCAGCCGTAACTCGAATCGGCGGTGTAGCTGCCCGCTTCAAACAGCCGTCCATAAACGCCCGGCCCTCCGCCGCCCGCATTGGTGCTCGACCAATTGCCCGGCGCGAACCAAAACATCACTGTGCCCGAATCAACCGTGAGATTGGTCGTTCCGTCGCTCTCATGGACGCGGTAATTGAGCCATGCCGGGATGTTCGTGTCCACCACAAGGGATGAGCCGTTGCCAAGCTCTGAATATGCGAGATTGGTGAATGCGATGGGCGCGTGACCGTGATCGCTCGTCCAGTTGGTGTAGTTGTAAAACGACCAGGTTTCGAGCGGAGTGTAGAACCCGCCGGAATTGGTTCCGCCGGGGTCTTGCGCCAGAAGTCTGCCGGCACACAACAAAAATCCCGCGACAATGAGTGCGCGGGCCAGAATGACAACCATGTTTTGAGACGGATGATTCCCTTTGTGTGCAGGTGTCATAGTCGTTGTTTTTCCGTGTTGTCCGCGTCAATATATTCCTGAACGAACCGCCTGATTGTTCCGACAAAACTGTTCTAAACTTTTTCCAGAGGTTTGCAATGTATTTTTCTTACACCATTCCGCCCTCCACAGTTGATGCAAGGGAAACGTAGCACGAATGTAACAAGCGTGGTGCTTTGCGTTCCTCAATCATGGAACCATTTTTGTTTTCGTGAATTTTTTTTGGCACATTTACACTTCACAGTGCCGTTTTCATGTCCGTGGCGAGCGCGGCGGAGCTGTCGCCGTTTACTTTCGGATCATCCCACGGCTCAACCTGCAATGCGTTGTAGCGATGCTGCTCCGTGACGGCGACTTTGACCGTCGTAACCGCGTCGCTTTCTTTGATGAGCGAAACTTCAACGCGGGCGCCCGTCTGCCGCCAGCCGCCGGTAATCGTCATCGCCGTCGTGATCTGGCCTGCATCCTTGTTCGCCGATTCAACCGTATAGTCCTTCTTTTTGAGATATGTCACCGCCGCTTGAAACACGTCATCGTAAGATTTGCTGACTTGAAAACTTTGGCCGCCGCTCACGGCAACCGCCTTGCCTGAATCTTCGGCAGCCTGGACGTGCCGCTCGTGAAAGCCTTCACCAGTGGTGTCGCAGCCTTGGATGAGCAAACCGACGCCAACGAGGAATATGGGGGTGATATTTTTCATGGGTTGTTAGGTTTTTGTTTGTTGTGGTCAAAAAGGCCGGCGGACAATGCCGCCGTGGTCATCTCGCATTTGGTTTGCGAACAAGAGGACGACATCAAGCAGCCACCACAGTCCCGCTCCGCCCATGGTGAAGAGCTTGGCGAAGCCGAGCAGCGGAGAGCCTAAATAGAAGCGGTCTGCGCCAAAGAATCCGAGAAAGAGCGACAGGACAAGGGCCGTCCACCAGTTCGCCTCGCTCCGGCGGGCGTTCTGTTTGAGCGTATTGAGCCATTGACTTCGCTCGTCGCTCATATCAGGAAAGCTCCGGCAGCGCGGCAAGGAAGCGCTGGGCAAGCTTTTTGGCGTGGCCCGGATGCGTCACGGTGACTTCCGTTCCCTTGCTCATGGGGGTCACCGTGACGACAAGGTTTTGAAAACGCCGCATCTTCTTGATGACGGCGATATACATGATGATGCCGGGGATGACGCAACAGATATACCCGATCACGGTCAGAAGGAGCATGAACCACGGAATGGGCGGGCGGCCCTCGAAGGTGGCGGCGCAGGCGGACTGGCTGGTGGTGCGCCAGCTTTCGGTCGAGAAGAACTGCACCGCGCGCGTGATGACTTCCTCGCCGGAAAGGCTCGTCTGCTTGTTGAGAATGGAATCGGCCATAGTGTTTTAGCGGGTTATTTTGTCGGCAGGCCAGCCTGCCGGAGTTAATGGCGATAATAATTATCAATACATTGGTAAAAAGCAACAACTTTCTGCCGTTGTTTTATGATGTTCATCAATGGGCAGAAAACCGAACACCCGCCGCGATCCCTATGGGGCATGGCTGTTGCATCTCCGAAAGGAAAGAGGCTTGTCGCAAGATGAGCTTTCTGAAATGACGGGCGTTCCGCAATCCACCTGGGCGTATTGGGAACGAACAGGAAAATTTGCCGGGCGGGAAACCATCATCAAAACGGCCAAAGCGCTGGGCGTCTCGGTGCAAACATTATTGCGCTTGGAAAAGTAGCGCAGACTTTTTGATGTTCTGCTCGACCTGAATTTCCCGCAGCTTGAATTGCCAAGAAGTTGATTCATCATCTCATCATTGAATTCCAACGAGCATCATTCCGCGCCTGTCATCTCCAGTTCCGGCAGATCAACCGGCGGTTAAAGGGCGAAGGCGAACATCGACGAACGGCGCAGAAAGCTCTCAAGTCTTTGGCGTAACCCGTTCAAACCCGTATGAGCGGAAAAGCGAGTGAACACGACATTGTTATGAATCAGACGAATGCCAATTCTCACCAAGTCATTTTTGAGCATCGCGAAGCCGATTGAAAACAGACACTTTCACTCACAAAAACTGCGTATGAGAATGCCGCCATTCTCACTTTTATTCTCATTTCGGCTTTTTGAAAAATGCCGAAATCATTTCTGGCCTTGATTTCATTACTCCAAATTGAGATTGGAGCGGGCGAAGGGAATCGAACCCTCGTGTGCAGCTTGGAAGGCTGCCGTTCTACCATTGAACTACACCCGCTGCGAGCTTTCGCGACATTCCTGCGAGGCTGGCACCTGGCAAATCATACCGCCGACGCCTGCCTTGTCAACTCGCGGTGGAAAGTTCAAATTCGTTCCATTGCAATATGTTTAACCTGACGCCAGAGGCCAGCGTCTCACATTCTGAAGTGGTTGACGAAAAAAAACAGTTTGTTTGCCGGCGACAGGCGTTCACCTTGATTGAACTGCTGGTGGTCATCGCCATCATCGCCATTCTGGCGGCGATGCTGCTGCCGGCTTTGAGCAAGGCCAAGGAGGCGGGTCGGCGGATTGCTTGCAGCAGTAATTTGCGCCAGCTTGGCCTCGCCATGCGGATTTATGTGGATGACAGCCGGGGCATACTGCCGCCACACATCTACGCTTCGCGTTGGCCGGATAAATTTTATCAATATTACGGCCGGAACCTGAAAGTCCTGCTCTGCCCCAGCGAAATCACCAATACTCCCGCCACCCTCGGTCCGCCCAACAACATCGCCGACACCGCGCCGCGCAGTTATTTCATCAACGGCTGGAACGATTATTTTTACAACAAGCTCGGCCACGCTGATTTTACCAGTCTTTACCTTGGCGGAACCTACCCGTCCGGCCTGAAGGAAAGCGACATCATCCATCCCAGCGACACGATTTTGCTCGGCGAAAAAATTGCGGCGCGCGGGGATTTCTACATGGACATGAGGGCGGGCAACGGCGACGACTTCACCGGCGCGGTGGCCCAGGACCGCCATTCCGGGCGCGGTGTCGGCACACAGACCGGCGGCTCCAACAACACCTACGCCGACGGCAGCACACGCTATAACAAATACGGCACGGCGTTTGACCCGCTCAACCTGTGGGCGGTCAGCGACGCTGACCGCATCACCTACGCCATCCACTTTTGACGCGCTTGCCTTGGGCGTCCGCCGCCGCTAAACTCGACTCGATGAATTCGCTGCTTCTCACCGGCGGTTGCGTGGTGGATCCCGCCAGCCATTTTGATTCCGTTGCCGACGTGCTCATCCTGGGCGGCAAAATTTCCGCCGTCGGCAAAAATCTTTCCGCACCTGCCGGAATTGAAAAATTCGACGCGACCGGAAAAATTGTTTCACCCGGCCTGATTGATTTGCACGTCCATCTGCGCGAACCCGGCCAGACGGCAAAGGAAACCATTGCGACCGGAACTGCGGCGGCGGCGCGTGGAGGCTTTACTTCCATCGTCTGCATGCCGAACACGTCGCCGGCCATTGACAACGCCGGAACAGTCGCGCTGATTCACGAACGAGCGAAGGCCGAAGGCGTGGTGAGTGTATTTGTCACCGGCGCGATCACCAAGGGCATCGCGGGCGAGGAACTCGCGCCGATTGGCGGGTTGAAAAAAGCCGGTGTCGTTGCGGTCACGGACGACGGCCATTGCGTGCAGAACAATGAACTCATGCGCCGCGCCTGCGAATACGCGAAAATGTTCGGCCTGCCGGTGATGGATCATTGCCAGGATTATTCGCTCGTGACCGACGGCGTGATGCACGAAGGCTACTGGAGCACGGCGCTCGGCCTGCGCGGCTGGCCGTCGGCGGGCGAGGAAATGATCGTCGCGCGGAACATCCTGCTCGCGGAACTCACCGGCGCAAAAATTCACTGCCAGCATTTGAGCGCGGCCGGCAGCGTCGCTTTGATTCGTGAAGCCAAAAAACGCGGCATTCCGGTTTCCGGCGAAGCGTGTCCGCATCATTTCACACTCACGGACGCGGCGGTTGCCGGCAGCGAAAAATTCTGGAACGACGACGGGAAAATTCTCGTGGATTTGCAAACCGACGAGCTTCCCATCTGGCCAAGTTACGATGCCAATTTCAAAATGAATCCGCCGCTGCGTTCCGCCAAAGATCGCGAGGCGATTCTTGAGGGGCTGGCCGACGGCACGATTGACATTTTGTGCAGCGACCATGCGCCGCACTGCGATTACGAAAAGGAAGTCGAGTTTGACTATGCGCCGTTCGGCATCACCGGCCTTGAAACCGAACTGGCGTTGTCGCTCATGCAGCTCGTCCACACGAAACGCCTTTCGCTCGCGGACATGATTGCGAAATTCACGATCAATCCAGCGCGCCTGCTGAACCTGAACAAAGGCACGTTGAGCGTCGGCGCGGACGCGGACGTCACCGTTTTTGATCCCGAACAGGAATGGATTTTCAATCGCGAAGAATCTGCGAGCAAATCCAAAAACAATCCGTTCTTCGGCTGGAAACTCAAAGGCAGGACGGTGGCGACAATCGTTGCCGGGAAATTGGTCTGGTCTGAACAGAATGAGCCGGTCGCGGTCTAAACCTTGAATCGGAATCCAAATTTATGAAAAAAATCTTGATTGCATTGCTGACCGTCACGGCGTTTTGGCGGGTGAACGCGGCGGAAACCTGGCTCACCGACCTGCCCAAGGCCGAGGCGCAGGCGCAGGCGGAAAATAAAATCGTGCTCATGGACTTCACCGGCTCGGACTGGTGCAGTTGGTGCATCAAGTTCAAACAGGAAGTGCTCGACACGCCGGAGTTCCAGGCTTATGCGGCGAAAAATGTCGTGCTGGTGGAATTGGATTTTCCGAGCAAAAAAGTCCTGCCTGACGGTTTGAAAAAGACCAACGCCGCGTTGAAAGACCAATACAACATAAACGGTTATCCGACGCTGGTGGTGCTGGACAAATCCGGCAAGGAAATCGGCCGGCAGGTTGGTTATTCCGAAGGCGGCCCGAAGGTGTTTATCGTCAAACTGGAACAATTCAGGGCCGGCAAATGATCGAATGCCGGAGCAAAATAATTTCAGTAAATTTGTTGACGAATTTCACACGCGGGCGTATAAAACTTATACGATTTGAGAGTTTAGAGTAAGCAGTTGTCGGCACAAAGCAAATCCAGGTTCCTCACCAATTAGTTGTGCCTGCTACGGCAAAGTCCACTTTATGTTGTGGTTTTTGCTTTACTTGAACCGGCGATTGTGGTTGCCTAGTGGCGAATAATCGCAGTTAAAACCATGTATCTTAAAAATCTCACAGTTTTCGGCTTTAAGTCTTTCGCGGACAAAACCGCGCTGAATTTTCAGCCCGGCGTCACGGCCATCGTCGGCCCGAATGGCTGCGGCAAATCCAACGTCTCCGACGCCATCCGCTGGGTGCTCGGAGAGCAGTCGGCCAAGGCGTTGCGCGGCGGTGAAATGGCCGACGTGATCTTCAATGGCACGGACGGTCGCAAACCGATGGGCATGGGCGAAGTTTCGCTGACGCTCGGCGGCGTGGACGGCGAAAATCTTCACGCGGCGGGCGTCGAGGTCAGCTATGACGAAGTCACGCTCACGCGCCGGATTTTCCGTGATGGCGGCAGCGAATATTTTCTCAACCGCACGCCATGCCGGCTCAAGGACATCCAGCAGTTGTTCATGGGCACGGGCATCGGCCGCACGAGTTACAGCATTTTGGCGCAGGGCCACATCACGCAGATCCTTTCCAGCAAGCCGGAAGACCGCCGGATGATATTCGAGGAAGCCGCCGGCATCACGAAATTCAAATCACAGAAAAAGGAATCGCTCCGCAAGCTGGAATACACCGAGCAAAATCTCCTGCGCATCGCCGACACGATCAAGGAAGTGAAGCGGCAGATCGGTTCGCTCCAGCGTCAGGCCGGCAAGGCGCGCCGTTACAAACAGGTTTCACTGGAACTTCAACATCTCGAAACGCAGCTGGCGCGGCATCAGTTCGACGTGCTTCAAGGTGAAATTTCCGAACGCCAGGCCAAGGTTGAAAATCTGCGCAACGAAATTGAAACCGGCTCGAACGACATCCTGCGTTTCGAAAATGAAATCACAAAACTCCGCGAGCTGCTTTCCGATCTCGAACATCAGGTCGCCGCGCAACAGCAGCGCGGGCTGGAATTGAAGGCCGAAGTTGACCGCCACGAAAGCCGCATCCAGTTCAACGAGGAACGCCTGCGCGAAATTGAATCGCAAAATTCCAAAGCAATTGCGGAAATCACGCAGGCCGAGGAACGCTGCCGCGCCGCGTCGGGCGAGCTGCTTTCTGTCACCGAACGTCTGACGACCGCCGAAACCGCGCTGGAACAGCATCACGAAAGCTTGCAGGCGAAACGCGAGAATCTGCAGCAGATCGAAAACGATTTGCGTGAACGGCAGGAGCAGTTGCGCCAGGCGCAGTCCGCCGCGTTTGCCGCCGCCCAGGATTTGTCGCGCATCCGCAACGAAATGACGGCGCTGGATTTGCAGAAGCAGGGCAACCTCGTCCGGCTGGAAAAATTGTCCGCCGAAAAAATCCAGCTTGAAGTGGAGCGCACGGGACTGGAATCGCGCCTGCAGGAATTCACCGCGAGCGTCGAGATGGAAAAGCTCAATGTCGCGACGACGCGCGGCTCGGTCGAGCAGCGGCAGAACCGGCTGCGCGAATTGCAGACCGAATTGCAGGTGTCATCGCAGGAGCAGGACAAATTTTTGCAGCATCAGGCCGAAAAGCGTTCGCGCCTGCACGTGCTCGAACAGCTCGAGGGTTCGCACGAAGGTTTCGACGCCGGCGCGGTCGCGGCGCTGCGCCAGTCGCGCTCGGTCATCGGCTCGCTCGCGGATCGCATCCGCGTGCCCGACCAGTTTGTGACCGCCGTGGAAAATGCGCTCGGCCACAATTTGCAACTCGTGCTAACCGAGCAGCCGTCGTCCGCGCAGGAAATTTTGGCGGACTTGAACACGAACAAATCCGGGCGTGCGAGCGTTGCAGCCCTGTCGTTCCAGCAATACAAGGACGCCAACCAGCTTGCATTTGAAGGCGAAATGGCGCCGGGCGAAAAAAATGAAGCGGCGCAGGCCGGTTTGCAAAATGGCCAGATCGTTCACGCGATGAGCGTCATTCAAGCCGAGCCGACGGTTGAGCCGCTCTTGAAATCGCTGCTGGGCCGCACGTTCATCGCGTCCGATCTCGGCACCGCGACCGCCCAAATCCAGAACGGCCACGCTGGTTGCGATTTCGTGACGCTGGGTGGTGAATTGCTGAATCGCCACGGGATTTACACGGGCGGTTATCTGAACAAAGGAAGCAACGGTCGGGCACCGTCGTCCATTCTGGGCCGCAAAAATCAAATCACCGAATTGCAGGCGGAACTTTCTGAATTGCAGCAGCGAGTCGAAGAAGCGAGCCGCAAACGCGGCGCGCTGTTGAGCGAGCAGACGGAATTGTCGGCGAGCTTGCAGCAAGCGCAAACAGAATTGCGCCAGCAGGAAGTGGCCATCGCCACGCGCGAAGGCGAATTCAAGGCGCTGCAAAATTCGTTGCGGCTGCTGGGACAGAAAATTGAAACGGTCGTTTTTGAAGTCGAAAGTTTGGCTGCGCAGGAACGCGAAGGTTTGGAAAAACGCAATGCACTCGCGGCGAAATTGAACGAACTCGAAACGCGCGAGCGCACCGCGCAGGAACAGGTCGCCGCGCTGACGACCGAATTGGAAAATCTTCGCCAGACGCGCGACGTCGCGAACGCCGCGCTGACCGAAAGCAAGGTCGCGCTCGCGTCCGACGAGCAACTCGCGTCGTCATTCCGCCAGCAGCGCGCGGCTTTGGAACAGCGGTTGCGCGAACTCGCGCAGTTGGTTGAAGCGCGGCGCGTTGAATGTTCCTCATTCGTTTCACGCAAGGAACAGGCGGAGTCCGAGATTCAGGACTCGCAGGCAAACATTGAGCGTTTGCAGCGCGAGCGCGAACAGGTCAGCGCGCAGACGGCGGAGACGATTGGCCGCAAAAATTCGCAGGAAGCCGAGATTGCGCAGCGCGACGAAAATTTGCGCACGCAGCGCAGCCGGTTGACGGAATTGCAAAATCAGCGCGGCGCGCTCGACGTGGAACTCGCGCAAAAGAACATGTCGGTGCAAAACCTGCGCGACAAGGTGCGTGAGAAATATCAGCTCAACCTCGACGACATCCACAGCGAGTGCATCACCATCACCTACGCCGACGAAGGCCCGGCCAAAGTGCAGACGCTCACGCCGGAGGAAATGGCCGCGAGCGGCGCGGGCACGGATTGGAACGCCGTCGCGCAGCAGGTCGAAGCGTTGCAAGCCAAGCTGGACGAAATGGGGCCGGTGAATCTCGTCGCCATCGAGGAATACGAAGAAACCGAGCAGCGCCATCAATTTCTTACGCAGCAGCACGACGATTTGGTTTCCGCGAAAACGCAATTGCTGGAAATCATCAATCGCATCAACACGCAGACGCGCGAAATGTTTTTGCAGACGTTTGAAAAAATCCGCGACAATTTCCGGCTGATGTTCACCGAAGTTTTCGGCGGCGGCAAAGCGGACTTGGTTTTGTCCGACGAAAACGACGTGCTGGAAAGCGGCATTGAAATCGTCGCCCGCCCGCCCGGCAAGCAGTTGCAAAGCATTTCACTTTTGTCCGGCGGCGAGCAGACCATGACTGCCGTGTCACTTTTGTTTTCGATTTATCAGGTGAAGCCGAGTCCATTCTGCGTGCTGGACGAGTTGGACGCGCCGCTGGACGAATCAAACGTCGTGCGCTTCGTGAAAATTTTGCAGCGGTTTCTCGCGCACTCGCAGTTTATCATCATCACGCACAACAAGCGCACCATCGCGATGGCGGACGTGCTTTACGGCGTGACGATGCAGGAGCACGGCGTTAGCAAGATCGTCAGCGTAAAATTCCACAAGGCGGAAGAAACGTCCGCACCGATTGGAAATTTGGAGACTGCGGTGGCCTGAAGGGCGGAGCGGTGCTGCCGCGCCTCCGGCATCAATCAACGTCCGCGCGGCAACGCAGCCTGGCTGGATATTTGGCCTTGCAGCAGTTGAAATCCTCCGTTCCTGGCGCGGGGATATTTCTGCTTCCTCGACGTTTTTAATTGGTAAAATGTGGGAAGTCAAGTTTTCTGGTGGGGCATATGATACCCGAAAAAGTGTTTCGGCAGATATTGGCGCTGGGTGAGGCCTGGCGTGTGAACCGGATGGATTACGTTGAACAGGAAAGCAAGGTGCTGATTCGAGTCGAGGACACGCCTGCCCTGTGGAAGCAGGAAAGTTGTCCGCATTGCAACTGCAAGTCGGTGCGTGGCTACGATCATGCGCCGGAACGGCGGTGGCGGCATCTCAACGTGTGCCAGTTGCAGTCCGAGATCGTCTGTGCTTTACCACGAGGCGAGTGTCAGGAATGCCGGAAGGTTTATACGGTGCGTGCGCTGTGGGAGGGCCGCAGCCGGGGACTCACGCAGGAGTTTGAAGCGTTTGCGCTGGCGCTGATGCGGGAGATGCCGGTGAAAAAGGCGGGGGAGATCTTGGGGGAGACCGATCAGAAATTATGGCGGGTGCTGTTCGCCCATGTGGCTGGAAATCTGTCGGAACCAATGGCAATCAAACT
>DATCBW010000315.1:0-2926 GCA_036511615.1 Verrucomicrobiia bacterium | reverse complement strand
GGCGACAACCTCGCCGCGCCCGATGGTCAGGCTGACGTTGTCCAGAGCTTTGACGCCGGGAAATCCCTTGGAAATCCCGCGCATTTCGAGCAACGGCGAATCGGACATTTAATTTGTAGCGGCGTCTCGGTAGAGCGCCGCTGATTTTTATGACGGCGCTCTGCCGAGACGCCGCTACGCCGAGTTAATTGTTATTTGCCGAGAATTTTTTTCACTTCAGCCTGATAGTCGGCGATGTTGTCTTTCTTGATGTCGCGCGTTGGAATAAAAATTTTCCCGCTCAACTGCGACTTGTCGCCTTTGAGATATTTGTCCATACGGGTGACGGATTCTTTGCCGAACTCGAACGGATTCTGGACGACCGTGCCGTAGATGTCGCCGGAGGCAATGCCCGCAAGCGTGTCAGCCTCGTCGTCGAAGCAGACGATTTTCACCTTGCCGGCCTTGCCCGCGCCACGGACGGCGTTCAAGATCGCGGGGCCGTTGTAATTCCACAGGCCGACGAGGCACGCGATGTCGGGATATTTCACGAGCGTGTCCTCGGCATTTTTCTGCGCGCGGACGGCGTCGGTGTCGTCCGTGCGAATGTCGAGAATATGGATGTTCGATCCTTCCAGCGCCTTCTTGATGCCGCCGGCGCGCTCGACCGCGTTTTGCGCGTCACTGTGGCCGACGAAGAGCATGATGTTGCCGCCGTTGGGCAGACATTCCTTGATCATTTTGCCGGCCTCTTCACCCGCCGCTTCGTTGTCGGTGCCGATGTAGGCGACGCGTTTGCTCGCCGCCGCGTCGCTGTCGCAGCAGACCAAAAGCGTTTGGGCGGCGATTTTGTTCAGGAAATCCGTCTGGTTGTCCGGATCATTTACGCTCACGGCGATGCCGTCAGTGCCTTTGGCCACGAGATCATCAAGAATCTGCCGTTGCACGGCGGAGCTGCCGTCCTGCGTGATGCGAAAATCAACGTCCACATCGCCGAGTTCCTTGGCTGCTGCATCGCAACCCGCGCGGGCGAACGACCAGAAATTCGCCGCGTTGTTGCTGACGAAGGCGAGCTTGAGTTTCTTGCCAGGGGCGGCACCGCCGGCAGGAGTCATGGTGTTTTCATCTTTTTTGCCGCAACCGGAAACAAGCCCGGCCACGCAAATCGCTGTGAGGAGGAGTTGGAATTTTTTCATGGTATGATTTTGGTTTGTGTTGAATTTTTACTTTGTGCCGAATTTATAAATGATGGTGTTGTGGTAGGTGTCGCCGGGCTTCAGTTCCGCCGAGGGGAAATTGGGATGGTTGGGCGCATCGGGAAAATCCTGCGGCTCCATGGCGAGAGCGTCGCGGAACTTATAAACCCGGCTGCCTTTGCCGGTGAGCGTGCCGTCGAGGAAATTGCCCGTGTAAAACTGCATTCCGGGCGAGGTCGTCCAGACTTCCATCGTGCGGCCGCTGGTCGGTTCATAAACGCGCGCGGCCACGCTCAATTCGTCCGGCGTGGATTTGTTCAGCACCCAGTTGTCATCGTAGCCGTTCGCAAACTTAATCTGCTCATTGTTGGTGTCGTTGATGAACTCGCCAATCGCGTGCGGCTTGGTGAAATCAAATGGTGTGCCCGCCACCGGACGCAGTTCGCCGGTCGGAATCAGCGTGCTGTCCACCGGCGTGAACTTGTCGGCGTTGATATAGACAATGTTGCCGAGAATGTCGCCGCTGCCCGCGAGGTTGAAATAGGAATGATGCGTCAGGTTCACGACCGTGTCCTGGCTGGTCGTCGCCGTGAAATCCAAGCGCAACGCATTGTCCTCCGTGAGCGTGTAGATCGCGGTGACGGACAACGTGCCCGGATAACCTTCCTCGCCGTTCTGGCTTACATAGGTCAGGATCAGCGCCGGACCGTGCGACGTTGGCAGCGGACAGCCTGTCCACACAATCTTGTCAAAACCCTTCGAGCCGCCGTGCAATGAATTCGGCGCATTGTTGATCGGCAGCGTGTATTCCATTCCGTCCAAGGTGAATTTTCCTTTGGCGATGCGATTGCCGTAACGGCCGATGAGCGCGCCGAAATACGGACAATTGCTCACGTAGTTGTCGTTGACATAACCATCCAAGTTGTCGAAGCCAAGCACGACATCGCCAAACTTGCCGTTTTTGTCCGCCGTCTTGAGCGACGTGACGATACCGCCGTAAGTCATGATGGTGGCTTCCATGCCATGACTGTTGCACAGGGTGTAAAGTTCAACGGGTGTGCCGTCCGGCGTCTTGCCGAACGGCGCTTTGCTGACGGTTCCTGTTTGGGGCATGGACGAGCAGCCTACAAAACTCGCGGCGGCGAGTCCAGCAATTGCAAATGCAGTTATGAGCTTTTTCACTTCCGTAATTTTTCATGCAGCCTCGGCTTCGACGCCCGCCATCAAACGCATCAAATTCGTTTGGGTAAAATCAGCCCGGTGCAATTCTCCCGCAATTCCGCCCTGGCGCATCACCAGAATTCGACGGCTCACGTTCATCACTTCGGGCAGCTCGGATGAAACTACCAATAAAGCTAATCCTTGGCACGCCAGTTCGTCCAGCAAATGATGAATCTCCGCCTTCGCGCCCACGTCCACGCCGCGCGTCGGTTCGTCCGCGATCAAAATGTCGCATTCGCGCGCGAGCCATTTGGCCAGCGCAATTTTTTGCTGGTTGCCGCCGCTCAAGCTGGCAATCAACACTTCCAGCGACACGGCCTTCACGCGCAATTTGTCCGCGTAACTTTCCGCCAGCAAATTTTCCTCGCGGCGGCGGACAAAGCCTAGTCTGGTCAAATTATCCAGCGCGGCCAGCGTCGTGTTCTCGCGGCAATTCATCGAAAGCACCAGGCCCTGACGCTTCCGATCTTCTGGCAACAACCCGATGCCGGCGGCGAGCGCGGCGTTCACGTCGCGCAGCGGCAATTCCT
>DATCBW010000314.1:0-6874 GCA_036511615.1 Verrucomicrobiia bacterium | reverse complement strand
AATTGTATTTCTCCTCCTTCCGCCAGTCTTGGCCAACCGCATGGTAATAAATCGCACAGCGGCGGCTCTTGGTGTAGTCCGAATTGCCACGCCGGACGAAGAGGTTGATGCTCACGCCAACCTGAATTCCAAAAACATTGTGCGTTGTGCCGGATAGCTTGGGGTTCTTCCGCACGTTGCCGCCGAGGTCGAGAACGTAAATCTCATCGAAATCCTTCGCCAACTCCTTCCGCATCCCGTCAAACGTCTTCTCGGTGACAAAACTGTTGTTGTTCACGAAACAAACGATGCCACCGCCGACCAACCTGTCCGTTGCGTAACGAATTGCCTTCACGTAAGGATCAGCCAGCTTTCGCAACAATGTGGCATCCGATGCTTCACCATAGGTTGCGCTAACGCGCCGATCTAGTTCGGGGTATTTGCGGTTTTTGTTATTGTCGTTTTCATCCGCCTGACCGGCATTGTAAGGCGGATTGGCGATGATCACGCGGATGGGCGAATTTTTTTGCCGCTTGATGCGCTTGGTGTTTTCAGGATTAAACCCGATGGCAATTTCGTCCTGTTCATGCCTCTCGTTAAAACCGTAATACGACATTTTGCCGTTTATCGTCTGGAACGTGTCCACAAGGCAGATGCCTTCAAACGGCTCATATTTGCCAATGGCCTCGTAGTAGGCGTGCTCGATGTTCATCGAGGCGACGTAATACGGCAGCAGCATGATTTCATTGCAGTGCAGTTCGTGCGCGTATTTATGCGGCAGCGCGGACTTGGGAATGTGGCGCATGAGGTTGACGATGTAATTGCCGGTGCCGGTGAACGGGTCGAGGATGTGAACATCCTTGTCCGCGAGCGTTTTTCCAAACTCCGCCGTCAGAATCTTCTCCACGCTGGCGACCATGAAGTTTACCAGCGGCTGCGGCGTATAAACGATGCCGTGCGTGTCGGCCACCTTCACGCAGAAGCCCTGGAAGAACCGCTCATAAACGGTGTTGAGAAAGTTCTGCTTCTCGTGAAAATCGGTGATGGTGGCGGCGGCATTCTCAATCGCGCCGTAAAAATGCTCCAGGCTTTTGCTGAAATCGTCACGGCTGAAGGAACGGGAATTAAGCGCGCCAATGACCTTTTCAATCTCCAGCGCGATGACGTTGCGCTGCATAAAATCCGCCACGTCGAAAATCTTGCGGAAGATGCGCTCGGTGAGGATGTGCTGGATGATCATTTCCTCAACGGCCTCAATGGAGATGTTGGGATTGAGCGAACCCCGGCAGAGCGAGCAGAAATCCTCAAACGCGGCGATGAATTTCCGGTTTGTCTGGCGTTCGGTCTCGATGAGCTTTTTCAGGCTCGCACCGATCTGCGGGACTTTGTCTTTGAATTCCTCGACAGCTTTTCCCCATTCCGCGATTGCGGGCGGGGCGAATTCCAGAAACAGGGTAAGGATTTTGACGAGGTTGTCGGCCACGCTCAAGTCGGCCTCGAAATGCAATTCACCGTTCTGATAAAGCACGGCGCGGTCGGGCTGCCAGAACAGGATGTTCTCCTTGGGATAGCCGATGGAAAACTTGTGTTTGATTTCCTTGGCCAGATCGTCGGCGGAATCCTTGGCTTCCCAGAGGCCGTGATTCAGGCCGTAGTTGTCCAGCAATGCGCCATCGGCGGACGCATCCGCATGGCCCTTGCGTTTGATGCGGTATTCGGGGACGAGTTTCCAATCGAACTGGCGGGCGCAATGTTCAAGCAGTCCCTGAAAGGCGGAGCGGACGGCGGTTTCGTGCTTGATGCCGAGTTTTTCAAACTTGGCGAGATTGTCGTAATAGGTGACAACCGCCTTGTGCGTTGGCTTGAGTGTCAGGCTCGGCATGGCGGGCATCGTAAGCCGCAGAAGATTTTTATCAAGGCAGAACGGCGGAAGTGGGCGCAGTTGGAAGCGATGGTCGGGACGGACAAACGCATCGCGCTCGTGGCCGAAGATTTGGTGAAGCATTGGGAGGCGCGTTACGCCGCGATGGAAACAGGGTTGACGATGAAACTTTTCGCCACTGACAGGCGGGCAAGCAATTCCATTCGGTTTCCGGCTTTTGGTTCCTTCAATTTTTCAGCACTGGCAGCGATGAATGCCCAGCCAATTTCGCCACGGTCTCGGAAGGCAGCTCGCGGGTTTCTTCGACAATTTGATCCAGCGTGACCGGCATGGCGGCAAACTATGCTCGCGGGAACAGAATTCAACTTGAAAAATGGAGGCTGATTTGGAATTGAAAACCATCCGGTATCCCGTCAGATTTGGTTGCCGATGATTTTGACCCTGCTCCCCTGCCCTCGCCCACTGAAACTTCTTCGTGGCACGTTCCGCCGCATTTCACAACTTGCCGGTCAGGATTGGGCTGTGTTATGTTGCCGCCATGAAATTGCTTGAACGCATCACGGTTGAGCCGGGCAAGTGCGGCGGCAGGCCGTGCATTCGCGGTTTGCGTGTGCGCGTGACGGACATCCTCGGCATGCTGGCCGAGGGCGTGTCGCACGAGGAAATCCTGAAGGATTTTCCGTATCTTGAACCGGACGACATCAAGGCCGCGCTCGCCTACGCCGCGCGCCAGTCCGACCACGCGGTGCTGCAAACGGCGTGAACTTCCTGATTGATTCCCAGCTTCCGCCGGCTTTGGCGCAATGGATTTCAGCACAAGGACACAAGGCGGTCCACGTCGCGGATTTGGGATTGGAGGCGGATGACGATTCAATCATCTGGGCGCACGCGCAAAAGGAGGGGCTGGTTATCATCAGCAAAGATGAGGATTTTGCCGACCGCTCGCTGTTGAGCGATGAAGGCGTGGCGCTGGCATGGATTCGCAAGGGGAATTGTTCAAACCGCGCGCTGGTTTCGTGGCTCGAACCGCTTTGGCCGGACGTTTTGCGGCGATTGGAACAAGGCGAACGGTTGGTTGAACTGCGCGCCTGATTTTTAGTCGTCAAATGAATTTGAACCTGCTCCCCTGCCCTCGCTCGCTGAAAATTCTTCGCGGCACGTTCACGCTGCATTTCACAACTTGCTGGTCAAGATTGGCCTGTGTTATGTTGCCGCCATGAAAGCGAAAAGCGTTGTGGTGGTTGACCCGGAAATCATGAGCGGCACGCCGTGCTTCGCCGGCACGCGCGTTCCCGCCCGCACGTTGATTGATTACATCGAAGGCGGCGATTCGCTCGACGATTTTCTGGAGGATTTTCCCACCGTGACCCGCAAACAGGCCATCGCCTTCCTCGAAGAAGCCAGCGAACGGATGCTGGTCGCCGCCTGAATGCGCGTCCTGCTCGATGAATGTCTGCCCGCGCGTCTGCGCCGGAATTTGCCCGGCCACGATGTGCAAACCGTCCCGCTGGCTGGCTGGGCAAGCATCAAAAACGGCAAGCTGCTCCGGCTGGTCGCCGCTTCGGGAAAGTTCGATGTGTTTTTGACGGTGGATAAAAATCTTCCGCGTGAGCAGAAAATCGAAGGCTTGCCCTTCGCCGTGGTTGTGTTGCGCTCCAAGTCGAATCGCCTCGCTGATGTCGTTCCGTTTGCGCCAGAATTGATTCGCCGTTTGCAGGAGTTTCAACCTGGACAGGTTTATATTCTTTCCGGTCGCGATTAACGCGGCTTCATTCAAATGAACCTGCTCCCCTGCCCTCGCTCGCTGAAAATTCTTCGCGGCACGTTCACGCTGCCAAAGCAGAAACCGCTCGCCGCAATCAAAATTATTCAATTGGATCGTAGGAGCCGAGGTGACGAGGCTCTAACTAAAAAATCGGCAATCGGCAATCGGCAATCGGCAATTAAACAGAGACTCCTCACGTCGTCCCGTGCAAATAATCCTGAATTTTACGCGCTCACGATTTCCAAAACTGGAATTGAAATTTCCTTCCGCGAAACCGGCGGCCTGCGCGCGGCCACGGCGACGTTGCGGCAATTGCTGCGCGAATACGGCCGCAAATTACCGTGCCTGAAAATCCGCGACTGGCCGGATTTCCCGCGTCGCGGCGTGATGCTCGACATCTCGCGCGGCCGCGTGCCGAAGCTGGAAACCCTGCTCGACCTCGCCGAAAAACTTTCAGATTTCAAGATCAATGAGCTGCAACTTTACACCGAGCACACATTCGCCTACACGCAATACAAATCCGTCTGGCAAAGCTGGGGCGCTCTCACCGCGAAAGAAATTCAAATCCTCGACGCGCGTTGCCGCGAATTGGGAATTGATTTGGTTCCGAACCAAAATTCCTTCGGCCACCTGCGCTATTTTCTTGAAGATCCGCGCCTGAAAAAACTTGCCGAAGTTTCCGCGCCTTACGAAGGTGGCGATGCCGCCACTGGCAATCAAGAATTTATCCGTCGGCCAGCCACGCTCGCGCCAAATCATCCGGGCACGATTCCATTCTTACGCGGTCTTTACGACGAATTGCTGCCGGATTTTTCGAGCGAATTTTTCAACGTCGGCTGCGACGAGGCTTGGGATTTAGGCCGTGGCCAAAGTAAAAAACTGTGCGCCACCAAAGGCAAAGTCCGCGTTTATCTCGACTTCCTGAAAAAAATCCGCCGCGAAGTTTCCGCGCGCGGCAAGACGATGATGTTTTGGGGCGACATCATTTTGAAACATCCGAAATTGATTCATGAACTTCCTAAAAATGTCATCGCGCTGAATTGGGGTTACGAAGCCAATCATCCGTTTGCAAAGGAAGCTGCGGAATTTGCCAGGGCAAAAATTCCATTCTACGTTTGCCCCGGCACTTCCACCTGGCAAACGCTCATCGGCAAACACGACAATGCGCTGGCAAATCTTCGCGCCGCCGCCAAAGTCGGGAAACAATTCGGTGCGGGCGGTTATTTGATTTGCGATTGGGGCGACGGCGGCCATCCAAATCCGCTTGCTGTTAGTTGGCCGATGTTTTTAGCCGGCGCAGCGCTGGCGTGGGATTCAAAAAGTTTTGACAAAAAAAATCTTCTCGCCGTTTTGAGTCGCGATGTCTTTGAGGATTCGAGCGGAAAAATTGCGCACGCCGGATTCAAATTAGGTTTTGTTCATCAGGAACTCGGTGTGAAGGCATTGAATGAAACGCCGCTCGGCACGGTCATCGCCGCGCCGAAACCGGAAGACCGCGAGCTGTTTTGTCGCAACGGATTGAAATGGTTCGCAAAAATTACAGCGAAGAAAATTAAAGCGACGCTGAACGAAATCGAGAGACAACGGAAAATTCTGGCACGCGCAAAACCAAAATCAGATTCAGTAAGTGTTCTGACGCATGAACTGAATTTGGCGACGCGCATGGCGTCGCAATCATGCAAATTCATGATATGGCAGCAAGCAGTCACCGCTGGCAAAAAGTCCGAGGCGAAATTGCTGGCACAAAAAAGCATTCACGAATTGCAGAAGCTGCAAAAAGATTTCAACGCCTATTGGCCGCTGCGGAACAAAGCCACGACGAAACATTGCTCGCCGTTTTTGAAATGGCGGATGGAAGAATTAGTTGAATGGTTAAATAGTTGAATCGTCAAATCGGCGAACTCCAAATCACCTTTCAACAGTTTGACAATTTAACTTTTATTGCTTTTCACGTCCCAGGCATCGCGCAGGCCGTCGCCGAGAAAATTCAGCGCGAGCAATGTTAAAACCAAAATGCCACCGGGGAAGACAATCAACCACCAGTAGATGCGAATCGGATTGATTTGCGAAACGCCTTCGGAAATCAAAGTGCCCCAGCTTGCCATCGGCGCTTGCACGCCCAATCCCAGATAACTCAAGAATGACTCGTAAAGGATGATGGCCGGCATCGTGAGCGCGAGGTAGGTAATCACGATTCCAAAGATGTTCGGAATGATGTGCCGCGCGAGAATCCAGCGCGGCTTTGCGCCGAGCGCACGGCTGGCCTCGACAAATGCCCGCGTCCGCAGCGACAAAACTTGTCCGCGAACGATCCGCGCCATCGTGAGCCACGAGACCGCGCCGAGGCCGACGAACAAAAGAATCACGCGCAAACCGCTTTCGAGAGCCGGGGAATTTTGAACGACGTGAGATTGTTTGATGATTTCGCCGAGCGTCGTCAGCAGGACGATGACGAAAATAATTGTCGGCAGCGAATACAGCACGTCCACGATGCGCATCAAAATCGCATCAGTGCGCCCACCGGCGTAGCCGGCGATTGCGCCCCACAGCACGCCGATGACGAGGCTGACGATTGCGCCGACGACGCCGACGAGCAGGGAAATTTGCGCGCCGAACAGACAGCGCGAAAACAAATCGCGCCCGTGCAAATCAGTGCCGAACCAGTGTTGCGCGCCCGGCGGGGAAAATTGCGCGTCGGAAAGTTGATTTGGATTGTGAAGGTGTGCGGAATTTGCACCCGCCATTTTCAAAACCACCGGCCATGCGACAATCGCAATCAGCAGGAAAACAAGAAAACATGCGCCAAAAACAGCGGGGCGATTTTTTTTGAACCTTTGCCACGCGCGTTGATTCGGCGAAATGTATTGCTGGATTTCGTCATTCATATTGCACACGCGGGTCGAGCAAGGTGTAGGCGAAGTCCACAATCAGGTTCAGGCCAATGAGTAAAACGGCATAAAGCAGCGACAGGCCGACGACGACGGTGTAATCGCGGTTCAATGAGCTATTGACAAGGAAAACGCCGATGCCGGGAATTTGAAAAATGTTTTCGACGATGAACGAACCAGTCAGCATGTCTGCAAGCATCGGGCCGGAATACGAAACGACGGGCAAAATGGCGATGCGAACGGCGTGATTGAGCAGCAGCGAATGTTCGGCGAGACCCTTGGCGCGCGCGGCGGTGACAAATTCGGATTGCGCGGCCTGCAGCATTCCCTCGCGAAAAAGGCGCGCGATTTTTCCGGCGA
>DATCBW010000313.1:0-5941 GCA_036511615.1 Verrucomicrobiia bacterium | reverse complement strand
TCGAGTTCTTTGAAGCGATTATCCAGCGTGGCACTGGCGGCGGCCTTGTCGCCACCTTCGTTGGTCTTTTTGGTGTTAAGCGGCTGTGAACGTTTCGAGCCGTCGCGGTAAATTGCCACGCATTTCAAGCCCATCTTCCAGGCCTGGACGTAGGTGTCGCGGATCTCGGCGACGGTGCATTCCTTGGGCATGTTGACGGTCTTGGAAATCGCGCCGCTGATGAACGGCTGCGCGGCGGCCATCATTTTCAAGTGCGCGAGATAACCGATGCTGCGCCGGCCTTGATGCGGTTTGAACGCGCAGTCGAACACCGGCAGATGCTCCGGTTTCAGTCCGGATCGAATAATTTTTGAGTCTTGATTAGATTTTAATCCAGACTCGGTTCGAGAATCATTTTCTTCGACGTCTTCAATCGTGTCGAATTTCTCAATGTGCGCGATGATGTTTTTAATTTCCGTTTCGTTGTAGCCAAGACGGCGCAACGCATCCGGCACGCCGCGATTGACAATCTTCAACATGCCGCCACCGGCGAGCAGTTTGTATTTCACGAGCGCGATGTCGGGCTCGACGCCGGTCGTGTCGCAGTCCATCAAAAACGCAATCGTGCCGGTCGGCGCGAGCACGGTGACCTGTGCATTGCGGTAGCCGTGCTGACGGCCTTTGGCGAGCGCGCCGTCCCAGCATTTGCGCGCCTCGGTTTTGAGATAATTAAATTCCGCGCTCGGCTGGATGGTTTCAACGGCGTCGCGGTGAAGCTTGATGACGCCGAGCATGGATTCGACGTTGTCCTTCGACATGGTCTTTTCAACACCAGCGCAACGCGCATCGCGATAGCCGGCAAATGCGCCGGTGGTCGCGGCGATTTCCGCGCTTTGTTCGTAAGCGTGGCCGGTCATGATGGCCGTGATCGCGCCGGCGAGCGCGCGGCCTTCGTCAGAATCGTAGGGCAGACCGTAGCTCATGCAGAGCGAGCCGAGATTCGCGAAGCCAAGTCCGAGCGTGCGGAAGATGTGGGAGTTTTCCGCGATGTCCTTGGTCGGATAGCTCGCGTTGTCCACGAGAATTTCCTGCGCGGTGATGTAAATCCGCACGGCAGCCTTGAAACGTTCGATGTCGAACTTTCCGTCCTCGCGCTTGAACTTCATCAGGTTCAGCGACGCGAGATTGCAGGCGGTGTTGTTGATGAAAACGTATTCGCTGCACGGATTCGTGGAGTGGATCGGCTCGGTGCCCTTGCAAGTATGCCATTTCTGGATCGCGCCGTCGTATTGGATGCCGGGGTCGCCGCAGATGTGCGTGCCTTCGGCAATTTTTTCGAGCAACCGGCTGGCGTCCTTTTTTTGGAGCGGCTTGTTGCCGGTCACGGTGCGTGTCATCCATTCCTTGCCGGACAACGCCGCCTCGAAAAATTCATCGCTGGCGCGCACGGAAAGATTTTCGTTTTGATACATCACGCTGCCGTAGGCGTCGCCGTTGTAAGAACCGTCGTAGCCTTGTTCAATCAAAGCCCAAGCCTTTTTTTCTTCCTTCTGCTTGGCGTCAATGAATTCCTCGATGTCGCCGTGCCAGTCGCGGAGCGTGTTCATCTTGGCGGCGCGACGGGTTTTGCCGCCGGACTTCACGACATTGGCGACCTGGTCATAAACTTTCAGGAAACTCATCGGACCGCTCGGCCGGCCGCCGCCGCTCAATTTCTCGCGGCTCGAACGGATCGGCGTCAAATCGGTGCCGGTGCCGGAACCGTATTTGAACAGCATCGCTTCGCTGTAGGCCAGGTGCATGATGGATTCCATGTCGTCCTTGACGGACTGGATGAAGCACGCGCTGCCCTGCGGATATTCATACTGCGTGTTGGCGCGCTCGGCCTCCTTGGTCTTGCGGTTGAAGAACCAGTTGCCCTTGCCGGATTTTTTTCCAACGCCGTATTCGTGATAAAGCCCGACGTTGAACCACACCGGCGAATTGAACGCGCCGTATTGGTTCAGGCAGAGCCAGGTCAGTTCGTCGCAAAAAATTTCGCCGTCCGCAATGCTGAAATAGCCGTCCGCAATGCCCCAGTCGGCGATGGTGCGCGTGATGCGATGAATGAGCTGGCGCACGGAGGTTTCGCGCTCGGAGGTGTGCTGCTCGCCGTAGAAGTATTTTGACACGACGACTTTCGTGGCGAGCACGGACCATGACTTTGGCACCTCGACATTTTCCTGTTTGAAGATGACCTTGCCGCTGTCGTCGGTGATTTCGGCGGTGCGCTTTTCCCATTCGACCTGGTCGAACGGCTTGATTTTCGCGTCACTGAATACGCGTCCGACCCGCAGCGACTTTTTATTTGCGGGCTTGGCGGGTTTCAGCGAACGGGTCGCGGAAACTGTTTTGGAACGGTGGCCGGCGGCTTTGGGAGCCGGAGCCGGGAGATCCTCGCGTGCATCAATCATGGTATGATCCAGTTTAATTTTTAGACGTTTTTCCCGGTGGGCATCCAAAGGAATGTTGCGCTCCGGGATTCAAAAATGCAGGCAATTTTCACGGAAACACAGGCTTTTTGCGAAAATTGACTGCCCCCTACTAATGGGGGAACAAAACCCATAATGCTACCACCAGTTGTGGATTTCAAGAAAAAATTGAAAAAAAATTACGCCCACGATATTTCCAAATGAAACCGGCGGAAATTACACTTTCCCGACAAAAAAAGAAGCTCTTCCGCCGTTTGTTTCCACGAACACCTGTCGCGGTGCGAAAAGAACTGGAAAAGTCTGTGCGATCAACGATGGAATGAATCAAAACTCCGTTCAGTCGCGTGGTTGCAGCCTTAAAATAACTTCAAAGCCGAATTGCCAATGTTTGAGGAACGCAGTTACAATGTTCCGACCTATGAAGAAAAGCTCGTTGAAACAATTCGTGTTCCTCCGTCATTCGTTGACCGCCGAGAAATCCAAACTGGAAGGCCGCCTCCACGCCATCAACCAGGCATTGAGCGGAACGCTCAAGGCTTCGGCCGCTCCGGTCAAAAAGAAATTCAGCGCCGCCGCCCGCGCCAGGATTGCCGCCGCCCAACGCGCCCGCTGGGCAAAGATCAAGGCAGCCAAAAAACAGGCCAAGTAGGCCGGTGTGAAGTTTTCGGAAGTTCTCATGGTTGGAACTCGTCCGCTTCAGTCCCGCTCGCGCCTTCGTTTCTGATGCCCAAGACAGGCGTTTGGCAGTTTTGAAAATGCGCCTCAACCTTTTTTGCCAAACGCGCGACATTTTTTGTGAAACTGGCCGCCAACGCTTGGAGGCGGGAAAAATTGGGTTATGATTGGGCCATGAATTCAAACCGTTTTTTTCCGAAGCTTGATGCGGTCGGCGTGATGCCAAAACCTGACCGCTCCGCGTGGCTCAAAGGCGGCACGGCAGTTTGTCAAATGCCGCCGCGAACCCCGCTCGGCAAGGCCTGGCGCATCATTCTGCTCGGCGCTCCCGGCGTGGGCAAGGGCACGCAGGCCGAACTCCTCTGCGAACGCCTCGGCACCTGCCATCTTTCGACGGGCGACGTGTTCCGCACGGCGAAATGCCTGGGCGAAGCGGATCAGACCGCGTCCATGCACGAAGCCTTGAAGTTCATGCGGCGCGGCGCGCTCGTGCCGGATGAAACCGTTCTTGGACTTGTCGGCGAACGTTTGCACTGTCTGAATTGTTCCGGCGGATTCCTGCTCGATGGTTTTCCGCGCACCGTCGCCCAGGCGGAAGTCCTGGAAAAACTGCTTCAGGGGGAAAATGTTAGCCTCACCGCCGTGTTCAATTACGAACTGCCGCTTGAACAAATTGTCAGCCGCATCTCCGGTCGCCGCACCTGCGCCGGTTGCAAGGCCGTTTATCACGTTGCCACCCGGCCGCCGAAAGTCACCGGCATTTGTGATCATTGCGGCGGACAACTGTTCCAGCGCGAAGACGACCAGCCCGAATCCGTGGTGGTGCGGATGAAGGCCTACGAAGAAAGCACCCGGACGCTGATCGAGTTTTATCAACAGCGCGGACTGCTCGTCACCATTCCCGCTGAAGGCTCGCCCGAGGAAATTTACCAGCGCACCCGCCTGCTCGCCCTGACCCGCTGAAATCTACAGCCACTGGGTTCAGCCCGAATTCCGAAATCGGAAATAAAGGAACTGGTGGTTTTGGGAGCATACGCCTCTGGCGTGTGGTTTTCGGCGTCGCACCAAAACCTCGTTCCACCAACTTCTTCCCGTTGGAAATTTCTGAAAGAATGCCGATTGCCGATTTGGTGGGGCGAGAGTCCCCGCGAGCCGCGATTTGAAATTTACAAGCGTCGTAGGTGTCCGTCCCGTCGAGGGCAAACTCCAGTTCCATCGCCGCGTGGCCTTCAAACCGCATCTGCCGGTTCAACGCCCGCCCTCACCCTGACCCTCTTCAATTGAAAATGTTTTCACCATCTTTTCGCCAATTTTTAACACAGCGCGACACCGGCGGCGAACAAAACTTTTCTGCTGAAATCAATAATCGCGAAGACTCCGAATTGAGTCGGGTGATTTACCGGTTGATTTGCCGCAAACGCTGGTGTAGAAATAACGTTGTGATAGCTCATACGGACACAGAGTTTAACAGCGCACTTCCGCGACGGGCATCTGCTGATTTAAGGAAATCGCCGGAGGCAACAATCACATCTGTCGCTTCGCTTTTACTCATCACGGTAGCTGCGATTGCTGCTGCTAGGTTCTGGGCGCTTCTTCCGGTGGGCACAATGTTAGCTTATATTTACTCGCCAGACTGGACAGAAGCTGATCTCGTGAGGCATATCTGGCATTTCCGGCTCGTGCAGCCAGAGTGGGTCAGCAGTCCGCCAAAGTATAGTTATGGCCAATGGATGATGGCGGAGACATGGGCACGTCTGTTGGTTGTCTTTCTTGGTTGGATCGTTTGCAACATTTTAGCAGACCGCATCTATTTGAGAATTCGTAAAAAAGCAACTTCTAAAATCACGCCGGGTTGTGGTGTTTGTTTGCTGTGTTTGTTCGCTTCGCGAATCGTGCTCTCGGTTATTAACTAACACTTTGTTTTTTCCTACATTGTAAAAGCCACCGCTGATTTTGCTTCCTTCATGCAGAGAACGAAATAAAGTTTCCGCATGACAACCTTGACGGGCGTCCAAAGCTGGGTCAACGCGGGTCTCGGCCTGGTTTATCCCGAAATCTGCCAGCTTTGCAAAAGCCAGCGCGCGACGGCGCGCGACGGACTGGTCTGCCCGCAATGCTGTTCGCAGGTGCGTTTCATCCGCGCGCCGTTTTGCGAACGCTGCGGCCTGCCGTTTGCGGGCGATCTGACGACGACGTTTGAATGCACGAACTGCCGCGAGATGGAACTGCATTTCAGTTCCGCGCGTTCGGCGGTCGTCGCCAAAACCGTCGTGCTGGAGGCCATCCACCGTTTCAAATACTCGCGCGCGTTGTGGTTTGAAAATTTTCTCGCCGATCTGCTGCTGCGCGAGGCTGTGCCGGTGTTGCGGGAACAACATTGGGATTTCATCGCGCCGGTGCCGTTGCATCCGCTCAAACACCGCGAGCGCGAATTCAACCAGGCGGAAATCCTTGCGCGGCATTTGGGCTCGGCGGCAAACATTCCGGTGAATGAAAAAATTCTCAATCGTGTCACGCCCACGCGGACGCAGACGCTGCTCACGCGCAGCGAACGGGCGAAGAACATGAGCGGCGCGTTCGGCGTGCGCAAAGGTGTGCGGCTCGACCAGCAGAAAATCATTCTGGTGGACGACGTTTTTACAACCGGCGCGACGACGAGCGCGTGCGCCAAGGCTTTGAGCGGCGCAGGCGCGGCGGAGGTCGGCGTCTGGACAGTTGCACGCGGGCTGTGAATTGGCTACCATCGCAATCAATGGACACCACTGCGTTTATGAAGAAAACCATCGGCGGCGTTGTGCATATCGAACCGGCCCTGA
>DATCBW010000312.1:0-18041 GCA_036511615.1 Verrucomicrobiia bacterium | reverse complement strand
GGGGGGGGGACAAAAACTTATGTTCATTGTTCAATAAAAGTGTGTCAGTTGCCTTACTCCGTCTATGGGGTGAACACCCCATGTCTTACCGCCGGATAAGACTCCATGTTGCCGGGTTGCAGACGATAAAAATGGGTGATTTAGGACGCACCCATATCGGCCTACAGACTGGCTGGGCGAAGATCAACGCCGGGCGATTTATCATGGCGTTGGCGGGGCGTCATGTGACAGACCGGATGCCGAACGCGGGATGAGAATTTTTGTCCAGTTGTCATCACCGCACCCACGGTTGGCAGCATTCCAACGAGGCTATGGCAGTTGAAGCAGGCGGAAGAATTGGTGTCCGCCGCTGATCGCGTTGGTGAACGAGGCTGAACTACTGCCGGCAATGTTGGTTGCGATGGGTGTCCAATTGGCCGAAGACATCAAATTAGTCGAGCTTTGCAGGATGTTGGTTTTGCCGGTCGTCAATCCCGTCGCGGTGAATTGAAACCGGCCCGCCGTCGTTGTCAATGCCGTCAATATAATCGGGCCGGAATTTTGCACCAGGATGCTGACCGAATTCGATGAGACCGCGCCAACATTGTCATAAGCGACGGCGGTCAACGTATAATTGCCCGCTGCCAGATTCGTCACGGCAGTTTCAAAAGGACTGGAGAAAACGTCATCCACCAGATTGGTTCCCACATAGAACATAACGTCCGACAGACCATCGGCATCCGAATCGGAAGCATTGGCACTGAATGTAAACGAGGCGGGGGCGGTGAACGCGGCGTTGTTCGTGGGATTGGTGATAGCGACCGTCGGAGGCAGGTTGGCGGTGACATAAACGGTGCCTTGATCCCCGGCATCGTCGAAATACGGATAGGTTCCCGCCGCACTGAACAGAATACCGCCCGGAGTCGTGACCGGCGACCAGGCACTTGTGCTGCTAAAGATCGTATAGGGACCAGTTCCATCATCCACCCAATACACCGCCTGACCAGTTACGATATACACTGGATCATGGGAAAACGTAACACCATCGTCGGTGACAGTGATGTATGGCTGGGCCTGCAATGCGCAGGCGGTTGCCAGCAGGCTGACAATCGAGAGCAAGGTGGCTTGCTGCATGGGAGCGATGGAAGCACGTTCCGCCGGGGCTGTCAAGAGGTTGGGCATTCATCATTGACTTGATCTGTTAGGTGAATCGTTCACGTCCGACGCGGGTGCTTTCGATCCAAAGCGTTTTTCGTATAGCTCGCCAATCCAGTCTTTGACGGACAGTTTCCAAGGCTCACTTGGGCTGGGCTTATTTTTTGTCAAGCTCTGTGGCGACAGTCCCAATTCTTTGGCCATGCGGATTTCCTCCGTGTTCAGCCGACAGACATACCTGGCTTTGGCCCACTGTAAATCATGTTTCGTCTCTGCCATTGGGACAGGATTTGATTCACCGTCAATGAAGTCAACTTGGAGTTTGCACCCTGATTCCCTCGCTTCAGGATTGCGAATAACCTATCGCACTGAACGGGCATTTCTGAAATCGGAGCGGCGGAACATCTTTGTGGAGGCGCGGGATTTTAGAAATGCCCGTTGAGTGTGCCGCCGGATAGGTTCGGTTGGATGCGGCGTTTTGTCTGGATGGTTGTCGAGGCACGAGGCAAGCCAGCCAGTCAAAACGCCGTCCTTGTCAGTGACGCTTTTTCTTTGACTGGAAAATTGGTATGCCTTTATGTCGGCGGCGTTGGGCCACGGCGTAGGTGCTTCTGCCCAGCAGCGCGGCAATCTGGTCGTCCGGTCGTGTGCCAAGAATTTTGTCGTCCTCTGGTCGCCACAAATACAGCTTGGAATTGAAACAGGGGATGCCACGGTTGTTGCGCTGGGCATGGACGGCGTGGACTGTCCGGCCAATCTTGCGGGCCAGTTTTTCGTCCCGCATGGTGCCCAGCAAGGCCACTTCTTCCCGCGTCCAGGACTGTTCCACGACTGCCGGGATTTTCAACTGCTTGCGCCTGTAACTCACGGCGCGCGGCTCACGTCCGAGTCGTTGTCCGATTTTCTGGTCGGTGCCGGTTCCAACCTGACGCAATTCAAGTTCAGTCCAAGGCTTCCGGCCATCGTCCGCAAACGGTTTGATGCCCAAGGTTCGCCGTCGCCAGCGCACGTCCAGCGTTGAACGTCGCAATTGCTCCGCAATGACGGCATCCACCTGGGTGCCCAATGATTTGTCTTCCGCTGGCGTCCAAGGCCGGACATTCCGGCCAAAAATAGGAATCTTCATTTGCTGACGCCGACACGCCACGGCATGAAATGACCGTCCCAATTTACCGGCAACAACCTCATCCGGTTCGGTGCCCATCAGTTTGTCCTGTTCCGGCGTCCACGGTTTATCGTTGGGATCAACCACGCAACGCCCGAACTGGCGTTTGCGTTCAATCCACATCTGACGGCGGCGTTGGGCGATTTCCTGCCGGTTCACCGGCTTGGGTGGGATGCCTAAAACGTGGCGGCGGTGGATGACGGATTTTGTGGTGCGTCCTAATTTAAGGGCAATTTTGGAATCGGTATCCGTGCCCAGCAATTTTTCCTCGGCGTCAGTCCAATACCGCGTATTTTCCCGTTGGAATGGAGGAATGCCCAAGAGTTCCCGCCGTCTGGCAATGGTGGCAAATGTGCAGTTGATCTGTTTGGCCAAATCTCCATCGGAATGTTTGCCCAGGAGCCGGTCTTCCTCGGGCTTCCAGTCCCGTCCCCGGCCACTGACGCAGGGCAGCCCTAAAACAGTGATGCGCCGGGTTTGAATCGCTGAAAGACTTCTTCCGGTCAAGGCCGCAACTTTATGGTCGGGCAACTTGCCCAGCAAGCGGAGTTCATCTTCCGTCCAGCGACGGCTGGCCGGACGTTTCAAGATGCCCTTGACCAAACGCCGGTGGCACACCGCCTTTTTAGTCCGGCCAAGCTGCCGGGCCAGTTCCGAGTTTGACAGCGTGCGGGAAAGCAACAGCCGGTCTTCGGCATCCGTCCACGGTTCGCGGTGCCGCTGCGCATGGGATTGAGATTTCGACGGCATTGAATTGGAAGGCGGGTCTTGCATTTGCGATGTCTGTCAATAGTTTGGGGCATATTGCCCGGCATCCTACCCGCGCAACCGTTTTCTCTGTGGCCGGGTCAACGTGCCCAGCCATTGGCGCGGCGTGTAGATGTCAATGCCGAAGGGTTTTTCCAACACCGTCAAATCCCGGTCGCGGGCGATGATCGAGTAGCATTCCCGCTCGCCCAAAGCCGCCTCAATGAATTTATTGTCCTTGGGGTCGCGGCACACTTTTTCTTGAAACGGGATCGGCGTAACCCACAAGGCTGACGTTCGCAGGGTATTCAACCAAGGCGCGGTGTCCGTGGTGAAGTGCTGCTCCTGCTTCACCCGTTCCAAGACCGCCTCGTATTCGGCAAGGATTTCCTCGGTCATCACCGGCGTCATTACTCCGCACAGCCATGCCTTGAGGCACAGGTGCGGCTCGTGATGCCAGAAGACGCCCGACACGAAAACGCCGGTGTCAATGACGGCCAGATTCATCACGCACCTGGCTCAACGCTTGATTGACAATGGCGGCGGCCTGATGGGGCGAATGTTTGCCGACGGGGGTTTGTTTCAAAAGTTTTCGGACGGCCTCGCGTCCGGGGGTCTTGATGGGACGGATCAACAAGCCGTCTTTGCCCAGGTCAAACACGTTCAGGGGGCCGCCGCGTGACAATCCTTCCCGCTCGCACCATTCCAGCGGGAACACCGTCTGGCGTTTGCTGGTCAGCGTCATGGTCATCGTCTTTATCATAGTAAGGATTTATTACCAGAATAATGGCCTTTGTCAAGGGTTTTGGCTGATTTAGGCGGTATAATCCTGTGCGCTTTACGCGCCAAGCGGGCGGGATTCCCTGTCAGGCTTGTCAATTGACGATGAAAAACATGAATCAAGACATGGCCAGTGGTGGACGGGCGGCAGACGGGAATTTCCGCCAACGTGAAATTCGCGGGCACGGGTGTCAGCGCGGGCGATTTTTCACAAATTGTTTCTTCCGCTGTAAGGATTTATTACCTGAAAAACGCGATTTATCAAGGGTTCTGCCAGAATTGGCCGGTAAAATATTGTGCAATGTATGAAACAAGCCGTCGAAAATTTCTGCCAAACTTGTCAATTGACGATGAATAACAAGAGTCAAGGTCATGCAAAAGCAAGCCCGCTGGCGCGGTCGGAAGAACTGAAACCTTCCGCGTCCACGGTTGCCGCCCATAAAAATGCGATGGCTTTCACCGCCCACTGCGGGCGGAAATTCCCAACCGCATTTTGTTTCATTTTGAAACTTTTGCCGGTTTGTCTTCGGGCAGAATTTCAATCTGGTGGCCGGATTGACGACCGGAACGAAAAAACACTTGGTTCCATTTTGGAACCGGGCCTTTTGAAAACCAGTTAAAATCGGTTTTATGTTTAGTGCCGTAGCCCATAAAAATCTGGCCGATGCCCGGAAGTATTTCGACGAGCATCTGGCGCAGAATGACTACTACGCCGCCGGTGAAATCCGTCCCGGCCAGTGGATCGGCGTGGGCGCGGAACGCTTGGGATTAAAGGAAAACGTCACGCGCGAACAATTTCACGCGCTCTGTGAAAATCAAAATCCAAACGATGGCGAACGGCTGACGCAGAGGAGTCAAAAGGAAGGCCAGCGCCGGGTGTTTTATGATTTTACCTGCTCCGCGCCAAAATCCGTTTCGGTGCTGGCGGTCACGCTGGACGACCCGCGATTGATTGAAGCGCATGAGGAGGCGGCGCGGCTCGCGTTCCGCGAACTCGAAACCTTCGCCGCCGCGCGGGTGCGCAAGCACGGCAGCCGGACGGATCGGACAACGGGCAACCTCGTGGCGGCGGCGTTCGTGCATGACAGTTCCCGCGCGCTCGACCCGCAGTTGCACACACATTTCACGGTGTTTAACGCCACGTTTGATGGACAGGAGAAGTGCTGGAAGGCACTGGAAGCTCGCGGCATGTATGACGCGATCCGCTATGGCACGGCGGTTTATCGAAATGAACTGGCCAAGCGGGTGCAACAAATCGGCTACCGGATTGCCCCGGCCAAACACGGTTTTGACATCGAGGGCATAAGCGATGAGGTGGTGAAACGGTTTTCCAAACGCGCGCAGCAGCGCGACGCGGTGGTGAAGGAAATGGAAGCAAAGTTGGGGCGAAAACTTTCCAACAATGAAATCTCCCATGCGGTGCATCAGAGCCGGGCAAAAAAGCTCAAAGGCATTTCAACCGCTGAAGTGCGCGAACGGCAGTTGTCGCAATTATCGGCGGATGAGCGGCAATCGCTCGAAATACTCCGCGCCTCGGCTCATTCAACCCGCCTGCCGCGAATTGCCTTGGTGGAAAACCAAGCCCTGAACCATGCCGTCGCTCATGTGTTCGAGCGCAAATCAGTGGTGCCGGAGCATGAACTGTTGAACGTGGCCTTGTCGCACCGCTTGGGTGGGGTGGATTTGAACCATTTGAAAATGACAGTGAAGCATTCACCGAACTTGGTGAAAACTGAACGCGGATTTTCGACCAAACAGATTTTAGCAACGGAGTTGGCTTTGATTCAGACAGTCAACGCGGGTTGCGATAGCGTCCCGCCGTTGCATCCCGGTTACAAACCTGCCGACTGGCTGGGCGAAGATCAACGCCGGGCGATTTACCATGTCCTGCGCACCAGTGACCGGATCACCGGCCTGCGCGGTCTGGCCGGCAGCGGCAAAACCACGGCGTTGCGCGAGCTGGTTGCCGCTTGCAAAGAGGCGAACATTAAACCGCTGTTCTGCGCGCCAACGGCGGCGGCAACCGAGGTTTTGCGTAAAGAGGGATTCGAGGCGAAGACACTGCAAAGCCTGCTGCTGTCCAAGCCGGTTCTGACCGAACGGCAATTGATTGTATTGGATGAAGCCGGGGCGGTGGGGATGGATGACATGAAGCGACTGTTTGATGGCGCGCGCGATGCGCGAATCATTTTGTCCGGCGACAGCGGCCAGCACGCCTCGGTCGCCCGTGGGGATGCGTTGCGGATATTGGAACGGCATTCCAATTTCAAATCCGGCCAGTTGACGGCCATCCGGCGGCAACGCAAAGCCGAATATCGCAAGGCCGTGGAACTGGCGGCGCAGAAACGCACGGTGGAAGCGTTCGCACAGTTGGAACGGATGGCAGCAATCACTGAACTTGCGGGCGATGAACTTCACGGCTCGGCGGCGAAATCATATTTGAAAGCGTTGGCGGAAAGTAAATCCGTGCTGCTGGTCGCGCCCACCTGGGCGGAAATTGAAGCGGTGACGGAAAAAGTTCGGGCGGAATTGAAATCGTCTGGCCGTCTGGCTCTGGAAGAAAAGGAGTTTCAAGTTTTCGATTCGTTGTCGTGGACGGAAGCACAGAAACGGGATGCACGGCAATACCGTCCCGGCATGGTGATTCGGTTTCATCGTCGAGGACATGGTTTTGAAAAAGGTGAAACGGTTGCGGTGGTCGCCGCCGCGAATGATTCACTCAAAGTTCAACACGCGGATGGTTCCGAAAACATTTTTCCCTTGGGTGCAGGCTTCGCCTCGTTTGACGTGGGAGAGAAACGCAAATTGAAAGTGGCTGCGGATGATAAGCTGTTGTTGCAAGCCAATGCGGTGGCCGTGCGCAAGCATTTCGTCAACGGTGAACTGGTCGAGGTCAAGGCTGTTCAAGGCGATTCTATTTTGCTGGCCGATGGCCGGGTGATTCCCGCCGATTATCGCACGTTCACGCATGGCTACGCCGTCACGTCGCACGCCGCCCAGGGCAAGACCGTGGATGAAGTGCTGGTCGTCGCCTCGTCCCGCTCGCTGCCCGCCATCAATCAGGAACAATTTTACGTCAGCATTTCGCGTGGGCGTGAACGCTGCCAAATCTTTACCGATGATTCGGAATTATTACGTTCACACGTCACTCATTCCAGTGCGCGTCTGGCGGCGGTTGAAGCCATGCCAGCCCGGCATCAACGGGACTTTCTCCAAACCATTTTGCAGCGCGGCAATCGCTTCCTAAAACAGTTCCGCCAGCGCATTGCCCAATCATTTTTAACTGAAACAACCGAAAGGAGCAGCCATGAAATCAAGCCAACTGAACAACGAAAATCCACCGGCATCAGCGTCTAGCCCGCGCGACAATCCCTGCCTTGGCAGTGATTCCACCATCGCCGCGCTGGATGCGTTTGCCGATGACGGCATCAGCTATCTGCTGCCTTACGCGCAATTTTTATATGCGGAAAAGATTTCCAACCCGGCGTTGGAAAAAGAGCCGGATGCGCCGCCGGAAAAAATGTTGATCCGCTTTGCATCCGCCAATGTGGTCGTCCTGGGCAGCGGCCTCAAGCGGCTGGAGGCCGAGATTCAGAAATATGAATTGAAATTTGTGAAGTCGGCGGATCGCCGTTTGGCCGCCACGCTGAAAACCCACATTGCCGCCGTCACCGTCACTTTAACCAAGGAAAATATATGACTGCTGATTCACCATTAAAAATCCAGCCGCTGGAAAAATACCACGCCACCATGACCAAGGAGGAAGTGGCCGAGGCGCTGGGTGTCGCCCCGCATATCATTCCGCCACTGTCGCGGGCGGGCCTGATAAAACCGCTGGGCCGTCCGCAACGCTATTGCGTGAAACGTTATTCGCGTGACGTGCTGGCACAACAGCTTGCCGATCTTGGCTGGCTCGACAAGGTGGTGGCGGCCATTCACCGGCACTGGCGTATTAAAAACGCGCATAAGCGGGCACGGCAATTCCAAACGGGATGAGGACAGGCAAGCGGGTTAAACGCTCATGCCCCGCGATTGACTCTCCCCACCAAGCTGACGCAACGAACTTTGAATCTGCCAGTCGAACGGCATCTGCCGGATGGTTGGCGGTATCAATTCCGGCCAATGGACGACACCCGGATGCTGCGCTTCAAATTGTCTGCCCGAATAGGTGTTCTTCAACGACGCCAGCATCGTGACATATTTGCCACAGACCTCCCGTTGCCTGGCGCGCTCGCCGGCCTGCGCCCGAACGTCTTCCAAAAAGTGCGGCACGCACAAGGCCAGCATCGCCACATGCTTCACGTCCTGGCGCGGTTTATCCGGCTCATGCTGCTCAAGGTCCACCGCGTTGCGAATTTTTCCGGCCAGCAACAACACCGGGTCGAGCACCCGCACCGGCAGCGGTTCACTCCCGCCCGCCACGCGCACCAGATTTTCGCGCGCATAGGCTAAAACCGTTTCCTGGTGAACGCCCTTGATTTCACGCAGAAACTCTACGTTCAGCCCCGCTCCACCCGGTTCGGAATGCAACACCGCTTCCACCGGCCCGCCTCCCACCGGCGGCGCGCCCGCGTGCCAATGAATGGCCGCCGCAACTCGTTCGGCATCGCTCTTGGTGCCAATCAAATCCAAATCTTTGCTGGTGAACGGAAAGTGCGCCTGCAACCGGGGTTCCCGGGGCAGGTAGTAAGCCGCCCAAATGTTGGCGGCCTGCCCGCCCACAATGATGAACGGCTGGCCTTCAGCATCGCGCTGCGCCAGCACCGCCTGAAACGGCTCTAATCCCGTTCGAGGTCTGATATGATCCGTGCCCATTGTTCGTCAGTTCCTTTCGGAGAGAAATCCACTTTCAGAATATCAGCGGCGGATTGGACGATGGCGTTTTCCCGTTGCAATTGTTCCGGCGTGACTTCGCCCGCCGCCAACCGCCGCAGGTCTTCAGCGCGTTGACGGCCTTCGATCAAACGGATGTCAATCGCTTCATTCATCATTCCTAATCTACCGTCGTTCCGTCCCATTGCCAAGCTCGCTTGTGCCCGCGCCGCCACTCGCCCGTCTCGAACGCTTGTTTTCAATCCGGGTCACCATCCGACAGGTCATATTCGTGGATGATGATTGGCGGTCGTGACGCGTGTGGCTGAATGAAAATGCCGATGCCAGCACGGACGTGCGGTTGGTTGGGGAATTTCCGGCGCAATCCGCCGCTCAATACCCAAATCAAGAGAGCCAGCAAGAGATAAATGGCTCCAATGAGAAAATAGAGGGCGTGTTCGTGGATGAATCCATCAAGGTGTTTTAATCCCGACGCTTCCAGTTCGAGTGCTTTAATTTGCCAAGGTTGCATGATGTCCTCCTTATGCCGCGACGCTCTGCGTCACTGGTTCGGTTTCATGACTTCCGATGATGGCTTTTTGTTGCCGCTCGTATTCGCTCAACGACGGCATTTCCACCTCGGCCTTGCGCGAATAGGCCCGCGTCATGGCTTTGCTGTTATGTCCAAGGTTCACTTGCGCATACCGTTCGGGATAGCCCGCCGTCTTTGCCCGTTCCGCCCACGCGTAACGGTAGCTGTGCAACGACACGCCTTTGATGCCAAGTCCATCGCAGCGTTGCTTGAACTCCGTGGCGCGGTCGCCCGCGCGGACTGTCCGCAGATAAGGAAACAATGGGCCGCTGCCCGGCAAGTCCCGCAGGATTTCCGCCATGTCTTCATCGAAGCGCATGATGGCAACCGTGTCGGTTTTCATCCGCTTGTAGCTGATGACGTGGTTGTCCCAATCAACATTCTCCGCCTCAAGGAATGCCAGGTCGGATTGCGACGCGCCCAGGTGCCACGCCAGTTTATAGAACGCCTTGCGTTCGGGATTGGTTTCGCGGGCGACGATAGCCAGATGTTCGGCCAGCGTGATGCCACGCTTTTCTTTGAACACGACGGCCGGCCAGCGTTTCTTGGGCAGCACCGGCCACGGCAGCCACGTCATGTCCAAGGCGAAGTTGTGGATGCGCCGCAGATAGACGTTGGTCGAAACTTTCCCGGCTTCCAGCACGCGCAGAAAATGTTCCGGGCGAGTTTCCAGAAGCGGCTGATGCCGGATCGAGTCGAACGCCTTGTCCCTGATGGCGGTCTGCCAGCGGTGTTGGGTCTGGTCTTTTTTGAGCTTCACCAGTTCGTCCATGACCAACTGCCAGTTGCGGGTGGCGATTTGCGGGTCGCTGGCCGCGAGATAAGCGCGGGCAATTTGCAGGTTCACGGCGGGCTGCTGTTCCGCTTCCTGACGCGAGTGGAACAAGCGAACGGCGGTGGCACGGTCGCTCGTATGCAGGCTGTCCTGCTTGCCTGTCACCTCGTCGTGAATGTAATAACGTCCGCCTTTTTTTCTTTTATAGAGTCTGAATCGTTTTCTCATAACTGTGTTTACAGTGATGAGGTTACGACGGTTGATCTCGACTCCGGTAGGGAGCAGGTGAGTGTTAAACGGAGCAGGCCAGAGTTAAACTTTGCTGGCAAATCTGCTGGCACTCACCGTTGGCAGTGTTCCAAACTATTGCAATTACGCATTTTAAGTCTGGAGGCGAGGGTCGGAATCGAACCGACGGATGAGGCTTTTGCAGAGCCCTGCCTTACCACTTGGCTACCCCGCCTACGGAGAGTTCAAATCCTAAATTTCTTTTTTCTACTCTGCAAGTTCAATCGGCGGCAAGAATACAAATCGAGAGACTTTGGTTGACCAAACCCGCGCAGCCAGCAGTTCAGCCATGTTTTGGACACCCGCAGTTTGCCACCCGCTTGCGCGCCGCCGGTCTCCTGTTCCGGCGGCACCACGGTGCAAGAGCGCTGGACAGTCAAGCCAGCCGGTTTTTTCGGCTTCAAAATTCCATTCTCCAAGCTGGACGCACCCGCCGGCTTGCCTTACTCTTGGATTTGTGCCGAACCCCACCAAAGGCGCGGAGCAGAACCAACCCGCCAAGAATCCGCCGTTTGAAGAGGCGTTGAAAAAACTTGAATCCGTCGTCGAAGCGATGGAATCCGATGATCTGCCGCTGGAAACATTGCTGGCAAAATACGAGGAAGGCGCGAAACTGGTGAAAATCTGCCAGGAAAAACTGGCCGAGGCAGAATTGAAGATCCAGCAGCTCGAAAAAAATGAGACAGGCGAAATGAAATTGAAGCCGCTTGATTTGTCCGCAGAATAACCCGGATTCAGCCATCAATGAACACGAATGCACACAGTAGGGAAATGCAATTGTCGCCACAGTTTTTAATCCGTGCCTGTCTGTGTTTATTCGTGGTGGAAAATTAAATTTATGAGCCGATACCTCGACATGGTGGACGCGCCCGAGCACGTCAAAAAACTCACGGAGCAGCAATTGCTGGAACTCGCCGGCGAAATCCGCACCGAGCTGATTGAAGGCCTCGCCAAGGGCGGCGGCCATCTCGGCCCGAACCTCGGCGTGGTGGAACTCACCATCGCGCTGCACAAGGTTTTCACGACGCCCAAGGACAAGTTCGTCTGGGACGTGAGCCACCAGGTTTATGTCCACAAACTGCTGACCGGGCGCAAAAACCGTTTCCGCACCATCCGCCAGACGGACGGCTTGAACGGTTTCGCGCTGCGCACCGAGAGCGAGCATGACTGCTTCGGCGCGGGGCACGCGGGCACGGCGCTTTCCGCCGCGCTGGGCATGGCGGCGGCGCGTGACAAACGCGGCACGGATGAAAACATCGTCTGCATCTTCGGCGACGCGGCGCTGACCAATGGCATTTCCTTCGAGGCGATGAACAACATCGCGCACACGACGAAAAAATTCATCGGCATTCTCAACGACAACGAATGGAGCATCGCCAAAAACGTCGGCGCCATTTCCGGCTACCTCAACAAGCTCATCACGAATCCGAGTTACAACAAATTGTCGAAGGATTTTGAAAATTTTGTCCGCCGCCTGCCCAAGGGCGACATCGCCATGCGGCTCGCGCACAAGGCCGAGGAGGGTTTCAAGGGCGCGCTTGCCGAGGTCGGCCTGCACCAGAAAAGCGAAATCGCGATGGGCGGGGACGGCCGCGGCGGCTACGGCAGCCCGATTTTCTTTGAAGAAATGGGGATGCGCTATCTCGGCCCGATTGACGGCCACAATCTGCCGCTGCTCATCAGCACGCTGGAATTTGCCAAAACCTGCGACCATCCGATTGTCATCCACATTTTGACGCAAAAGGGCAAAGGTTTTGACGCCGCGCTCAAGCAGCCGGAGAAATTCCACGGCCTTGGACCCTACAATGCCGCGACCGGCGAGACGCCCGCCGCCAAACCCGGCACGGCACCCGCGTATCAGGACGTGATGGGCCAGACAATGATCAAGCTCTGCCAGAAAAATGAAAACATCGTCGGCCTCACCGCCGCCATGCCCAGCGGCACCGGCATGAAGCATTTGGAAAAGGCGATGCCCGAACGCTATTACGATGTCGGCATTGCCGAGGAACACGCCGTCATCTTTGCCGCCGGCATGGCGACGATGGGCTACCGCCCGGTCGTGGCGATTTATTCCACGTTTCTCCAGCGCGCCTACGACTGCATTCACCACGATGTTTGTTTGCAGGATTTGCCGGTGATTTTCTGCATGGACCGCGCCGGCCTTTCCGCCAACGACGGCCCGACGCACCACGGCCTGTTCGACATCGCGTATCTGCGCTGTTTCCCGAACGTCGTCGCGATGGCGCCCGCGAACGAGGACGAACTCGCCGACATGATGTTCACCGCCACGAAACAAAATCACCCGGCCTTTATCCGCTACCCGCGTGGCACGGCGGAAGGCGTGCCGGTGAAAGCCGAACCGCAACTGCTCGAAGTCGGCAAGGCGCAGATCGTGCAGACTTTTGAGAACAACAAGAAGCGCAAGGTCGCGCTGTTCGGTCTCGGCCCGATGAACACCATCGCGCGCATGGCCGCCGCGCAGCTTGCGAACGAGGGCTACGACTGCGCCGTCATCAATCCGCGTTTCACCAAGCCGCTGGACGCGGCGGCGCATGAAACTTACGGCCACGAAGCCGACCTCGTCGTGACGCTCGAAGACCACGTGCTCATGGGCGGCTACGGCGCGGCGGTGCTGGAATTGTTCAGCGAAAAAGGCGTGACCACGCCCGTCGTGCGCATTGGCTGGCCGGATCAATTCATCGAACACGCCTCGTCGCAGGACGAACTGCGCCGCAAATACGGCCTGACTGTCGAGAACACCGTCGCCAAAGTGAAGGCGCAATTCAGCGAAGCCCCGGCGAAAGTGACGAGGTTGGTTGAGGTGGCGTGATGAAAATTCCGCGACTAAAATTTCAATCGGGATTCACGCTGATTGAACTTTTGGTTGTCATTGCCATCATTGGAATTCTGGCTGCGCTTTTGCTTCCGGCATTTGAGTTCAGCCATGAAAAGAGCGCGCCAAATTCAATGCGTCAACAATGTCCGCCAGCTTGGAATCGGCTTGCACGAATTTGTTTCGGATAATCATGTTTACCCACTCGAATCAGACGTCCAATATGATAAAAATAATCCAACTAATTTTAACACTTGGCTTGAAACCCTTGGGCATCAATTTGGTTACGATTACAGAAGTGATACAAGTAAAAGCAGCGTCAGCTATTGGAATAAAGGGATTTGGCTTTGTCCCAGCGTCCAATCCAAAGTTATTTTGGAACCCGGTTTCGTTTGTTCTTACGGTTACAATGCTTTTGGCATCGGCGCAAAATTGAGTTCATTGGGTTTGGGTGGGCATTACGGATTTTTACACGTTACGAATGGTAACAAAAATGGCTTCCCAGACGTAAAGCCGCCAGTGAGCGAATCGGATATTGTCAATCCAAGTGAAATGATGGCCATTGGCGATGGATTTGAAGGACACGACAACCAGCTTTATGATGGGGGAAGTCTTTTTTGGCGGGAAAACTTTTTTTCTGGAGGGTTCTTCCCAACATCAATAAATGATCCACGACACCAAGGCAAAGCCAACGTCGTCTTTTGCGATGGCCACGTTGAATCGCCGACGTTGCCATTTCTTTTCACCGACACCAGCGACGCCGCCTTGAGCCGCTGGAACCGTGACCACCAACCCCACCGCGAACGCCTCACCCCGTAGCATCAGGCATCTTGCCTGACGTAGAGGGCGAGCGTCCCGCCGCCCGGAAAAGGCGTTGTCATTCCAAGGGCGTGAAAAATTCCACCACGTCGGGTGGACGTAAGTTTTATTCCGCCGGGCTGGAAGCCCGGCTCTACGGCAGGCAGGATGCCCGCCGCTACAGCCGCGACCACCAGCCCCACCGCGAACGGTTAACACCTTGAATTTTCATCCGGCCAGTCGAGCGGATTGCTTATTCAAGGCGGCGTCTTGGTGCGATAAAAACGCCGGGCATTTGTCGCCGCTCCGGTGTTGGTGTAAAAAAGCGTGCCGCCGCTGAAGGAGCCGGTCTGGACACCCGCCCATTGCGACAAATTGGTGGACATTTGAATGACCACGCCGGCAGGAGCCGTTCCCGTCACCCGAAAAGCAAAGCTTCCGTTGGTCTGCCACTTGAGCGAGTCAATCTGCATCACCGGCACGGTCTGGTTCAACGTCCAGATGTTGGTCTGTTGCAGGAGATTTTTGGTGTCCGTGCGGACCATGCTGGTGGCGTCCCAGACATCCGCCTCCACTTTTTGCGCGCCGTTGCCAAGCGACAACGGCCAGATGTTGAAAACCGGATTGGTCGCGCCGCTGACGGCGACGCTGTTGGTGCGCCACTGGACGTTCAGGGCGTGCGTGGCGGGCTGGAGCAGATTGAGGCTGAAGGTCAGCATTTGCGGCAAGGTGACGGTCAGGGTGTTCGTGGCCGGCGAACGGGCGTCAATCGGCCGGGTTTTCCCGTAGATCGCCAGCACAAGGGCTTCCTGGCAGACCGGGCAAAAGCCCACGCCAAAACTTTGCATGCAGCAGTTGTAGTAAGGACGATACCAGCCGGTAGAGTGATAGTGAGCGCCTTCAAACAGCCCGACCGTATCCACATAAGTTGAAACAGGCGGCGTAGGAATGGGCGTGTTGGCCGGAATCCAGGCATTCCACTTGATTTGCGCCAAGTTAGTGTTGGTTGTGGTGTTGGGTTCCTCGACATTCGGAAATCCGGGATAAGGAGTGGTGTATTCATCTCCCAATCCGCCCAACGTATGACCCGATTCATGCAACAGAATGTAGCTCACCTGATTGATGGAAGTGATGGCCGTTTTGCCGTAATCGGACGAGCCGCCGTCGGATCCTCCGGGAACCTGGTCATTGACCAGCAAGGCCGACAAATTGTTGTTCGTGCCGGGCAAGTATAAATTCAACAGCGAATTTATTTTTCCCTGACCGTGACTGCTGTTGGCGTCAACCGTGTTTGGCGGAATGGTGATGAGATAATCGCTGACGTTGTCGTAACTGCTGTTGAAAGCCGTGTTGTTCGCAACATACGACGCGGAAATCAGGTGGGTGGACCCGGCATGGGCGGAATTGGTGAAAATGGCAAAGACGTTGAAATAATTGGAGTATTCGGCATACGGCTCGGCGTTCAGGAAAAAATCCGCCGCGTTGGTCGCGTCGGTCAGGAACTGGCTCATCTGGCCGTTGGTGTAGCCCTCGGAAAAAAACACGAGGTTGACGCGGTTGGTCGCCGGGCCGTTGGTCACAATGGTGGCGAAGGTCGCGGCCCCGGCCGGGCGCGCTTCGAGCAAAAAAAACGCCACGCAGACCAGCCACCAAACAGTCGAAAGAAATTTATTTTTCATTGCGCCAGCAGCCGGTAAAACACGCTGCCATTGGTTGTGGACAAGGTGGTCGTCAAAAGATTGTTCATAAGGACGGGCACATTGGTAACCGTTGTCCAGCTTGCCGGCGGCCTCAAGCCGTATGTCTGCTGCAAAACAAAACTGCCGCCGTTGTTCGTCCAGGAAATGGAAATTTGTTTGGGACCGGGCACGTCCAGTTGGACGGATGGAACGGGGATGACGGGAACCCAGGCCGAAAATTCAGACGTGTTATTGTTGGTGTCGGTGGCGGTGGCGGTGACCACCCAGCCGGACGGCACGGCAACCGGCAGATAAAAAGTGAAATTCGACGAGCACGTCGAACCCAGGGTCATATTGGTCTGGCCCAGGAAAACCTGGCCTTCGCCATAACCTGACGGGTCGCCGGACGGGCTGGCAAAAAACTGCAGCGTGTAGGGCTTGCCGGTTTTGCCGTTCATCGTCCCGCGAATCCGCGTGCTGGTGCCGTTGTAGGCATTGGACAGCGTGGGGAAATTCTGGCCGGCGTTGGCCGTATTGGCCGCCACGCCGCTCTCGCAGTCGTAAATTGAATTTACGCCGGCAACATTCAAATCAATGCCGAGCGCGCCGTTGCCGAAAATGGAGTTGCCACTGATCAAATTGTTGAAGGCGTTGGTGCGCACCCGCACTCCGCAATAAACTGACTGGGCGAAGGCGAAGCGGTTGCCGGCACCGGCCACCGAACCGCCGACGATGTTGTTCGTCGAACCCATGTCGATGTCAATGCCGTGATAAAGATTGCCCAGGGCGTTGGTGCCATCAGCCTTGGTGCCGACGAAATTGCCCTGAACCACGTTCCGTGAAGCATTGTAGAGGTAGATGCCACGGTTATTGTTGGCGGAAATGAGATTGCCCGCGCCGGCTGCCGTGCCGCCAATCTGCGTGGTGCTGGCAAATAAAACGGTGATGCCTTCAGCACCATTTCCCCGTGCCGTCATTCCGGTCACGTCGGTTCCAATGTAGTTGCCTTGGACGACATTGTTCGAGGTTCCGTCACCCGTCAAAAAAACACCTTCGGCGCCGTTTGCGGAAATGATGTTTCGGGAAACGGCGGTTGTCCCGCCCACCAGATTGTTCGCCGCGCTGGTGATGCCCACGCCGGCGTCATAATTTTTCAGGTTGTTCCCGCCAGAGACATCCAGCCCGATGAGGTTGCCCTGAATGACATTGCCCGACACATTTCCGTTGTCTTGCACCAGCCAGACGCCTTGTCCGTAGTTGCCGGAAATCACATTGCCGCAGCCAGTGGCGGCTCCGCCAATCAGGTTGGAACATCCTTGAATCCGCACGCCAGCCAGCGAGTTGGGAACGGCCTGGGTGCCGGTGACATCGGTGCCGATGTAATTTCCCATCACGGTGTTGCCGACGTCGGTGGCCAGCAAAATGCCAACGCCATTGTCGGCATTGCCGGAAATAAAGTTCCGCGCTGCGGCGACCACGCCCCCGATGATATTGGACGAACCGCCGCTGATCGAAATTCCATTCTGGCCATTGGGCAGGGCGCTGGTGCCGGCGGCGGAAAGTCCGATGAGGTTGCCTTGAATCACATTGGTCACGCTGCCGCCGACTAGCGCAATGCCGTCCTGGATATTTCCGGAAATCAAATTGCCATTGCCCGCGCTTGTGCCGCCAATCTGATTTCCGCCGCCGCCCGAAATGGTCACGCCGGCATAATGATTGCCCAGGCTGGCCGTTCCGCTGATGTCCGTGCCGATAAAATTGCCAAGCATCACGTTGTTGGTCGCGCCGAAACCGCTGATGGAAACCCCCGCCAGGCCGCTGGCTGAAATCAAATTGCTGCAAATCAGATTGCCGGGCGCGTTGATGAGCGTGATGCCGTCGCCAATCACGTTTGCGACGGCGTTGCTGCCCGAACGGTCCGTGCCGATGCGGTTGCCTAGAATCACATTGGCCGTCGTGCCGGTCCCGATGGCCCCGATCAGATAGACGCCGCTCGCGCCATTGCCGGAAATGGTGTTGCCCGCCGCCGGAACCGGGCCGCCGATGAGATTTCCGCTGCTGCCGTAAATGACGATTCCGTCGTTGAGGTTGCTCAACGACGAGTTGCCGGCGGCGGTGACGCCAATGAGATTGCCCTGCACAATATTGTTGCTGGCGTTCAGGATATAAATGCCGGTGTCATTGCCGCCCGAAATGACATTGCCATCGCCGCTGTTGGTTCCGCCAATGACGTTGCCCGCGCTCTTGACCAGAATTCCATCGCTGCCGCTGCCGTTGCTGCGCGCCAATGTGCCGGTCGCGTCCGTCCCGATGAAATTTCCCTGAATGTTGTTGGAAGGGCTGTCCAGTTCGATGAGCTGGACCGGAAAACGGTTGATGGCCATTCCGCGCAGCGTGCTGGCGCCAACGTCGAACCGCAGTCCGACGGTGCTCCCGCT
>DATCBW010000311.1:0-6259 GCA_036511615.1 Verrucomicrobiia bacterium | reverse complement strand
ACTTCCGGCATTGTCAGCAAGTGGAATGTGCGAGGCGAGCAAAGGTTCAACGTGTTTGAAAATTTCCATTATTGCCATTGCCGCGTCAATCGCGCTAAATGGAGGCAATGTCAACGGTTGCCGAACAACTCCGCGCAGCGCGCGAAGCGAAAAAGCTCACGGTGGACCAGGTCGCCGACGCGACCAAAATCAGCACCGACCACGTCCGCGCGCTCGAAGAAGGAAAATTCAACGTGTTTTCCGCGACGATTTACATCCGCGGTTCGGTGAAAATTTACGCCGGGTTCCTCAAGCTGGATCCGGCACCGCTCCTCGCCACGCTGACGGCGGAATTGATGACGACGGAAAAATTCAGCGAGCCGCCGCCATTGGTCGAGCAGAAGAAAAATTTTCTGGACGCGCTGATTTTGATGCTGGCGAAATTGAACTGGAAGGTCGGCTTTGCCGGCATCGTGGCAATTGTCGCGATTGTGGTCGTTGCGCTGGCCGTTTTTGCGTGGCAGCATCACCCGAAGAGCGATCCGCTGGCGAATTTGCCGCCCGCCGTTTATCAGCCCGCCAATTCCGGCGACACGCTGCCGCTGCCGAAGCATTGAGCCAATGAAGAAGGCAGAATGCAGAAGGAAGAATCTGACTTCGCTTAACCGTGGATTTTTCTTCTACATTCTGCCTTCTACATTCTGCCTTTGACGCAAAGCGTCAAACGTCGTCCAGATAAAGGTGGCGGTTGCGCCAGAGATAAATCAGGCCGGACGCGATGGTCAGCGTGACGGTCAGCCACAGCATGATTTCGGCGAACCTCGGTGTCCACGGCTCAACCAGGTTTTTCAACGGCGCCGGCCATTCCTGGCACGCGTCCACCACCAGCAGCGCAATAATGGCGACGATCTGCGAAATCGTCTTGTGCTTGCCGAACTGTTCCGCCGCCAGCACGACGTTTTTCGACGCCGCCAGCAGCCGCAGGCCGGTGATCGCCAGTTCGCGCGCGACGATGACGATGACCATCCACGAGGCGACCTTCACCGGCGCGCCGGGATGGAGATGCGTGCTTTCGACGAAGGCGATGAACGCCGAACAGGTCATGATCTTGTCCGCCAGCGGATCCATCAGCACGCCGAAGTTTGTGATGAGCTTGCGGTCTCGCGCGATTTTTCCGTCGAGAAAATCCGAGATGCCCGCGAGACAAAAAATGAACAGCGCCAGCGTGTCGTGGTTGCTTAACTGCGAAAACAGCGCCCAAAGAAAAAGCGCCGTCAGCACGAAACGCGACACGGTGAGTTTGTTCGGCAGGTTCATTCAAATTAAATCATCATCTTCGTCATCCTCATTTTCATTCATCCATTTTGAGGACGAGCACGAGAACGAGGAGGAGAAGGATTTTTCAGGCGCCGAACTTGTCGAACATCCGCGCGTTGGCCTGCATGAGGCGCATCAAAAATTTCGACTCGAACACGCCGAGCGAGCCGAGGTTCGCGCCAGTTTCGGTGAAGCGTTCCAGCTTGTCCGAACCGCTCGCCGCCGAGTGCAGCAACACCGGCTGCGGATGCCACGAATGCCCCTTAAGCGCGCACGGCGTCGAATGGTCGCCGGTGACGACCAGCACGTCCGGTTTTTTCCGCAGCAGAATCGGCAGCGCGGCGTCAAAATCCTGAATCGCGTTCATCTTGGCGTAAAAATTTCCGTCCTCGCCGGCTTTGTCCGTGTATTTGAAATGGATGAAGAAGAAATCGTAGTTGTCGTATTCGACGAGGTAACGCTCGAACTGCTCGGTGATGGTCGTCGGGCCTTCGATTTTTTTCATGCCGACGAGCTGCGCGAGTCCCTTATACATCGGATAAACCGCGAGGCACGCGGGCTTGAGCTTGTAGCGATCTTCAAACAGCGGAATGTGCGGCTGATGCGCGATGCCGCGCATGAGAAAACCGTTCGCCGGATGCTCTTTTGAAATGATTGGCAGCGCGGTCTTGTAAAATTCCGCGATCAGCGCGGCCATTTTTTTCTGGCCGGCGTTATGCTCGTCGCGCGGATGAACCGTCGGAACCGGAAAACCTTCGCGGTTCGGATCGGCGTCGGTAAGCGGCCCTTCCAGTCCCTTGCCGCGAAAAATGACGACGAAGCGATGTTCCTTGCCGGCCTTGATGATGATTTCCGTGTCGCCGATTTTTTTGACTTTCGCGGACAGCAGCGCCACAAGTTTTTCGCAGATTTCGGTCGCGATCCGGCCGGCACGTCGGTCGGTGACAATTCCTTTTTCGTCGAGCGTGGCGAAATTCGCGCGGGCGCAAACGTCGCCGGGCTTGAGTTCCACGCCGAGGCCGAGCGCCTCGATGACGCCGCGACCGACCTGAAATTCCAGCGGGTCGTAGCCGAACAGGCCGAGATGTCCCGGCCCGCTGCCGGGCGTGATGCCGGGCGCGGCGGGAATAATGCGGCCCTGCGCGGAATTTTTGGCGATCTGATCCAGGTTCGGCGTGGTCGCAGCTTCGAGCGGCGTAAGATAATTTTGCTCTTTCGTGGCAATGTCACCCAGGCCGTCAAGCACGACGAGCACGAGCTTGGCCTGGGTCTTGAGCGTCAGTTCGGAATAAAGCGCGTCTAAATTCATGCGCCGATTTTGCGGCGAAACGCGCGCCAACGCAATGCGATTCCATTTTGCGCCGGGCGGAATCGCTGACATTATTTTGCCAGACATGAATCCATTGATGTTGCATGAATTTCATCAAAGCCTCGGCGCGCGGTTCGCGGAACTGAACGGCGCGGAAGTCGTCAGTGATTACGGCGACTGGCCGGGCGAATACCAGGCTTTGCACGAAAGTGCGGGCGTGATGGATTTGAGCTTCCGCTCCCGCATTTGTCTGGTCGGCGCTGACCGCGCGCGATTCCTGCACGGCCAAGTCACGAACGACGTGAAACAACTGCGCGCCGGCGAAGGCTGCTACGCCGCCATCACCACTGCCAAGGGCAAAACGGAAAGCGACCTGAACATTTTCTGCCTCGCGGACGAACTGCTGCTGGACTTCGAGCCGGGCCTGACGGAAAAGATTTCTGCGCGGCTGGAGAAATTCATCGTCGCCGACGACGTGCAAATCGTGGACGCCGCGCCGCATTACGGTTTGTTGAGCGTGCAGGGGCCGAAGCCGGAAACGGTGGTTGTCGCGCTTGGTTTGATTGGTAGGGACGCGCTGCCGCGCATCCAGGCTGACCGGCAGTTCAGCCCTACCATCGTGAAAATTTCCGATACGGCGCTGGGCGAAATTTATCTCGCAAACCATGCGCGGCTCGGAGCCAGCGGCTTCGATTTGTTCATCCCGAACATTTCCATCGCCGCAGTCGCGGACAAATTGATCGCCGCCGCGAAGGCCGTTGGCGGACGCGCCGTCGGCTGGCAGGCGTTCGAGACCGCGCGCGTTGAAGCGGGCATTCCGCGTTTTGGCGCAGACATGGACGAGACAAATCTCCCGCTCGAATGTGGCATTGAAAGCCGGGCTGTGGCTTACAACAAAGGCTGCTACATCGGGCAGGAAGTCATCAACCGCATCCACAGCTTCGGCCACGTCAACCGCGAATTGCGCGGTCTGCATCTGGCCGATGATTTGAAAGCACTCCCCGCACGCGGCGACAAATTGTTTCATGCCGGCAAGGAAGCCGGCCACATAACCAGCGCCGTGAAATCACCAAGGTTTGGAAACATCGCGCTCGGTTGCGTCCGCCGCGAGGCGAATCAAGCCGGCAACAAATTGACGCTGCGGACGGCGGACGGCGAAAGTTCGGTGAAAATTGTGAAGCTGCCGTTCGTTCAGGCCGTTCAAGGTTGACTTGGTGCGATGGATGGTTGGCCAAGGTTTCGTCGGTGCCTTTCGCCGTTCACGATTTCATTTTTGAATTTGAGATTGGCATTCGCACGAACATCCGTATCGTTTGCAAAAGAAAAATTTTCCAAAGAACTATGGCAAAGAAAAAACAGACCAAACTCACGGGCGGACCGGTTTCCCGATTCATCCAGCATCATTATCGGCACTTCAACGCCGCGTCGCTCGTGGACGCCGCAAAGGGTTACGTCGCGCATCTCGACCAGGGCGGTAAAATGATGATCACGCTCGGCGGCGCGATGAGCACCGCCGAACTCGGCCTCTCGCTCGCCGAAATGATCCGGCAGGACAAGGTGCAACTCATCACCTGCACCGGCGCGAATCTGGAAGAAGACGTTTTCAATCTCGTCGCGCATGATTATTACGAGCGTGTTCCCGGCTACCGCTCGCTGACGGCGGAAAATGAACAGGCGTTGCTCGAACGCCACATGAACCGCGTGACCGACACGTGCATTCCCGAAGGCGAAGCGATGCGCCGCATGGAAAAAGCCATGCTCGAAGTCTGGACCGACGCCGATAAAAAAGGCGAACGCTATTTCCCGCACGAATTTTTCTACAAAGTTTTGTTGAGCGGCAAATATAAAAAGTATTACCAGATTGATCCAAAAGATTCATGGATGCTCGCTGCGGCGGAAAAAAATCTACCCATCGTCGTGCCCGGCTGGGAAGACGCCACGCTCGGCAATATGTATGCCGCCGCGGTCATCCGCGGCGACGTGAAGAATGTCCACACCGTCCGCACCGGCATCGAATATATGACCTGGCTGGCGGAGCATTACACCAAGACGGCCACCAAGAAGAGCACGCTCGGCATGTTCCAGATTGGCGGCGGCATTTCCGGCGATTTTCCGATCTGCGTCGTGCCGATGCTGCATCAGGATTTGCTGCGCACCAGCGTGCCGCTCTGGGGTTACTTCTGCCAGATCAGCGATTCGACCACGAGCTACGGCAGCTATTCCGGCGCGGTGCCGAACGAAAAAATCACCTGGGGCAAACTCGGCGTGAAGACGCCGAAATACATCATCGAATCGGATGCAACGATTGTCGCGCCGCTGATTTTTGCGCACGTCCTTGGCTGGTAGTGAAACAAAACTTGAAAGGCTCCGTTCGCAACTGATAGAATTTGTTTATGAGCAAGGTTCAAGAAATCGAACACGCCGTCGAGCAGTTGCCGCCTGAAGATTTTGCGGAGCTGGCCTCGTGGATTGACCAACGGCGCGGCGCACAGCCTTTGCGCGACCACAGTGCTTTCTTGAACAGTTACGCTCCAGAAGACGAGGGGCTTTACGATGTCGCGGCCGGGTGAAATCTGGCTGGCCGAGATTCCGTTCACGAACGGCACGGCTTCCAAAATCCGTCCCGTCTTGATACTTTGGGTTGATGTCGGCGATGTGGTAGTGGCTGCGATAACTTCAGCCGCCCCGCGTTCGTCAACGGATATTTCTCTGGCCGATTGGAAAGCCGCAGGATTGCGTGTGGCCTCCACCGTCAGGCTTTCACGTTTGGATTGCTTGGAACAAATTCTGTTGCGACAAAAGCTCGGCACTTTGTCCTTGAACGACGCGCAAAAGATTAAACAAACTTGGACAAATCAAATTCGATTGCAGTTTTGATTTGATTTTTGAAATGAAACCAAACGATTTTTCCGATGCGCGCGTGCTGGTCACCGGCGGCGCGGGCTTCATCGGCAGCGCGCTGGTCTGGGCGCTGAACCGGCGCGGCTGCGACAACATCGTCGTCTGCGACACCCTTGGCACGAATGAAAAATGGCGCAATCTCACGCCGCTGCGCTTTGCGGATTACGTCGAGGCTGACGAGCTGCTGCCGAGATTGCAAAGCGGGGCGTTGGGAAAATTTGGCCTGGTGCTGCACATGGGCGCGTGTTCCGCCACGACGGAAAAGGACGCGACATTTCTCATCAAGAACAATTACGAGTTCACCCGTGACCTTGCCGTCTGGTCGCTGGCGCAGAAAACACGCTTTGTCTATGCGTCGTCCGCCGCGACTTACGGTGACGGTTCGGCGGGCATGGAAGACGACGAGACGAAACTCGACACGTTGCGTCCGTTGAACATATATGGTTACTCAAAACATCTGTTCGATCTGCATGCCAGACGCGCCGGGTTCCTGAACAAAATCGTCGGGCTGAAATATTTCAACGTCTTCGGCCCGAACGAGGATCACAAGGGCGATATGCGTTCGCTTGTCCACAAAAGCTTTGCCCAGGTGCAAGGCAAGGGCGTCATCCAGTTGTTCAAGAGCCACCGCAAGGAATACAAGGACGGTGAGCAGAAGCGTGATTTTCTCTACATCAAAGACTGCGTGGCGATGACGCTGCATCTCGCCGCGACGCCGAAAGCGAACGGCCTGTTCAACATCGGCAGCGGCGG
>DATCBW010000310.1:0-6230 GCA_036511615.1 Verrucomicrobiia bacterium | reverse complement strand
ATCGTGTTGATCCGCCGGATGTGGCCAAACTTATTGGCGTTTGCCAGATGCCGGCAATTCCACGTCACAAGATAGTCGCACTCGTGGAACGAAGCCAGCGCGAGATGCAACGCATCGCCCGCCGGGTCGGCCGGCATGATTTTGTGCTTCACATAAACCCGGACGATTTCGGCAACTTCATCGCCGCCCGGAATCAACGGCAACGTGAGCGCCAAGTCCAGCGCCGGTTTTTTGTGATGCGCGCCGCCTTTGCGCAATTCGTCCAGCACCGCCGCGCTTGTGACCAAATCATAATCACCGCGCCGCTCGTCCCAAAACTGCCGCGTCCAATCGCGCATCGCCACGATGGCGGGCGCAGGCCGTTCATCGTGGTAGAAACTGAAAAACGTCGTTTCGAGATACGCGATTTCCATTTTGATTATTTCACGAAAACTGTTCCTGCCACGAACGCTCTAGCCCAGCTTCGCGGCGATAAACTGCGCCAGCTTTTGCGCATCGGCGTTGAAGAGGCGGATGCCTTCGGCGGTTTTTTCCGTGGCCATCGCGTTCTCGTTGAACAGCCAGCGGAATTTCTTTTCGTCCAGCGGGAGCTTCTCAATTTTGCTGTCGCGCGCGATTTCGGGACTCAATTTTCGCGCGAGCGGCGCGATGCTTTTCTGCAATTCCGCCAGCAGGTTTGGGCTGATGGTCAGCAGGTCGCAGCCGGCGAGTTCCTGGATTTCCCCGATGTTGCGGAAGCTCGCGCCCATCACCTCGGTCGCGTGGCCGAATTTTTTGTAGTAGGCATAAATCTCCTTCACGGACAAAACGCCGGGATCTTCCGCCGGCGCAAAATCTTTTTTCTCCTTCACCTTATACCAGTCCATGATTCGTCCAACAAATGGTGAAATCAACTTCGCCTTCGCCTCGGCGCACGCGACGGCCTGCGCGAGCGAGAAGAGCAAGGTCAAATTGCAATTGATGCCCTCGCGCTGGAGAATTTCCGCCGCGCGAATGCCTTCCCACGTCGAGGCGATTTTGATGAGGATGCGTTCGCGGCCGATGCCCTGCGCCTGATAAAGTTCGATGAAGCGCCGCGCCTTGGCGACGAGCGCGTCCGTGTCAAAGGCCATGTTCGCGTCGGTCTCGGTCGAAACACGGCCGGGAATGATCTTCAAAATTTCCGCGCCGAACAAAATCAGCAGATCGTCCATCACCAGCGACAATAAATCTTTGCCGCCGGTTTTGGCCTTGTTGTCGGCGACGGCCTTGTCCACGAGGAACTGGTATTCCGGCATCTGCGCGGCCTTGAAAATGAGCGACGGATTGGTCGTGGCGTCGCGCGGCGCGAATTGTTTCAGCGTGGCGAAATCGCCGGTGTCGGCGACGACGACGGTGAACTGTTTTAATTGGTCGAGTTGTGTGCCCATAAATTTTGTCAGTTTGAATTGACACGATGGTCCACGAACGGCGCGAAGGCAATCTTGTTTTGAATCTGGCCGGAGAACGCGCACGGGCAGGGTGCCTCTGGAAACTGTTCTTGCGGCCAGCCGAGGTGGCGCAGATTTGCAAAGAGCGTAAAAGTTTGCGGCGGTCTGCCGGCGCGCCGCTACGGTGCCACGCCGCGCAAGAAACCGGAAGGCGAACTCGCCCTGAAAGAACGCTGGTATCCCATCCAAGTGAAACAGAAAGACAAGGTCGGTCGTCCCGACATAGATTCATTTGAAGCCATGATGATGCGCGAAGATTGCGAGAAAGGCTTCTTCGTGTCGTTCGATTTCACATCGGATGCGTTGCAGGAGATCGAATCCTTCTTCAAGCGCAGCCACAAAGTCATCGTCGCCCTGACTGTCCAAGAAATCCTCGATGAGCACGTCGCGAAGAAGCTGGCGTGAAATCGAAATAGAATCGCCAGCATTCACTCCTTCGGCTTGTGCTTGTCTTTATAGTCTTTCCAAAGAATGCCAATGATCAGCCAGGCGCTTCCGCCCGTCGCGATCAAGAAACAGATCATGGCTATGCCAGGATAACCAAAAATCTGGAAGGTGGAATTGATCCGCATCATCAGGGCGGCCCCCACGATCAGCGCTGCGAGAATGATCCCGGTGGTGACCCGGTTGGCAATTTTCTCGAAGCCGTTGAGCAAATGCTTTGCGTCGGGAGTTTTGACATTCACTTCCAATTCTGAATTGCCGACGACATCCAGAATCTTGTTCACGCGCCCCGGCAGGCCGCCGACAAAATCCTTCATCTCAAGAAACGAGCTGAACAGATGTCCCGGCGTGGCCGCTTTGCGCATCCGGGTCGTCATGATCTCGGCGACATGCCGGCGCACCGAGGCGTTGGGGTTGAACTTCGGACATAAAATTTTCCCGACCTCCTCCAGTTGCAGCAAAGTTTTTCCCAGCAGCGTCAGTTCGGTCGGAACATACAGTCCGGTCTGCGCCGCCGTTCGTGATACTTCCATCAAGGCCTTGCCCACGTCCTGATGATTCAAAGTCTGGTCACGCTGCTCGGAAACAAATTCCGTCGCTTTTTTGGTGAACTCCGCCTCGTCGAAATCATCCGTCGTTTCGCTGATGCGCAGAACAATTTTCACCGTTTCATCGCCGTTGCCTTCGCTGATGGCCAGCAGCAGCCGCAGCAAATTTTCCTGCATGGCGGAACTCAACCGCCCGGTCATGCCCAGATCCAGCAACGCCACGCGCCCGTCGTCAGTGAGGAAAACATTGCCGGGATGCGGATCGGCATGGAAGAAGCCGTCAATCAAGACCTGCTTCAAGTAAGCTTTGAAAAGCTCCTCGGCCAGGACATCGCCGTTGATTTCCAGTTTTACGACGGGGCTTAGCGTGGTGATTTTTGTGCCGCTGACATAATCCATCGTCAACACACTGCGTGAACTGAAATCGGGCACGGGCAACGGAACGAGGATGTGCGGAAACTCCTTCAGGTTGTTGGCCAGCGTGGTCAGGTTGGACGCCTCGCGCTGATAATCCAGTTCCTGCAAGATGGAGGTTTTGAACTCGGCGAGGATTTTTCCGAAGCGATAACGCTTGCCGATGTCCGTGTGCTCGTCGAAAAAATCCGCGATCTCCTCGAGCACTTCAAAGTCCTCCGCGATTTGTTTGCGGATATCCGGGCGTTGCACTTTCACAACCACGGGACGTCCGTCGCGCAAGGCCGCGCGATGCACCTGCCCAAGCGACGCGGCGGCCAGATGTTTTTCCTCAAAATAGGAAAAGGCTTTTGAGATGCGGACGCCGAGTTCGCTGCTGATGATTTCTTCCACCTGCTCGTAAGGAAACGGTTTGACCTTGTCCTGCAAACGCGCGAGCGCCTTCAGATAAGGCTCCGGCAAAAGGTCGGGACGGCTGGAAAGCAACTGGCCGAATTTGATGAACGTCGGCCCCATTTTTTCCAGATCGTCCGCCAGTTCTTCCGGCGCGGGCTGGCCGGGCCGGGTAGCCACAGGTGTCTTTTCGTCGCCCGCGACCTCATTGGAAAATTCTTTTGCCAGATCCGAAGTGCCATACTTCCAGAACAACATCGCGATGTCCTTGTAGCGTTTCAGGTGATGCGGTTTTAACGACAATTTCATAAGCGTAAAGTCCCCCCGGCTTTGGCTCCGGGCTGAGGCGCGGACTTATTCATAAGTGATCGCTACTTCGCAATTTTCAAGCCGTTCTCTTTCCAGGATTCGAAGCCGCCGTCCATTTCCATGACGGAATAACCCTTCGCGGCGAACTGCATCGCGGCGTGCGCGCCCAGGTGGCAGTTTTGGGCATAGCAGTAAACGATGTTCGTCGTATCCCGGCGCAGACCAGCCAGCGTGCTCCATTTTTCCTGCGGAAGATTGATCGCGCCGGGGACGTGGCCTTTCTTGAAATCTTTGGTCTCGCGCACGTCTATGATGACGACATCCACTTTTTTCTCAATCTGGTGGCTTGTTTCGACGGGGCCGGTCGTGAAAGCCATTTTGTCGGCGAAGAATTGCGTGGCCTTGGCTGCGTTGCTCTTGAATGTTTTGGTCATATCTCGCGCACCGTTGAATTCCAATACGGATTACTGCCGTCCGTCCAAAAAGTTTGCCGCGCGCCGCCGGTCAGCTTTTCGAGCTGCGGAATCCGCCCATGATAAAGACGATCAGGCAGATCAACAGCACCAAGCCAAGCCCGCTGCCACCGATGACGGGGCCGCCAAAATAAAACCCGCCGCCGCCGAACAAGAGAAGCAGAACAACCATGAGTAATAATATATTCATGCCAGCAAAATAACACTTCGCTCCACGGTTGCTATGGGGTCTTCTACCCATGGAGAAGAAGAATTATTCGCTGCCCCCTTGCAAATCCGTGCGTGGGATTGGCATTGATATTTTGACCATGCCTGTGCGTCATGGCCAGACGCCGGCGCGACGTTTGCACCTGCCGGAAAGCGAACCGCTCTGGCGCGCTGGACGCGGCTTCGTCGTCCGCGATTGGCGTAGCGGCGTCTCGGCAGAGCGCCGCCATCTGAAAAAAAGACGGAAAAGTTTGCGGCGGTCTGCCGACGCGCCGCTACGGTGCCGCGTCGCGCAAGAAACCGGAAGCCGAACTCGCCTTGAAAGAACGCTGGAATCCGATTCAGATGAAACAGAAATGTGTCCCAATATGGTTCACCAGTGTCCTGTTGCGTCCCATGACGGATCAAAGCGGGCGGCGCGAAGCCGGTATTGCGCGTTTTCTCTGCTTTTTTGGCTTTGAAGCAGTTTATGCAGAGGTTTCGTTAGTTTATGCAGAGACTTGATAAGTTAATGAAGCCGCTTAATCAGTTTGTTCAGAGGCTGAGTTAGTTTGTTCAGCGGCTGGATTAGTTAATGTAAAGACTGCGTTAGTTTATTCAGAGACTTTGTTAGTTTGATCAGAGGTTTAATGAGTTTGTGCAGCCGCTTGATGAGTTTATCCAGAAGTTACGTTAGTTAATGAAGAGGCGTATCAAGTTAAGGCCGGGACTTTATCGGTTTATGAAATGGCTTGGCGGGCGGTTTTTCAGATGGCACACGCAATGCTATTTGAGACACGCTGCGATTAGTCCGGCCTATCGGCCAGGCGGTCGTTTTTGAGAGGGAAAGAACCATGCCTGATGAAACAAAACATACGGATCGCATTAAACTTTGCGACCTACAATAGAACGCAGCTCAATGGCTTCGCGATCCTCGTGATCGTATGCCTTAAAAACAACCTCCTGTTCCCCACCCTGCCCGTAAGCATTGCCGACCTCACGGCTTTGCAGACGGCCTTGCAGGATGCCAACAATGCCGCCGCCCAAGGCGGAGTCCCGGCCACCACCGCCGCCAACGAGGCGCGCGATGCGATGAACGTGGCCCTCCGCCAGAACGCCGCCTATGTTCAAAGTCTCACCGCCGCGCTGACGTTGTCGCAGATCTATACCTCGGGCTATGACGTGGTCAACACCAACCGCACCCAGTCGCCCCTCATCCAGCCGGTGTTGAGCGGACTGGATAATTCCCTCACCACCAAGCTGCTCGTGCAGTTTGGAACCATCCCCAATGCGAAGGCATATCAGGTGCAATTCTCCACCGGCACCGGCGCGTGGCAGGAAGCGGGGATTTTTCCCAGCACCAAGAACGTCCTCATCACCAGCCTCACGCCCGGCACCATCTATAATGTGCGCGTGCGCGCCATCGGCGGTTCCACCCAATACAGCGAATGGAGCGCGCCCATGCCCATGATGGCCAACTGAAACGGCAGGTTGAAAGTTGAAGGCGGAATAAAAAGCCGGAAGGTTGAAACCCTGGATTCCCTCAACTCTCAACTTACAACTCATTTAGCGGCCTGGTTGGAACCAGTCTGCGACCGGACGATGGTTTCCGTCAAAGCAAGCTCTCTCAAAAATTGGCGGAGCCATCGTCCGGGTCAATTTCCCCCTCGCCCATCGGATGGGATATCCCCTTCGCCCATTGGATGGGAGAAGGTGGCGCAGCCGGATGAGGGTTGTGGCTTGGCCGGGTGAGAGTTTCAGGTTTCAGCTTTCAGGTTTCTACTTTCTGTTTTTACCCATCCAACGGACTCCTGACGCCCAAACCGGGACGGTTCATCACATGAGTATAAATTTGCGTCGTCGCCACATCCTTTACCCCGTGAGATACCGCCGCAACCGGCCTTTGATATATCGCTTGCCCCATGCGGTCTTGAGATATTTTTCACGTTGAGCCGCATCGCTTTCGTTTAAGCAGCCTTCCCAATAAATAAGCT
>DATCBW010000309.1:0-3084 GCA_036511615.1 Verrucomicrobiia bacterium | reverse complement strand
GATGTATTCCGGCTGCGGCGGCGGCTATTTGATTGTCGTGTCCAACGAATTCGTTCCCGGCGCATTCAAAGTCAACGTTCGCGTCGCGCAAAAATGAATTTGCCAAAACAAGTCATCGTTTCCGGCGGGTTCGACGATATTAAGTCGCGCGACCTGCGCTTTCTCGAAGCCGCGTCGAAGCTTGGCGAATTGACCGTGCTGCTCTGGCCGGACGAAACACTCGGGCAGATCACCGGTCGGCCGCCAAAATTTCCGCTGGCCGAACGCCGATACTTCCTCAACGCCGTCCGCCATGTCCGCCGCGTGGAAGTGGCCGCCTGCGGTTTGAACCTCGAAACACTGCCACCTGTCGCCGGATTAAAACCCGACGTTTGGGTGATGCGCGACGCAGAAGCCGGTGCCGCCCGAGAATCCTTCTGCCAAAACTCCGACGTGCAACTGCGCATCCTGACGGCGGGCGAACTGGCCGGTTTTCCCGAACCGCCGCCGCTGCCATCCACGCCCGGCAAAAAAAAAGTCGTCGTCACCGGCAGCTACGACTGGTTCCACTCCGGCCACGTCCGGTTTTTGGAGGAAGTCAGCGCGCACGGCGATCTTTATGTTGTAGTCGGTCACGACGCGAACATCCGGCTGCTCAAGGGCGAGGGTCATCCTCTCATTCCGCAGGATGAGCGGCGTTACGTCGTCGGTTCGATCAAGTTTGTGAAGAAGGCGCTGATTTCCAGCGGCGACGGCTGGCTGGACGCCGACCCGGAAATCAAAAAATTAAAGCCGGACATTTACGCCGTGAACGAAGACGGCGACAAAGGCGGCAAGCGCGAATACTGTCAGAAGCTGGGCATCGAATACCTCGTGCTCAAGCGCACGCCCGCGCCCGGCCTGCCCAAACGCAGCAGCACCGATTTGCGCGGATTTTAATTTGGAGATTTTGGAAAGGCTGGACAAAGCCGTCCTTTGCCGCGAGCCAGGGGCAACGCGGATTTTCTCCAGCTTACTGAAAAATTGCCGCGCGGGCGTCGCCTTCCTTGATGACCGAATTCAGCGGCACTTCAATCGTTGTCTGCCGGCCCAAAAATTCCATCAGCACGGTGACGCGTTCCCGTCCAGGCATGACGCGCGAAATCACGGCGCGCAGCCCGCGCATGGCGCCTTCGGCGATCTGCACGACATCGCCGGGAAGGAGGGCGGTGGAAATGGTGTGCAGTTCGGACAAGCCGAACGCCTGCCGCAGTTCGCGGATGACGGCTTCGGGAATCACCGGCCAGCGGTCGCCAAAATGAACGACGTTGCCGACACCGCGCGCGGCCTGCACCTGCCGCAGGGAATTTTGCCAGTCGAACCGGGCGAAGAGATAATTCGGAAACAGCGCCTCGGTTGCCCAGGCCAGTCCCTGACGCGTGGCACGCTGGAAACGAACACGCGGCAGAAAAACTTCGACGCCGGCCATTTTCCGGAGGTGCGCGGCGGCGATGTGCTCGTGCTTGGGCTTGGAACGCAGGCAGAACCAGTTCCCAATGGCGGTCATGATATTTGGCCGGTTTGATCCGGGCCGGCTCCGTCAGGTTTTGGAATAATCCTTATACCGGTAATAATAATAATAATCACCGGTGCCCACATGGACGGAGTTGAAGACCAGTCCGAGCACATTGGCCTTGCGTTGATAGAGCATATTCAGCGAGGCGTGGGCCACGCGCGAGGAAGTATGTTCAGCGCGCACCACAAAGAGGATGCCGTCCACGCGCGGGGCGAGGCTGGTGACATCATCCGCCGCCATCACGGGCGCGGTGTCAATCACCACATAATCATATTCCTGGGCGGATTCCTTCAGGAATTTTTCCATGACGGGGCCGATGAAAAATTCGCTGGAGCGCTGGGTGATCGTGCCGCGCGGCAGCAGGAAGAGATTGGTCACGGACGTTTCCTTGACGGCCTGATGCCAGTCCTTGCCTTCCAAAAACACTTCGGCAAATCCGGTGTCGGCCTCGACGCCGAGCCGTTTTTGCAGATTGCCCTTGCGCAAATCGGCGTCCACCAGCAGCACGCGGGAACCGCCCATCGCCATGGTGATGGCGAGATTGGTCGCGGTGAGGGACTTGCCGTCGCCCGGCACGGAGCTGGTGACGAGCAGGGTGCGCGGCCGCGGCTCGGTGTGCGTCATGTAAAGCAGCGAGGAACGGAGATTGCGATAGGCTTCGACGAAGGGATGCCGCTGGTCGTTCACCTGCAAGGATGGAATGATGCCGGCTCTTCTGCCCGTAACTTTTTCGCGGGGAATCTGGCCCAGCACATTTTCGTCGAACAGCTCTTCGAGTTCAGTGAAGGAGTTCATCCGGTCGTCCACACGATCCAGCAGGAGCAGGATGACCAGGCCCAGAACCAGGCCGAGCACGCCGGCCAGCACCATATATTTGTCAAGGATGGTTTTGTCCTGGTAGGCGGGGCAGGCCGGCTGATAAACCGTAACAGATTCAGGGCTGATTTCCTTGTTGACGTCCAAAGTTTGCAGCGTGGCTAGCAATTGATCGTAAAGCGCCTGAACGCGGTCGGCCCTGGCCTTCAATCTCGTATATTCTGCGGCCTTGCGGCTAAGCAGCAGATTTTCCTTGCCGCGTTCCACGGTCTGGGTTTCGAGGTTTTTTATTTGCAACGCCAGGGCGTTCTTTCTGGCCTCCAATTGCTCCGCGCTTTGTTCCCGGTAAATTTCCAGCACCTGGCCGAGCTTGTCAATTTTCTGGTCGAGGTCCACCATTTCGGGATGTTTGGGTTTGAGGTATGCGGCGTAGCGGTCGCGATCGGCCTTCAAAAGTAGGATTTGCTGCTTAATGGTCAGATACTCGGTGCCAATTGTGGTGGGGGCGAGCAGACCGGATTGAGCTGCCAGTCCGGCGTTGACCAAAATGCCGTTGTCAGCGGCGCTTCCCATCTGGCCGGCCATAACGGGGGTCTGGGCTTGTTCGAGCAGCAGGCTTTGATCCAGCGTCATGGATTGGAGCAGGTCGGACTCGGACTGGGCGTTGGCCAGTTGCTGATAAAGAGAAATCAAATAACCGCCCAGACCGCCGGCCTGCTGTAAAAGCGCAATGT
>DATCBW010000308.1:0-29297 GCA_036511615.1 Verrucomicrobiia bacterium | reverse complement strand
TGACCATCAAAAGCGAGTGGCCGAAAGATTTGAAAGTTGCGCTGAAATATTTGCGGCAATTTTCTGCTTAACGTGGCTCCGTCGAATTGTTAGGCTGCTTGTTCATACCTATCTGACAAGCACAGTCGTGCGTTCTGGCACGCCGTTTGTCTTTACAAACCGGATGTTGATATAGTTTATGTTTGACGGGTTTATGCTGCCCAAGATCGGCTTGCCAGCGGCATCGGTGATGGCGAGCAACTGTGTCTGGATTACCATCATGTTCGTGCCTTTGACAACCAAAGTAACCAAAGGTTTGACCGGAGATTCGACGGGGATTTGGTTGGTGGACTGAAGACTCTGCGCCAACAAAGCCAATGCCGTGCTGCCGATGAAGAGTGATGCGATTGTTTTTTTCATCGTATGGCTACTAACTATTGCAAATGCAATCAAAATAGCAATGCCAAGCTCAAATACTTGCTGCAATAGCAAGCTGAATCCAAAATGATATACAAGCCACGATTCCACACCGCCGAAATGTGCCAATAGAAGCCAGAACAAAACAGCGATACCAATCGTCCGTGGAACGACCGAGGCAATGAGAAGCGCGGACATGGCGTAAAAAAAAATGCGCCGATAAATGGAATAACCCCTTTGGTAAGGAAAAACCTCCAAACCGGGTCCATTTCGTTGACGTTCTTGGAATCCTGCCAGAACGTCCAAGGCTGGCCGAAAAGCGTAAAAAAACCATCTTGTAGCATAACGAATAGCACGACCCATCGCAGGCGTTTAACAGTTTCATCACTCGTGAAGCTTAATCGTGGCATATGAATGTAGTAGTGCCGTGCGGCTTAAAAAGTATTAAGCCGCCGAGCGTGCACGACATCATGCACGGACGTTTTCACTTTGGCTTTTTTTAGCATGATTTTATGAAAGCAGACCTGCGAATTTCCATCAAGAAATTATCGCCGTCAGTTATTCAGTATGTAGTCAATCACGCACACTTTTTCCAGATTTGGATCCAGATGAGTTTTACAGAAAGCCTGGTGCGCGGGATGCGGCAGGTAGGCGTCGCGGTCTTTTGCGCTGCCGAAGGTCACGATGAAACAATGGGTGTAGCCTTCGTCAAGATTTTCCGGGCTTGAATTTTGTCCCCATTCAAAACTTTTCACAAATGGAAGCCCGGCGCACAACGCGCGGAAGGCGTCCACAATCGCGTCCACCGTTTCCGTGCCGGTCCGGTCATGAAATTTGAAGAACACAACATGACGGTAGATATTGCTTTGCGCGCTCATAATTTTTGCTCGTTCAACTTGCGACTGCCCAGTTCAAAACCGCCTTCTGCACGTGCAGCCGGTTTTCCGCCTGCGTGAAAATCGTGTCCGCGTTCGCCTCAAAAGTTTCCTCGTCAATTTCCTTGCCGCGATACGCCGGCAGACAGTGCATCACCAGCGCGTCGGCCTTGGCAAGCTTCACGAGCTTCTGGTTGATTTGGTAGCCGCCCAGAATTTTCAGCCGCTCGGCGGACTCGCTTTCCTTGCCCATCGAAATCCAAACGTCGGTGTAAAGCAGGTCCGCGCCGGACGCGGCGGCATTCAAGTCTTCCGTGACGATGATTTTTCCGCCCGCGCGTTTCAGAATTTCCGGGGCCGGTTGAAACGCTTTCGGGGCGGCGATGCGCAGTTCAAAACCCAGCTTCGCCGCCGCGAAAATCCACGACACCGGCATATTGCATGCACCGTCGCCGATAAACGTCACGACCTTGCCCGCAATCGGCCCGCACATTTCCTCGAACGTGAAAATGTCCGTCAGCACCTGGCACGGATGCTCGTCGTCCGTCAGCGCGTTGATGGTCGGAATTTTGGAAAACTCGGCGAACGTCTCCACGTCGCTCTGCGCAAACGTGCGGATGACCGCGCCGTGCGCCATCCGGCCAATCACGCGCGCCGTGTCCTGGATCGGCTCACCGCGCCCAAGCTGAATGTCGTTTGCGTTGAGAAACAGCGCGTTGCCACCCAGCTCGCGGATGCCGACCTCGAACGAAACCCGCGTGCGCGTGGACGATTTGGAGAACATCATCGCCCACGTCTGGCCTTTCAGCGGCTGCGCCGGGTGCGCGCCGCGTTCTTTTTTGAAAACCGCCGAGTCGCGCAGGATTCTCTCAAAATCCGCGCGCGGCAATTTTTCCAATGATAACAGATGTTTCATGTCTCAACAAATTTGGGAATTTTCCACCCAAAGAAAATTTTATAGCCGAACGGAAACGCGCCGTCACTTCTTTTTCTCGACAAATCCTTGAGTAAGGGGCGGGAACATTCCAGCCGGTTCCACCCTAAATTTTTGCCTCCGTGTCCGCCGCGCGCCAGAGATACCACGCCGCCGTCGTCGCGTGCGGACGCCAGCGTTTCCCAAACTTGAGCAGATCCTTCGGTTTTGGCATCGCGCGTTTTTTGTAGGCGACGCGAAAACCGCTGCGCACGCCAAAATCATCCACCGGCAAAACATCTTCGCGGCCAAGCTGGAAGATCAGCAGCATCTCCACCGTCCAGCGACCGACGCCGCGCACTTCCGTCAGCCGGGCGATGATTTCCCCGTCGGACAATTTCACAATCTGCCGCGCGAAGGGCACGACGCCGGACAGGGTTTTTTCCGCGATGTCGCGGATGGATTTTATTTTGGCGAAGGAAAATCCGGCGGCGCGGATTTGCGCGTCCGTGACTTTTGCCAAATCTTCTGGTCGTGGAAATTTTCTGCCGGGAAAAAGTTTTTTGAACCGCGTCAGAATCGTGTTTGCCGCCGTGCCGTTGAGCTGCTGGTGCGCGACAGCCTGCACGAGCGACTGAAACGGCGGACGCCGTGTTTCCGGCTTCAGTTTGCACGCGCCTATCTGGCTGATGAGTTTTTGCATCACCGGGTCAACCGTGGACAGATGCTTCAATGCGGCGGCATTCATGGCTTCAATTACCCTCACTCTGACCCTCTCCCGTCAGACGGGAGAGGGAACAGCCACCGGCAATTTTCACTTCGTTGAACATCCGTCCGGCAAACCCCGTCACCGGGCGTTCCGGTAGCCGGCGAATAATTCCCCCTCTCCGCTCCATCGGATGGAGGGGAGAGGGCCGGGGTGAGGTGAGGAAAATATTCACGCGAGTGATTTCACCACTTCCTCGATTTTGGAAATGCCTTCGCCGGCTTCCGGCGGTTTCAAGTTCAGTGCCGGCAGGAGCCGGATGATTTGTGTTCCGGCCGGAATGGTCAAAACACCGGTGGCGTGCAGACGGTTCACAAATTGAATCGCCGGCGTTTTGTCGCTGGCGGCAAACGCGGGAATTTTTTCCGCCAGTTCCAGTCCCAGCATGAAGCCGAAGCCGCGCGAGCGCTTGACAACACCTGGATAATTTTTTGCGAGCCGTTCCAATTCGCTTTTCAGCCATTCGCCAAGTTTGCGCGCGTTCTCATCGAGTTTTTCTTTTTCGATGACTTCAAAAATTTTGAGCGCGACGGCACAGGCAAGCGGCGTGCCGCCAAAGGTCGTGGCGTGCGTGCCGGGACCGAGCAAGTCCGCAAACGGCGCACGCACCCAGAACGCGCCGATGGGAAATCCGCCGCCGAGCGACTTGGCCATCGAAAGGCCGTCAGGTAGAAATTTTTCACCGCCGGGAACACCTTCGAGAATCCGCTGGAAACTTTGGAACCTTCCCGTCCGAAAATGGCCGCACTGCACGCCGTCCATCAGCAGCAATATTTTTTTCTCGTCACACAACGCGCGCAGGCCGAGCAGATATTCCGGCGTGGCGGGCGTGACGCCGCCTTCGCCTTGCACGCCTTCAATCATAATGGCAACGGTCGCGGGAGAAATGGCGTTGCGCGCCGCTTCGAGATCATTGAACGGAATGTGCCGGAAGCCGGGCATCATCGGCTCAAAGCCTTTCTTCACCTTGTCCTGGCCGGTGGCGGCGATGCCGGCGAGCGTGCGTCCGTGAAAAGAATTGTTGGCCGTCAGAATTTCAAAGCGGCCTTCGTCGTGGCCGAATTTGCGCGCGAGCTTGAACAAGCCTTCATTGGCTTCCGCGCCGCTGTTGGCAAAGAAACATTTTCCCGCGCCAATGCGTTTTACAATTTCCGCCGCGAGCCGGCCCTGCGGTTCGGTGAAATACAAGTTGGAAACGTGAATCAGTTTTTTTGACTGCTCGACGAGCGCCTCGGTGATGGCCGGATGCGCGTGACCGAGGCAATTCACGGCGATGCCGCCGCCGAGGTCGAGATAGCGTTTGCCCGCAACGTCAAAAACATAACTGCCTGCGCCGTGGCTCAACGCAAGGTCGAAACGTCCGTAACTGGGCACGACGTTTTTTGAAAACAGTTCGCGGACGGACTCAAATTCATTCCGCACAATCGGCGGCGGCGTTGGTAAAATTTCTTTCATCTGCAATTCGCGTAAATCGTAAATCGTAAATTGCAAATCACAAAACGATTTCCGTCCCGTTCCCTTTGTCCGTAAAAATTTCCAACAGCACGGAATGTGGCACGCGCCCGTCCACGAAGGAGACTTTTTCCACGCCGGATTTGATGGCGGCCACGGCGCTGTCCACTTTGGGAATCATGCCTTTGTCAATCACGCCTGATTTTTTCAGCGCGTCAATTTCGCCGGTTTTGAGCTGCGGAACGACCGAATCCGGATTTTTCGGGTCGCTCAAAAGACCCGGAACGTCGCTCATGAAAACGAGCCTTTTGGCGTTGAGCGCAATCGCGCACATCGCGGCGGCGATGTCGGCGTTGCAGTTGTAAATCTTGCCGTCGTCGCCGCGCGCGGTCGGGCTGATGACGGGCGTGTGGCCGCACCAGATGGATTCTTTCAGCGGCGCAACATTGACTTCGATGACTTCGCCGACGTAGCCGATGTCAATTTCTCTGCCGGGATTGTCCTTGTCATCGAGCAAAAGTTTTTTGCACTTGAAAATGTCCGGCCCGGCAAAACCCACGGCCTTGCCGCCGAGCGAATTGATCGTCTTGACGACTTCGGGATTGATTTCGCGCGAAAGCACGTCGTCCACGATTTTCGCCGTGGCCTCGTCGGTGACGCGCTGGCCCTGGATGAAATTCGCCTTGAGTCCGGCCTTTTCCATCGCGCGCGTAATGGCCTTGCCGCCGCCGTGGACGACGACCGGATTGATTTCGACCGCTTCAAGAAAAACAATGTCGCGCGCGACGTTGGTGCGGATGTTCGCGTCCGACGAGTCCATGAACGAGCCGCCGTATTTCACGACGAAGGTCGCACCGCAGAATTTCTGGATGTAAGGCAGCGCTTCGAGCAGCGTCGCGGCTTTGGCAATCAAATCTTGCACGCGGGCTTTTTAACAGTTGTCCGCCCGCAACGAAAGCCGGTTTTGCGCGGCTGACAACCTTGCATTGAAATAAAGATTGTTTCGTAACCGCATTTGGCGACACTTTGTCCAACCCCGTAATTTCATGAACGCATTGAAATTCTTTTCGCTCATTTCAACCCTCGCTGTTTTGCTGCCCGCCCCGGCTGCCGTCGCGGCGGACACGACGGCAGACATCCAGACCGCCGCGTCCAGCATGTTGACGGCGCAGGAAAAGGCGGATGGCTGGAAACTGCTTTGGAACGGTAAAACGACCGATGGCTGGCGCAGTCCGAATTCCGACCGGTTTCCAACCCGAAGCTGGAGCATCGCCGATGGCGTGCTGACGGTTGACGCCGGCGTGAACAACGCCAACGCCGAGGCGGGTGCCGGCGGCGACATCATCACGCGCGAACGCTATGCTAATTTCGAGTTGGCGGTGGATTTCAAAACCACGCCAGGTTGCAACAGCGGCGTCAAGATTTTCGTGCAGCCGAACATTTCGCCGATTGACAAGGTCACCGGCCAACCGACCGGCGTCGGCTCGGCCATCGGCATGGAATATCAGATTCTCGACGACGAGCGTCATCCAGACGCCAAGCTGGGCCGTAATGGCGACCGCCGCCTCGGCGCGCTATACGATTTGATGCCGTGCGACACGAACAAGCTGGTCAAACCGATGGGCGAATGGAACGCCGCGCGGATCTTGTCGCAGGGCAAGCACGTCGAGTTCTGGCTGAACGGGAAGCAGATTCTGGAATTCGAACGCGGCTCGGCGGAGTTCCGCGATGCCGTCGCCAAGAGCAAGTTCAAGGATATTCCAAATTTCGGCGAATGGCCCGACGGCCACATTCTCTTGCAGGAACACGGCAGCGTGGTCTCTTTCCGCAACATAAAAATCCGCGAATTGCCGGCCAAATGAAAAACTGCATCACATGCCATGCTTATGAAATCAAACAAAAATAGAAAATCCATCTTCGTCCACATGCACCGTCGTTCTTTTTTAAAGGGCGTGCTCGCCACCGGTGCCGCGTCCGTGTTTGCGCCGCGCCTGTTGCTGGCCGCAAATTCCACCGGCAAGGTTAATGTCGCCTGCATTGGCATCGGCAATCGCGGTGCCGACGACGTCAGGGAACTTCAGCAAACCGGCCTCGCCCAAATCGTCGCGCTTTGCGACACGGACATGGGGGCGCCGCACACGCAGGAAATATTGAAAACGTTTCCGGACCTTCCGCGTTTCCAGGATTTCCGGCAAATGTTCGACAAAATGGGCAAGGACATCGAGGCCGTGAGCATTGGCGTTCCCGACTTTTCGCACTTCGCCATTGCCATGCTGGCGATGTCGCTCGGCAAACACATTTATTGCGAAAAGCCGATGGCGCACAGCTTCCGGCAAATCGAGTTGATGATGGCCGCCGAAAAAAAATACAAGGTCGCCGCGCAGATGGGCAACCAGGGTCATTCCGACGCGAATTATTTTCAATTCAAGGCCTGGACGGAAGCCGGCATCATCAAGAACGTCACCAAAATCACGGCCTACATGAACAGCCCGCGCCGCTGGCACGGCATGAAAGTGACCGGCCTGCTGCCCGAACAGCCGGTTCCGCCGACGCTGGATTGGGACGTGTGGGAGACCACTGCGCAGCCGCACGCCTACAACAAAGGCTACGTCAACGGCGACTGGCGCTCGTGGTTCGATTTCGGCAACGGCGCGCTCGGCGACTGGGGCGCGCACATTTTCGACACCGCGCACGAATTTTTGCAGCTCGGCCTGCCGACGGAAGTGGAACCGACGCTCGAGGGCTGGAATCCGTTTATTTTCCCGCAGGCCTCCACGCTGGCGTTCCGTTTCCCGGCGCGGGGCACGCAACCGCCGTGCGAACTCACCTGGTATGACGGCGTGAACAACCTGCCGCCGCTGCCCAATGACCGTGGGGAAGCCATTGTGGATCCGAACATCCCGCCGCCGACGTCCGGTTCGATTGACACCAGGAATCTGCCGCCCGGCAAAATCATCTACGGTGAAGGCCTGACGTTCAAAGGCGGCACGCACGGCTCGAAGTTGCAAATCATTCCCGCGTCAAAAGCAAAGGAAATGGCGCCCAAGCTGCCGGTGGTGCCGGCCAGCACTGGCAATCATTGGGAGAATTTTCTCAAGGCTTGCAAGGGCGAGGAAACGTGCCATTCAAACTTCGCCGTGGCCGGGCCGTTGTGCCAGGCGATGGCGCTGGGCATCATCGCGCAGCGGGTCAATGCCAAACTCACTTTCGACCCGGCGACGAAACAAATCACCAACCACAAGCTCGCCAACGAACTGCTTGCCGGCGTGACGCCGCGCAAGGAATGGGAGCAATTTTATAAATTGTGAACCGACGTTGTTCATCCGGCCAATAATTTCACTTTTAAGCAACCGAAGGTTTCCCTACATTGCCGTCATGTCCGAAATCGCCAAATTCGTAAATCGCGGTGCCACCGCCATCACGCCCTATGTTGCGGAAAGCGTCTTGCGCCATCTGCCGCAGTGGAAACTGGAGTTCACGCAGATCAACGCGCCGAAATTTCCGCACCTCGTGGACCAGCTCGAATTTCTCGCCGACGCCGTCGAGGACGCCATCGAAGGCGCCTACAAGGAACTGCCGTTTGTCGCCATCGCACAGTCCGTGTTCGCGCTGCTTTACGCGCACAAGAAAATGGGCGTCATTCCCGAAAGCGTTTTAGAGCTGGGCCGCGCCGATGATTCCAGCGTCGTCCGCGCCGTGCTGATCCAGAACGAAACAGCCTTTGCCGTCTACGCCGGCACGCAGGGCGTGGACTGGCGCAAAATCACCAGCCAGCCCTGATTTTTCTGCAATGCCAATTCCCCTGGTGATGACCCTCATCGGGCCGGACCGCACCGGCCTCGTGGAATCCGTTGCGCGCGCCGTGGCCGGACACGGCGGCAACTGGCTCGAAAGCCGGATGTGCCGGCTGGGCGGCGAATTCGCGGGCATTTTGCGCATTGAAATTCCGGCGGAGAAAAAAGCGCCGCTGCTCGACGCGCTGCAAAAAATTTCCGGCCTCAATGTCGTCGTTCGCGCCGATGGAACAACAATTTCGGCGGCGGATTCGCGGCAGACGAAACTCGAAATCGTCGGCAGCGACCGTCCCGGCATCGTCCGCGAAATCACCAGCGCACTTGCGCGGGCGAACGTGAACGTCGAGGAATTTTCCAGCGAAGTCGTCAGCGCGCCAATGAGCGGTGAAACCTTGTTCAAGGCCGGCGCGCGGCTGCAATTGCCCGAACACTGCGATCTTGCCGCGCTGAAAACGGATCTGGAAAAAATCGCCGCCGATTTGCAGGTGGACGTTTCGTTTGCCAAACTGGGCGACCATTAAGTTGCGGCCCGGCTTTGCCGGTTGACGGGCAAATTATGCGCCTTCTCTTCCAACCACGGGTTCTGTATTTGGCGAGCATCGCCGCCTTGGTTTCGGCGCTGGCTGGTTATCCCCGGCTGTCCCTCTGGCTGAACCATCCGGCCCCGATCTGGTATCTGGAGGCCACAATTTTCATTTGCGGCGTTGTCCTCTGGGGTTTTGTTTTTGCTTGGCATAAAGAATTCACCAGACGGCCGGTCTTTGTTCTCAAACAGGGACCCAAACAGTTCCTCGCGGTGACCTTCATCGGAATCATCGCGGCAACGGTATTTCACCTGTGGCTTGACCCCACGCTCCGGTCAAAAATGCCGGAAGAATACCTCGTTGACCTGGAGCATTGGTTTGCCATGGTGCTGTTTTCCATGGCCATCAACCAGTTGTTTCTGGTCTTCGCCGCCTGTGACTGGCTCCTGCGGCTGTTTAAGAACCGCTGGGCGGCGGCGGGCCTCACCGCCCTGTTCGGAGCGGGCGTGCTGGCGATGAAAATTCACTCGCTCGCCACGCCGCTCACACCGCTGCTGCAGGCGGCGCTGCTGGCCGGGCGGTTCGTCATGGGACTACTGGCGGTTTGGTTCTATCTGCGCGGCGGCGTCATTTTGGCCTGGTGGTGGACTTTTATGTTTGAAATCCGGTTTTTGCCGGACTTGATCGGCAATCCGTGACTGGGCGCAATCAAACGCAAAATTTCATGTCCAACCGCGCCGATTTGATTAACCCTTCGAACGATGTTTGAACTTCTCAAAACCGATTCGCACACGCAGGCGCGGCTGGGAAAACTGACCACCGCGCACGGCGTCGTGGACACGCCGGTTTATATGCCCGTCGGCACGCAGGCCAGCGTCAAGGCGATGGACCCGCGTGAATTGCTGGAGTGCGGCACGCAAATCATTCTCGGCAACACCTACCACCTCAACCTCCGGCCCGGACTCGACATCATCCGCGCCGCCGGCGGCTTGCACAAATTCATGAACTGGAATTTGCCGATTCTCACCGACAGCGGCGGCTTCCAGGTTTTCAGCCTCGCGAAAATTCGGAAAATCAAACCGCACGGCGTCGAATTCCGTTCGCACATTGACGGCTCGCTTTTGTTTCTTGGACCGAAAGAGGCGATGGCAATCCAGCGCACGCTCGGCTCGGACATCGCGATGGTGTTTGATGAATGTCCACCACACGACGCGCCCGGGAAAGAGCAGCGTCACGCCGTCGAACGCACCATCCGCTGGGCGCGCGAATGTCGCGAACAGCCGCGCGCCGACAGCCAGAAAGTTTTCGGCATTGTGCAAGGCGGTTCCAATCCCGCGTTGCGCGAGGAATGTGCCAAGGCGCTCGTTGAAATGAATTTTGACGGTTACGCCATCGGCGGCGTGAGCGTCGGCGAACCGGAGCCGGAGATGCTCAAGGCCATTGAATTCACCGTGCCACATCTGCCCGCGCACAAGGCGCGTTACGCGATGGGCCTCGGCACGCCCGCGCAGATGCTCGAACTCATCGCGCGCGGCGTGGACATGTTCGACTGCGTGCTGCCCACGCGCGTCGCGCGTAACGGCACCGCCTACACGCGGCGCGGCGCGATTGGCATCAAAGGCGGCCAGTTCAAGGCCGACTTCCGGCCCGTCGAAGAAGGCTGTAGCTGCTTTGCCTGCCGGCATTTCACGCGCGCCTATCTGCGGCATCTGCTGAACGTGAATGAAATCCTCGGCCTGCGCATGTTGAGCGTCCACAACACGCACCTGTATCTGCAAGTGATGGCCGACGCCCGCGCGCACCTCGCCGCCGGGACGTTCGCGGAATTTTACCGCAACTTCATCGCCAATTTCACGCCGTCGCGAAGAGTCCTCGCGCAGCGGAAAAAGGAATTGGAAAGATAGATTTTTATGGCGCATTTCACCGTGCGCCAGATTTAATTGGTGAAAACAAGCCGCGCAAATTATCCTGCGACCAGTTGAAGAACCTTTGACTTCGCTCCTGACACGATGAAAAACCGGCTGACAAAGCTGATTTGGTTTTTTTGGACAATTTGTTTTGTGCTCGCCAGCACAGGACAAGCGCAAACGCCGCCGGTGTTGAACATCACCAATGGCATCAATCAAGTTGGCCTGAACTGGTCAAATCCCAATTCATATTTTTTGCTTCAATCAGCGACCAATTTAACCCGGCCAATCAACTGGGTTGTGTGCGGTTCAGGTGCCAGCGGAATGGCGAATGTCCAAAAGTCCGGGCCGCAAATGTTTTTTCGCACTGCCCAGATGGTGCCGCTTTATCAATTCGCCATTTTCTACAACCTGGATTTGGAGATCAATCCCGGTGCGGCGATGACGGTAGTTGGCCCTGTCCATTCCAACGGCAGCATTTGGGCGACGGGAGCAGGCAGCGGCACTTCCAGACTGGTTTTCTCAAGCACTGTAGATGCGGTAGGAACGATTTCAAATGTTCCCAGCCCGCTTGATCCTCAAAACGTGGGCCGGAGCGGTAACGTGCTTTATACCTTTACCGACAACAACCCGCTGGCAAACTACAACCCGTTGACTTTTGCCTTTGGAACAAATCCCAGCACGGATCCAACCAGCTTCCTTGCCATTTTACAGTCGCCGCCGCCGAGCCTTGCGCCGCCAAATTATACCGCAGCTTACTCGGTGACAGGACTTGCTTACCTGCAAAACGCCGTTGACCTGATTGTGACCAATGCCGCCAACGGCACCAACGGCACGCTCGGCACCAACATCATGGTCTATTATCAGAATCCAAATAATGTTCCCAATTATCTGATCCAAGTGCTGCCTGACGTGACATCAACCAACATCACCGGTTCCGGCAGTTCCAAGGCCACGAACATTATTTACGCCTACTCGTATGTGACCAATGTTTCTTTTTACGACTATCGCGAAGGAAAGACGGTTCAGGCCGTGCAAATTGATGTCGCCAAGCTCAATTCATGGCTGACCAATACGAGCGCCACAGGCGGGATACAATATGACAATCTGAATCTTGGTGGCGGCGCGGGCAAAGGACACCACATCAATTCTATTTACGTTTTCAACAACGTCACGCAGACACCATCGCAGTTGCCGGCAGTGCGGATTGTCAACGGACAAAAACTGCCCGTCAACGGTCTGACAGTCGCCACGCCCCAGCCGCTTTATATGCTGGGCAATTACAACAACACCACCAACGGCTCGACTTTTTCGCTCACTGTCGGCGACACCACCAACACTGTTCCCTCGGCGTTGATGTGCGATGCGATTACAATTCTTTCGGGTAATTGGAGCGACAGTTTTAATCCATCCACACCCTTGTCTTCGCGCACCCCCGCCGACACTGTTGTCAATGCCGCCGTGTATACCGGCATCGTGCTTTCAAATGGCACGCATTACAGCGGCGGCGTGGAAAACTATTTTCGGCTGCTGGAAAATTGGGCAGGCAATATTGTAACTTGGAATGGTTCAATGACGGCGTTGTTCCCCAGCCAATACGCAACGAATTTCTGGCAGCCGACAGGAAATTATTACAACGCGCCAACGCGCCGTTGGGGATTTGACTTGAACTTTACGAATCTGAATAAATTGCCGCCCTTGACTCCGTTGGTGGCAAACTTTGTCACTCCTTGATCAAGGTAGAGTAATTTAAGTCGTTGGCATCCTTGTAAAGTGCCGCGCTTTCAATCCCTGAAATTCACAAACTGCACGGCCACGGGAAATTTATGGGCGCGCACGGCGGCATCAGGCCGGTTGCAACTCGCGCGCATGAGTGATTTCGTGATTGTGAACCGGACGAACTTGCGAGGCTTCCACCGTGACAACCGCTGCGGTATCACCGTTGAGCGTAGTGAATTCCACCTCGTAGGCCAGCCCGTCACGATAGATATGCACGACCGTTCCCACGTCGCCCGCTTCCAGATTTTCGGCGGCGATGGCGGTCTTCAAAACAATTCGGTCATGTTCTTTGATCATATTGCCTTTCATTTTTGCACGGATAAGCCGTCACCAATCTAGCGGCATCCAGCCCTTTGTCCACTATCCAGATGCTTCGCACCAACGGCGTCTTGCCGCCGGGCGATTGCATCCGCCCAACGATAACATATTTTTTCCCATGCGGCGAATCGGTCGCGTTGGTTACTTCTCCGTTTGAAGCCAAATCCTTCAACGCTGTTGCCAGAATTTCCCATTGCTCGCGACGAAAACCAACTTGCGTGAAAAATTCCGCCTTGCCGCCATTGTCGGGATGAGCCGGATTGAGCAGATAATCCATGACTTTTTCGCGGCGGATGGCGGCGCTTTGCGCGTTGGACAATTTCATTTCATTTTCAATCCCTGAAATTCACAAACTGCACGGCCACGGGAAATTCATGGGCGCGCACGGCGGCGATGACGGTCTGCAGTTCGTCGCGGCTCTTGCTGTTCACGCGCACTTCGTCGCCCTGGATCTGCGTCGTCACCTTGAACTTGCCGTCGCGGATGAAGCCGGTAATCTCCTTGGCCACCACGCTCTCGATGCCATTTTTAATCTTGATGCGCTGCCGCGCGTGGCCGAGCGGCGAAATGTCCGGCTCGCACTGCTCGATGCTCTTCATGCTGATGCCGCGCTTGGCGAGCCTGCCGACGACGATTTCATTCAGCGTGCTGACTTTGAACTCGTTGTCGGCCGTGAGCTTGATCTCGGTTTTCTCCAGCACGATTTCCCATTTGCTGGCCTTGAAGTCGAACCGGTTGGCGAGTTCCTTTTTGGCCTGGTTGACGGCGTTCTCGATTTCCATCGAGTTGACCTGCGAGACAATGTCGAATGAAGGCATAATTCAATTTTGATTTGTGATTTACGATTTACGATTTTTTGTGCGCGGGGGCAAATCTTAAATTGAAAGCATGGCGTTCTGTTGCCATTTGCAGATTGAATAGTTTGAATTTTTTTGCCAGCTTCGGTCGAATCATATCCGAATTTCAATGACCGAAATCAAATCCAACGCCGACATCGAGCCGTGCCTTTCAGTCGTGATGCCCGTCTTCAACGAGGCGGCGACGGTGGCGGACGTGATCAAAACGGTTTTGGCGCAGCGGCCCGTGCAACAACTGGTCATCGTGGACGATTGCTCGACGGATGGCACTTGGGAAAAATTGCAGCCGCTGGCGCAAAACGAACCGCGCGTCAAACTGGTCCGGCACGAAATGAATCAAGGCAAAGGCGCGGCGCTGCGGACGGGTTTTGCGCACGCGACCGCGAGCATCGTCATCATTCAGGACGCGGATTTGGAATACGATCCGGCGGAATACTTTCGCCTGCTCGTCCCGATTTTGGCCGGCAAGGCGGATGTGGTTTTCGGTTCACGGTTCCTGGGCAGCCCGAACGGCCACCGCGTTCTGTATTACTGGCACTCCGTGGGCAACAAACTGCTGACGACATTTTCCAACATGGCCACGGGCTTGAACCTGACCGACATGGAGACGTGCTATAAAACTTTCCGCCGCGAGGTGGTGCAGAAAATCAAAGTTGAGGAAAACCGTTTCGGCTTTGAACCGGAAATCACCGCGAAGGTCGCCCGCTTGAGGGTCAGCATTTATGAGGTGGGCATTTCCTACTACGGCCGCACCTATGCCGAAGGGAAAAAAATCGGCTGGCGTGACGGCGTCCGCGCGCTCTGGTGCGTTTTCAAGTATAATTTCCTTTCGCGCGCATGAGCAAAGTCCCCAACGAAACGGCGCAAACCGACGGTTTTGAGTTTGCCGCGTTGAACGAGGCGAAAAATTACCGCCGGGCGCTGTTGAACGAATTTTCAAAATTCCTGCGGGGCAGCGTGCTGGAAGTCGGCGCGGGCATCGGACAAATCACCCAGGAACTACTGCGCAATCCCGCGATAACGAAGGTGGTTTCCATCGAGCCGGACGCGGCGTTTTGCGGCCGGCTGCGCGCGGCCTTTCCCGGACACGCCATTGTGCAGGGCACGATTGAGGACTTGAAAGGTGATGACGACTGGAACGCCATTTTCAGCGCCAATGTGCTCGAACACATTGACGAGGATGAGCGCGAGCTGAAAATCTACCGCGAAAAACTTGGACGGCAACAGGGGGCGCTCTGCCTGTTCGTCCCGGCGCGACCGGAGATTTACGCGCCGATTGACCGGGATTTTGGCCATTTCCGGCGTTACACAAAACCGGAACTGCGGGCGAAGCTGGAGCAGGCTGGTTTTCAAATTGTGAAATTGCGCTATTACAATTTTGTCGGCTACTTCGCGTGGTGGCTCAATTTTCGTCTCTTGAAGAAACGGTCGCTTGACGTCGGCGCAGTGCGTTTTTTTGACCGGATGATTTTCCCGTCGGTTCACGGGTTTGAATCGCGCGTGTGTCCGCCGTTCATCGGGCAGAGCTTGCTGGCCGTGGCGCGGGCGAAACCAATTTAGACGTTTGAAGCGCCGACAACATGAACCGCCTTTCATCCAGTCTTTTTCGGAGCTGCATCATTTGGGCCGTTGCTTGTGTGGCAGCCGGCTGGAGTCTGTCTCTGCTCCAAGCTTTAACGGCGGTCGGCTATGCGGTCGTTTTGCCGTTGGCTGTGGCCGGACTAATGTGGCTGTGGCGGGGGGAAAAACGGGAGGCGTCTTCCAGCCGTCGTTCGTGGTTGCAGATTCCTGTCCGGCGTTTTCGACGGCCGCTCCCGCTGATTTTTTTCATCGTTGCCGCGCTCACAATCATCGGGGGAACCTTGTATGCGCCGAGTAATTTTGACGCGCTGACCTACCGGCTGCCGCGCATATTGAACTGGTGGGCCGCCGGACAATGGCATTGGATTCCGACGTTCAATGAGCGGATGAACTTTTCCGGCACTGTTTGGGAATGGTTGTCCATGCCGTTCCTCATCTTCACGCGTTCGGACCGGGGAATGTTTTTGATCAACGCGCTGGGATTTCTGCTGATGCCGGGACTGCTGTTTTCCATCTTCCGGCATTTGGGCGTGGCGCGCAAGGTGGCCTGGACCTGGATGTGGCTGCTGCCGCTCGGCTACGGATTCGCGACGCAGGCCGGCAGCATCGGGAACGATCTCACCGGTGCTGTGTTTTGCCTGCTGTCGGTTTATTTCGGGTTGCGGGCGCGGCGTTCGGGCCGCGTGAGCGAAGTCTGGCTTGCCCTGCTGGCCGCCGCCTTGATGACCGGCGTGAAACTTTCCAACCTGCCGCTGGCGCTGCCGTGCCTCGTCGCCGTCTGGCCGGCACTGGGACAATTGCGAAAATGTCTGCTCGGCAGCCTGGCCGTGGCCGTTCTTGCCGTGGCGATTTCCGCCGTCCCAATCATGGCCTTGAACCAGTTGCACACCGGCAATTGGACCGGCGACCCAGGCAATCAAACCCTGGTGCAAATCCAAAACCCGGTGGCGGGCGTTCTGGGAAACGGTTTCCTGCTGCTGGAATCCTTCATGCCACCTGTGCTGCCTTTTTCAAATCAAATCAACCACGGCCTGACCGCCGCCTTGCCGGACTCGTTGAAAAAACAGTTCCCCCGTCTGGTCAGCAACAAAATCAACGAGCTTCCGGGCGAAGAAGGCGCCGGGCTTGGACTGGGAATCGCATTGCCGTTGCTGATTGTTTTCGGGATTTCCGCCTGCCGATTCCGTCGGGCCGGTTTCATAAAAAAAGTGTCTTCCCTGCTGCCGCTGGTGGCATTGGCGGCCTGGGTGTCCGTCCTTTTTGTCATGGCCAAGATGGGGTCGGAAGCCGGACCGCGTTTGCTGCTGCCCTATTATTCGCTGGCCATCGTTCCATTTCTGTTGCTGCCCGCGCAAGAGCGGCTTTTGCGTCGGCGGGCGTGGCGCGCTTTTCTGGTGTTGACGGCCTTGGGCGTTTTGCCGGTGCTGGTTTTGTCCGTGTCGCGTCCGTTGTGGCCGGCGCAAAAAATTTCCGGCTGGCTGGCGCGCACGCATCCCGAAAATAAAATGTTCGCGCGGCTCGCCGCGACTGACACCATCTATGCGCACCGCAACGATTTTCTCGCGCCAATCCGGGCGGCCCTGCCAGACACCGCGCGCACAGTCGGGTTCATCGCCGGCCCCGACGACGCGGACTACTCCCTCTGGCGGCCGTTTGGCCGGCGCAACGTGGTTTATCCGCGCCACGACCTCCGCCAGTTTCTTGAAAATCCCGATGTCGAATGGCTGGTCGTCAAAGAAAATGTCTGGCCGGAGATCAGCTCCGTTCCGTTGAAAGAATGGGCGCAGGCACATCAAGCAAAAATTGTCTTGTCCGTTCCCATCGTTGAACTGGTTTCCTGGGGCGCGGAAAACTGGTGCCTGCTCCACATTGAAAAACCGGACAGCCCGGCTGCAACCCGTGCAAATTAAAACATTTCCGCGCAGGGGTTTTTCCGGCGCGGGCCGGCGCCCCGGCAACGCGCTTGTCAGCGGCGGCGTTTTGGCGCAGCATCATTCAAAAGCGCGTCCCGGTTGGGCGCGGTTTTGCGTGCGGTTCCAGAATTTTTATGGCTGATTCGTCCAACGAAAGTCCCAGCGTTGCGGTGGTGATCCCCTGTTATCAGGAGGCAAAATCCATCGGCAAGGTCGTGGCGGATTTCCGCCGCGAACTTCCGGACGCACGGATTTTCGTCTTTGACAACAATTGCACCGACGACACCGCCGCCATTGCCTCACAGGCCGGAGCAACGGTGGTGCGCGAAAAGCGGCAGGGCAAGGGCTTCGTCGTCGCTTCGATGTTTGATTTCGTTGACGAAGACATCCTCGTGATGGTGGACGGCGACGACACTTACGAGGCCGGCTTTGTCCACGAACTGATGAAACCGATCCTGCACGGCGACGCGGACATGACCGTGGCCACGCGGCTCACCAGCCACGGCGAAAAATCCTTCCGTCCGCTGCACGTCGCCGGCAACCGGGCCGTCTGCGGCATCATCAACTGGATGTTTCAGGCGCAGGTCACGGATATTTTTTCCGGCTACCGGGTTTTTACCCGCGCGGCGGCGCGGCAGATTCCCATCACGGCGCGCGGCTTTGACGTGGAGACAGAACTGACGCTGCAGGCGCTCTATCGCGGAATGGTCATCCAGGAATTGTCCGCGTCGTATCGCGCCCGTGGTGAAGGCAGCTTCTCGAAACTGAACACGTTCAGCGACGGCCTCCGGGTGCTGCTGAAACTGTTTCTGATCCTGAAATCCTACAAGCCGCTGACATTTTTCGGCGGCGGCAGCCTGGTTTTTTTGACGCTCGGCCTGGCCGTGGGTTCGCGGCCCATTTATGAATTCATCCAATTTCATTACGTCTATACCGTGCCGAGCGCGATCTTGGCGGCGGCGCTGGTGCTGCTCGCCTTTTTCTCGCTGGGGCTGGGATTGATCTTGAACAGCATCAACCTACGGCTGCTCGAACTCGAAAAATTGGTCGTGAAAACGCCCGGCCGAAACCACGGCCGGAACTGACATGAGCGACGCCATCATCCAAGTCAAGGGGCTCGGGAAAAAATATCTTCTGCATCACCAGCAGGAAGGCCGCCGCTACAAGGCGTTGCGCGACGTGATCGCCGGCCGGGCAAAATCGTTGTTTCAAAGTCCAAAGTCCAAAGTCCAAAGTCCAAAGTCGGAAGAGTTCTGGGCGCTGCGCGACGTCTCGTTCGAGGTCAAGCGCGGCGACGTGGTGGGCATCATCGGGCGCAATGGCGCGGGCAAAAGCACGCTGCTGAAACTGTTGAGCCGCATCACCGAGCCAAGCAAGGGTTCCATCCGTTTGCGCGGGCGCGTCGCCAGTTTGCTGGAGGTCGGCACCGGCTTTCACCCGGAACTGACCGGGCGCGAAAACATTTATCTCAACGGCGCGATCCTCGGCATGGGCCGGGCCGAGATCGCCAAAAAGTTCGACGAGATCGTGGCGTTTGCCGAGGTGGAGAAATTTCTCGACACGCCGGTGAAGCGTTATTCCAGCGGGATGTATATGCGGCTGGCCTTTGCCGTGGCGGCGCATCTGGAGCCGGAAATTTTGATTGTGGACGAGGTGCTGGCGGTGGGCGACGCGGCGTTCCAGAAAAAATGCCTCGGTAAGATGCAGGATGTGAGCAAGGGCGGGCGCACCGTTTTATTTGTGAGCCATAACATGGCGGCGGTGCAACAGTTGTGCAATCAAGGCATTCTTCTCGAAAAGGGATCCATCGTGGCGGAAGGCGCGGCCAGCCAGGTGGTGCAATCCTACACCAGCCGGAGCGCCAGCCGCAGCGAATCGCAGGTTCAACTTGAAGGCATGGGAAGACATTCCTGGTTTGATTTGCGGTTGCGGCTGACGAGTTTCACCGTCAACGACGGCCGGCCGCTGTTCCATGGCGAGAGCTGCGAATTCACGATGGAATTCGCGGGCAGCGCCGATTTTGAGGAAGCATGGTTTGGCGTTGGTTTCAGCGGGCTTGACGGGATGCGGTATGCGACTTACGACAGTTATGTGGCGCGCGGCATGGTGGCGGTGAAGGCAGGCAGCAAACAGACAATCCGGCTGCAAATAGACCGCCTGCCATTGCAGCCTGGCATTTACCTGGTGGATCTGGGCGCAGCCCTGGGTTCCACCTCGTCCCCATCTGATTATCTGCCAGGCGCGGTGCAGGTGGAAGTTCTGCCGGGTGAAAAAACTCCTTCCTATCTTGGAAATGGAATCTGCGGTGTTCGATTGGAGGGAAAATGGAGTTTGACTCCGTGACGAATGACGACGCCCAAAGCTCCGCTCCGTCCGGGCAACTGTTGTTTAATTATCAATCTCAAAAATAAATCTCAAAAAAAACAAGAAACATGATGCTCAATGAAAAACTGAAATCTGTCTTGTGGCAGCACTATGGCAGCACATCGCATCCGGCGGAATGGGATGGCAAAGTATATGGCGGCGGCAAATTGAGCCAGCGCTTCTGGGAATATCACCAGACGATTGAACTCTTGGAACTGACCCCGGATTCGGTCGTGCTGGATGTTGGGGGTGGATCGCCGGTCACAGGCGCGGGGTTTTTTACGCGCGTGATCGCCCCGTATGTCAGGGAAGTCCACGTCATGGATGTCAACATTGGGGAATCAAAAGAGGCCGCCTCCAACATCGTGTTTCACCGCAGCCTGGGCAGCTACGAGACCCTTGCAAAATTGTTGAGGGACAATCCGCAGATCACTCACCTGGCCTGTATTTCTGTTTTTGAGCACATTCCACATGACGTGCGTTGCGGCATGGTCCGGGCCGTGAATGAGTTTTTTACCGGCAACATTTTTGTTGGCACCCTTGAGTATCATCCACGGGATTGTTTCTTCGAACAGCAGCTCACGGTCAGGACACTGTCGGAACTTTTTGAACCATTCACAAACTTTTATCCCGACCAAATCCACAAATCGCCGGTTTTGGGTGAAATTGCCTACCAAAACGTGAGCATAGGGCGTAAATTGATGCGCCGCCTTGGAATTTCAGTGAATCGCTGGGGAATAAAAGAAGCTGGCGTTCCGCTCTGGTATCCTCTCGCATTAAGGTTTCGCCGGGTGATAAGCTGAAAATACGCGGCCAACTTTTGACGAACACAGACTAATGATGAAGAAATCGCTTCAGTTTCTGATGGGCATCAATGGCGCCAGCATGATTCGTGGTTTGCGCCTCGGCTTTTCGGAATTTGTCCGGGGTTGTTTCGCCAGCCTGGGAGCGGCCCATCCGTTTCAAGACCGCATTTGCAACCAGGTTGAGCGGGAACTGGAGGCCATTCCCAAGCTTGCCTTGGATGAGATTCTCGGCCCAAGGAAAACGACGATCAAACTCAATTCGCAAAAATATGAAGATGGAATGTTGCCCAGGAATGACGCAGTTGCGTTGTTGTCCATCCTAACAGCCGAAAACCCAAAAGAGATCCTGGAAATCGGCACCTACATGGGGCATACCGCCAAAGCCATGGCGGAAAACCTGCCTGATTCCATTATCCACACAGTGGATTTGCCGCCGGATTTTTTCGGATCGAACAACGCCGTCAAGGATATGCCCAAGGATGATTTTCACCTGATTCAGCGCCGGTCAGTCGGCCGGGAATTCAAGGGTTCCTCCGTGGAGGCCAGAATCAAACAGCATTTCGGCGACACCGCGCTGATGGATTTCCGCGAGTTTGGCGGCCCGGTTTTTTTCTTCATAGACGGTTCGCATACCTACGAATACTGCAAGCAGGATTCCGAAAAATGTTTCGGTCTTTGCCGTGGAAATGGCATCTTTTTGTGGCACGACTGTGATCAAACGCATCCCGGCGTGGTCAAATTCATTATTGAGTGGAGGGTGATCGGACGGAACATATGCAGAATTGAAGGCACATCGCTCGCTTATTGGAATGGAAAAAGGGAACATAAAATTGCCGCCCAAAAGTGAACGATTTGGAGAATCAACTGACATGAGATTGATCAGCAGTGTGCGCGCTGTCATTTTAGATTATATCGGCAGACGCCCGGCCTTGCGGTCGCTGTTGCCAATTTGGGGCAGTTGCAAAGATCTGATCAAGCTCCATCTAAAAACCTTCGGTTTTGTTTTACGAGTCGTCCTGCCGCTGATTCTGCGCAGCCGGGAACGCCCGCTGCTCTTTTCCCGCCATGTTGGTCTTGGTGATATTATCTGCACCTTTCCCGCCGCACTGGAGTTAAAACGCCGTCATCAGGGAATGGCTTGCATCTACAGTTGCCATGCGGATTTCGCCTGTCTGCCGCGCTTGGGCGGCGTGTCGAATATCGTTGCCCCATTCAATGCCCGAATGCTGAAAACTTGCTGGGCGTTTCTTTTTACCGCCGTGTATCAGTTTGACTATGGGGATAAAAACGGAGCCTCGTCGGAGGTCATCATTGAGGCTTTTGGCCGGCAACATGGCATCAAATTGGACGGCGAACATCCGCGTCTCCAAATTGACGAAGCTGTTCGCGCCAGAATGCAATCCCTTCTTGAACGCCAGGGTTTTGGCAAAGGACCAGTGACCATGATTCATCCCGGTCCAAGCTGGCCCGTCCGGGAATGGCCGCGCGATTCGTGGAACGCCTTGGTGCTGGAATTGCAGCGTCGCGGATTTCCTAACATCATTCAGGTTGGAATCGGCAAGCATCTCGACGCGGGAATGGCGGCTCCTTTTTACTTTTCGGGGGTTATCTCAATGGTGGACAAGCTGACACTCGAAGAGTCCATCGCCCTGATTTCCCTGTGCGACCTGCTGATTGGCATTGACTCCGGCCTGCTGCACATCGCCGCCGCCCTGCGACGTCCCGCCATCGGTATTTTCGGGCCGACCACGCCGCATTTCCGCTTTTCGGCAAACAGTTCCTGCTCCTTTGTCGTCAGCAATGTGGATTGTCAGGGCTGTCATCATCGTCTCCCCTGTCTGCACTGGATTACGGGCTGTCCGCATGACATCCGGTGCATGAAGACCATTCCCGTATCGGAAGTCGTGCAAGCCTGTTTGATAAAATTGCCGCCCGCATGACTTGATTTTCATTTCTTCAGCGGCTCCAATTTTGCCAGGCACGCGCGCAGCACCTCGTCCACGCCCAGCGTTCTCATGCACTTGATGTCGAAAGGACAGCCGGTGACCCAATGCAAACGCGGCTTGCGGTGTTCGCAGCCGGCACATTCGACGCGGTTGACGACAAAATCTTTCCGAAAATCTTTTGAGAAACGATATTCCGGCAGCGTCATTCCAAAAAGTCCCACGGACGGCGTTCGCGTGCCGGCGGCGATGTGCAGCAGGCCGGAATCAATGCCGATGAACAGTTTCGCCTGCGCAATGGCGGCGATGCATTCTTCCACGGACAATTCATCCACCAGCGACACCGCGCCCGGAATCGTTTCAACCGCCACCTGGCCGAAGTTCATGTAACGCGCCACCCCAAGCTGCGCAATGCCGGTGAAGCCGCGTGCGCGCAGCGCCGCCACCAGCCGCGTCCAACATTCGCGCGGCCACTCGCGCACCGGCCAACTGGGACCGGGATGGATCAGCACCAGCGCGGAAAGATCCAGTTTCTTTTTGGCGAACACGACCAGCGCCCCTTTCCGTCCCGCCGCCGTGACGGGCAGTTCCGGATGCTCTTCCAAAACCGGCAGATCGAATTGACGGCAAAATTCCGTGACCATCGGTTCCTGGCTCGTCCGGCCGGGCAAATCGTCGCCGTGGGCAAAATGATAAAAGCCCGCGAGCAAAAATTTATACCAATGGCCGACTACCCCCACATCTTCAAACGCCGTGACACGATCCGCAACGCCGGCGAGCTTGGGCACGGCGGCGAAATCAGGATGACAATTGTAGATGAACGTCGCGCCGGGATGCCGTTTCTTCAGTTCGCGCGCGGCAGGCAAGGTGCAGATGATGTCGCCCATCCCGGTCCAGCGTGAAAAGATCACCGGCCGCCGGCCCGTCTTCACCAGCACCGGCAGCAGGACGCCCAAAACGTAGCCGAGCGCCGCCGCCTGACGCGACAGCCGCGCGGCGAGCGTGGATTGATTTGAACCGGCAGACACGCGGAAGATTGTGCGGCCACTCCGTGAAAATGGCAACTATGCCGGGCGCACCGCCGCCGCTTCGCGCCACCCTTGAAGCCTGGCTCTGGCCAATTGGATCTGCAGCAAACTGAAACCGGAACCCGCTTCCATCTGCCGGATGATTTTCTCCGCCCGCTGAATATTTTTGCAATGCACCGCGTGAACCTCCGCCAGCTTCAGCCGCAGTTCAAAATCCAGCGGCTGCGCCTTGATTTTTTCCTCCAGCGTTTCAATCGCCGTGCCGAAAAATCCCTGCGCCAGCAGTTCGTCCACGGATTCCGGCAGAACTGCAATTTCAATTTTCTCCGGCTTCGCCTGGCTCCATTCATCAATCGAACGGCGCGCGAACTCGATGTGGCTCGCGGAAACGTGCGGCTGATTTTCCAGCGTGCGAAGCACTTCATGCGCCCGGTCCGGTCGCCGCAAATTCTGCGCGTAAAGCCGCATCAGCATCATCGCCGCGTCCGCGTCCGCCGGATTTTTTGCGAGCAGCGACTTGACAAGTTGCTCCGCCTCGGCGAATTTTCCCTGCAACCGCAGCCGACCGGCCTCCGCCAGCGGTTTGGGAATCGGCGCGCGCTCCTGTTTCACGCCGAGAAATTCCAGCGTCACCATGTCCACCTCGCCGGCCTGCTTGAGTTCCTCGCAGAGCTTGATGGCCTCGTCCCGCCGGCCGGTTTTAATCAGGTGCGCAATGGTGTTTTGGTAACGCCGGCTTTTTCCGGGGTCGAATTCGCGGTCGTCATGGAACTCCGGGTCAATGAGCCGGAGAAAACCGTGCGTGAATAATTCCGACAGGCTGCTGCACAACAACAATGCCAGCGACGGCGGAATGATCAGCAACAGCACCGCGCCGCCCATCCCGCCGTTCCGATCCTCAATGAACCAGAGGAACATTCCGGCCAGCCACAGGATGGCGGCGCAGCGGATGGTGCGGAAAACGTAATGTGTCCTTTTGCTTTCACCGCCCGCCGTTTTGTCAAAGCCGGTCAACCACCACGCGCCCCCCGCCACGAGCGCCAGCACGCCGATGTTCAGAAAAATTATCACGCAATCGCTGATGAAAACTTGCCGCCTTCGCACAGTTTGTATTCGTAAAGAGGCATGAAATGAATTTCAAATTTCGATTGTCGAATGGAACTTTTGCTGCGCCAATGAGCGATACCATTGACCGACTTTTTAAAAAGAACCGTTGTATTAAGGCAATTTGGTGAATACGCAAACCACCTTTGCTTGAGTGGGCTGGGAGTTTGTGTGAACACGGAATACCATGTATGGCCCGTTTGGCAATTCCATATGGCCTTTCAGCAGATCATACGCACTAAGCGAATTACTAACGTCCAAGGGGACATCCGTCCCCCAATTAGCTTCCAGATGCCAGCCGACTGGAATATCAACTTGCGTCCACTGATCCGACACCGTGATGACGTTGGTGTAGGATGAAAAACTCCGTTGCTCGGCCACCAATTGAGGCACAGTTTGGCGGGCAGCTTTTCCGTAACCCCAGCACAGTAACAGTGCGATGCCGCCGACCCAAATAATCCAACTGCGGTTTTTCTGATTCATTTTTTGCCACTAAAATTTAAGCCGCTTTCAGCAACTAAAATGTTGTTCGCGTTGCCGTCCACGCGAACAACTTTGCCGTCGCGAATGAGCCGCTCGTGTTTGATTTTCTCGATGGTTTCTTCAAGCGTGGGAATCCGGTCGTCCGGCTGCGCGTGCTGTTTGATGGCTTCAAGCCGTTCCTGTGCGGCGATGAGATAAGTCTGGTATTCGGTGAGTTCGCCGCGGCGTTGGAGAAGCTGGCGGGCTTCCTGCGCGGCATCGCTCAATACTGTTTCCGGCGCGCTTAAATGCACTTGGAGTTTTTCAATGCTGATGCCAAAAGGTTTCGTTTCAATTTCGTTTTTCAGAAACTGCTCGAAATCGGCGCTGGTTTGCTGGATGGTCTGCCACGATTTGTCGCGGCAGAATTTCGCGGTGTCAACGGCAACGATGTTGCGGATGTTTTGCATGACGCCTTCCATTTTGGCAGCGGCAACATAGTCAATGAGCTTCGTCTCATCGGGCTTCACGGTGACGGAAACTCCGCCGCTCATGGAAACGTGGTCGGACGACAGAATGTTTTGCACCGAAAAATCTTCGTGCCGCAACGGCATCTCAATTTCAATCGTGTCGAGGTAGAAAGGAAAATAGTTGGCAAGCAGCACCGTGACGCGAACGGTGTTGGGATATGGCAATGGACGATTCCAAGCGGTAAGCAAACCAATCGTAGGCGGGTCGGCGCGATGGTCTTTCAATCCTTTGGCGAACATGGCGAGGCCGACAACACCGATGACTACGCCGAAGAAATTTCCGCTTAACGCGAACGCGACGCCAATTGCAAGCAACAGGGAAATCAAAACAGCAATTCCGATCACGCGGCCGTTTCCCCAAGCGGATGAAGCGGGCTGATTCGTATTCATGGCGAAGAGATTACCAGAGCTTCAGGATTATTGAAAACAGAAATCATACAAGCGGCATGGTTCTCTACTTCTTCAAAAACGCGCTGAACAAATCTATCGGCAGCGGCAGGAACGTCGTCGTGTTGTGTTCGCTGGCCATTTCGCGCATCAGCGGATTGCTTCCGCCAGTTCGATTTCCTTTTTGAGCAGGCGGTTGACGAGTTTGCCGACATCTTCGCCGCGCTTGCCCGCAACTTTGCCGAGCCACGCCTGAATTTTGGGTTCAAGATAAACTGGCAGATTCAGCTTCGCGTTCGGGCGGTAGAACCGGCCGCGTTCGGCTTTTGAAAAATCATATTCTTTTTTCATAATTTTCGGTTTCGATATTGTGTCGCTTCTTTTCGACCGGCTTTGCGCGCGGAAATCAATCGGCAGCTCGCCGCGCCGGTTTCCGTCTTGCGCCATGTGTGGCAAATTACCAGCAATTGCCCGCGATTATCCAGTCCCAAAGTAATCCAGCGGTCTTCGTCCGCGCTGTGCTTTTGATCAAACAAGGACATCGCCTCGGCGTCGCGGAAAACCGTCGCGGCATTTTCAAAACTGACGCCGTGCTTGGGGATGTTCGCCGCTGCCTTCCGAACATCCCACTCAAAATTATATTCAAACTCGGCCATGAATGGTGAATCCGTTTAGCACAATTTTTACTTCTTCAAAAACGCGCTGAACAAATCTATCGGCAGCGGCAGGAACGTCGTCGTATTGCGGTCGCTGGACATTTCGCGCATCGTTTGCAGATACCGCAGTTGCAGCGCAATCGGTTCCTTGCTGATCAACGCGGCGGCCTGCACCATTTTCTCGGCGGCCTGGAATTCGCCTTCGGCGTTCACAATCTTCGCGCGGCGTTCGCGTTCGGCCTCGGCCTGTTTGGCCATCGCGCGTTTCATGCTGTCGGGCAGCGACACATCCTTGATTTCGACGGACGTGACTTTGATTCCCCACGGCTCGGTCTGGCGGTCAATGATTTCTTGCAACTTCTGGTTGATGACATCGCGTTGGGCGAGCAGTTCGTCCAGCGCGGACTGGCCGAGCACGCTGCGCAAGGTCGTCTGCGCGATGAGCGAGGTCGCCTTCCAGAAATTTTCCACTTTGACGACCGCCGCGTTCGGGTCCACGACGCGGAAGTAAATCACCGCGTCCACCGTGGCGGGCACGTTGTCCTTGGTCATGATTTCCTGCTTGGGCACGTCAATGGTCACGACGCGCATGTCCATCCGCACCATTTTGTCCAGGATGGGAATGAGAAAAATCAGCCCCGGCCCTTTCGCGCCCTGCAATTTGCCGAGCCGGAAAATCACGCCGCGCTCGTATTCGCGCAAAACTTTGACCGCCGAGGTTAAAATGAAAAGCCCGACGATGATGACTGGAATGAGGACGGCGAGTCCGCCGCTGAGGAGATGTTGAAATGATTCTGTGTCCATAATTTTTCGTTCCTATTTTTGGTTTTCTATTTTTGTTCAGATCGTGGCGCGGCTGTCAGCACGGCTCTCATGGCTGCAACGCTGTCTTCGCTTGAGCTGGCAAACAGCGATTCGGGAAATTTGCGGTCGGCCAGCATTTCGTCATAAATACGCTCGCTGATGTATAAATTCAAGCCCAGACCCGCCAGATACTGCAGCCGCAGGTTTTGGTCGTGGTTGATTTGCGCGTCCTGGAGCCACGGGGCCAGGTCGTCCGCGCGGCCGGCGTAGGTGGCGAACAGTTCAAACGCGCTGTGGAAGCCGACGTAATCCAGCGACTGCTCCACGGCGGCGTTTTCCGGCCGGGCCAGCCGCAGCAGTATTTCGTCGAGGTTGATTTTGGTTTCGCCCGCCTGGCCGAGAAGCACGACATCATAACCTTTGCCGCTTTGATCGTTGCTCCAGATGGTGGCGTTGGGAAACGCCGCGAAGAAGGTGGCGATCTCGCTTTTCACGACGTTGTCGTCGCTTTCATACAGCGGCACCCATTGCGTGACGATGCCGCCGGGGTTCAAATGCTGTTTGACCAGCTCGAAATACTCCTTCGTATAAAGCGTCGCGGAACCTTTGACCCACGGATGAATCGGGTCGGACGTGATGATGTCGAACTTTTCGTGCGAGGTGAGAATGTAATGCCGCGCATCGTCGAAGGTCACATGGGTGCGCGGCTCATTGATGACGCTGTAATTTTCATTGGAAAAATAGCGCGCGGCGATCTGCGGCACCAGCGGTTCCATTTCACAAATCGTGATGTTCGTGATGCTAGGATAAACCGTGAACGAGCCGGCGGTCACGCCCGCCCCGCAGCCGACGACCAGCACCGAGCGTGGATTGGGATGCACCAGCGCAGGCAGATGGGCGAGCATCCGCTGCAACCTCATGTCCTGCGGTTCGTTTGACGCCTCGACCTTGCCGCTGACGTGAAAATTGATGGCGTTGTTGTCCAGCGTCCGCGTCACGGCCACCGAGGAATTCATTCCCTCGCCCGTGTAAAGCACCTCCGTCCCGCTCAACCACGTCACCATGTAACGCCCATAGGCAATCAGTTTGTCGGGAACGCCCGCCACCCCGCGCGCCAGGAAAATGGGGATCAAAACCAGCACGGCAAAAGTTCCGGCGTGACGCAACGCAGCGCCGCCGGAAAGTTTTTTCCGCCAAACCAGCAATCGTGGCACGGCCAGCAGCAGCGCGGACAGCGCGGAAAGGCAGATGAGCAGGCGCTCGCCTTGTCTCGTTCCCCAAAGCGGGATGACGATCAGGCTGAAGCCGACACCGCCGAGGATTCCGCCGACCGTGTTGGCCGCGTAAATGCCGCCGACCAGCCGTGCGGAATCGCGCCCGCGCGCCGCCGCCGCCAGCGCGAGCGGAAAACTCGCGCCCCACAACAAGGTCGCCGGCAGCAACGCCCAGAGGCAGCGCGCCAGATCAAGCTGGAAGTTATACCACGGACTTGGCGACAACGAGGGATTGATCGGCCAGTAGGGAAGGGAACTGGAGATCATATAAGCCGTCCACGCAATCGCGCCGGTCAGCAGAAACTGGCACCAGCCCAGCGCGACCAGCGCGCTCGATGCCTTGCGCGCCAGCACCGAGCCGGCCGCGCTGCCGATGCCGAGACCAAACAGAAACACTGCCAGGATGATTGAAAACGTATAGACCGAGCCACCCAGCATCAGCGACAACAGCCGCGTCCAGACCACTTCCGCGCCCAGTGCGGTCAACCCCGACAACGCAATTGCGACATAGACCGGCCACGCGGATTTTTCCAGAACGACCGGGGCGGACGGATTTTTTCCCGCCGCCGGTTCAGCTTCAGTTTGCACTTCACGCCCGGCAAACGCCGCCAGCACCAAGGCCGCCAGCGCGATGGTGCCGTTGATGGCGGCGGCGACCAAGGTGGTGACTGCGGAGTCATGCACGCGCAACAGGTAAAACCCCGCCAGCAGGCAGCCAAACACTCCGCCGGCGATGTTGCCGCCGTAAAAAAATCCAAGCCACGAGATGCCGCGCGGCGTGGTCTCGACCCAGCGCGCGATCGCCGGCAGCGTCGCCCCCATCAAAATCGTCGGCGGCAGCAGGAAAATGGCGGCGAACAAACC
>DATCBW010000307.1:0-5608 GCA_036511615.1 Verrucomicrobiia bacterium | reverse complement strand
TCGCTCATCGTCCATTCCGGCAGCGTTTCATTGGCGACGATGCTTTCGCCATCGGCGGGCGCTGGCGCTGGCGCGGCGTTGCTGGCGGCGGGACTTTTCGTCGTGCTGCTGGCAGAAAATTGCCGGGTGCCATTTGATGATCCCAACACGCACCTGGAATTGACGATGGTTCACGAAGCCATGATTCTCGATCACAGCGGTCCGCCGCTGGCCGCAATTTTGCACGGCGCTTCCGTTAAGCTCCTCCTGTTTTCGCTGTTGCTGGTTCAAGCGGTGTTGCCGATCGGGGAAATGTCTCCGCTCGCCGCGACCGGCGCGCTGGCGGCGGGAGTGCTGGCGGTTACGGTTGGCGTGGGACTGATTGAATCATTCCTCGCGCGGCTGGCGTTTCGGCGCGTGCCGTTGCTGCTGACCATCGCGTTTTTGCTGTGCTTGTTTTCGTTGTTGGTTTCGTGGAAAGGCGGTGCCAATTGAGCGGAACCTTGAATCTGGTGATCGGCTTGGCGATGGGACTGAACCTGATCGCGCTGGGCAGCAGCCGGCTGCCGACGTTGATCCGCGCGATGTCGCTGCAAGGCATGGTGCTCGGCATAATGCCGTTGCTGATGGAGCATGAACGGCTGGACTGGCGCATCATCGTCGTCGCGCTGGCCACGGTGGCGGGCAAGGGATTCTTGATTCCCGGCCTGCTGCGGCGGGCGATGCGCGCGGCCAACATCGAACGCGAGATCGAACCGTTCATCGGCTTTGTGCCGTCGCTGTTGCTCGGAGCCGGCGGAACGATCGCGGCGATGGCGATGGCGCGTGGCTTGCCGCTGCTGCCGGAACATGCCGGAACCTTGCTGGTGCCGGGTTCGCTCGCAGCGATCCTGACCGGTTTTATTTTGCTCATCGGCCGGGCCAAGGCCATTTCCCAGGTCTGTGGTTATTTGATTTTGGAAAACGGCATTTACCTGTTCGGTCTGTTGCTGATCCACACGACGCCGTTGCTGGTGGAATCCGGAATCCTGCTGGACGTCACCGTGGGTGTGTTCATCATCGGCATCATCGTGGACCGCATTCAACGCGCTTTTGATTCACTCGACACCCGCAAACTGACCACGCTTCGAGAATGATTCCACTCCTGCTCATCATTGTGCCCTTGGTTGGAGCCGCGCTGGCGGCGCTCTGGCCGGACAATCGCACGCGGCCGTGGTTCCTGCCGGTCGTCAGCCTCGTGCATGTCGTGATGGTGTTTTGGCTGTTCGTCAATCCGCCCGTGGTGGCCCCGGACGCCTGGTTGGGCTTTGATCCGGTGGCGCGCGCGGTGTTGCCGGTAGTGTCGTTGCTGTTTCTTGTGTGTGCCGTCTATGGCGTGCCGTATCTTCAGATCCGGTCGGAACGGAACAACCGCGTGTTCGTCGCGTCGTTGCTGGCGATCCTGGGTTTGTTGAGCGCCGGCCATCAGTCGCGGCATTTGGGATTGCTCTGGATCACGACCGAGGCGGTCACGCTGGCGGCGGTTCCGCTGTTGCACTTCAACAACACTCCGCGCGCCTTCGAGGCAACCTGGAAATATCTGCTCGTGGGCGGGACGGGCATCGCCCTCTCGCTGCTCGGTTCCTTTTGTCTGGGCTACGCATCACTGAATGCCGGAGGCAATGGCGATCTCACCTTCAATGCTCTGAGCGGGCAATTTCTCAATCTGACCGTGGAAGCCGCCACGCGGTCGCATCCTTGGGTGGTCGCTTCGTGGGTTTTGATGCTCGTCGGTTATGGCACCAAGATGGGACTTGCACCGATGCACACCTGGAAGCCGGATGCGTATGGCGAGGCGCCGGGCATCGTGGGGGCGATCATGGCGGGCGGTGTGACCACGGTGGCGTTCACGGCCATTCTGCGCGTGCGGTCCGTGGTGGCGGCTGCCGGTGCCGGACCGATGGCTGACCGCACGTTGCTCGCGATCGGACTTTTTTCCATGCTGGTCGCCGCGCTCTTTCTCCTGGGCACGCGCAACTACAAACGCATGCTGGCGTATTCGAGCGTGGAACACATGGGCATTCTTTGCGTTGGCGCGGCAATGGGTTCGGCTGGTGTCGCGGCTGCGCTGTTTCACGTTTGGAGCAACGCCCTGACGAAGGGCTCGCTTTTTTTAAGCGCGGGTAACATTCGCCGCGCGGCCGGTTCGGCTTCCATGGACGACGTGCGCGGCATGTCGCTGCTCACGCCACGTTCGGCGGCGCTCTTTGTGACCGGCATGTTTGCTGTCACGGCGTGTCCGCCCTTCGGCCCGTTCTTCAGCGAACTGCTGGTGCTGCGCGCCGCACTCGCCACCGGGCATGGAATTACCACTGCAATTTTTCTGGGCTGCGCACTGCTGGCGTTTTTCGGCATGACGCGTGTGGTCTTTGGCATCGTGGACGGACGACCGCGTCCGGCAATCCGGTCCAACAGCAAACACTTTGTCGAAACCATGGGCGTGGTCGCGCCGCCGCTCCTGCTGCTGGGCCTGTCCTTGTGGCTCGGACTTTTTACGCCGGCGATATTGCGCGAAACCTGGTCGGCGGCGGTCGCCCAACTCTTTCCCACACCATGAGCGCCTCGACTCCATTTGCTCTTCTGGCCAACGCCACCAGCCTTCCGTGGGCGGAAATTCCCGCGTGGACGGTGGCGGAATTCGTGCGCGCCACGGCGAAGGAATTGAATCGCGGCGCGCGGCTCTGCGCCTGGTTCGGCGTGCCGGAAGGTTCGAGCACCAGCCTCGTCGCCGTGCTGGCGTTTGATGTGGACAACACCTTGGCGGTTGGGCGCAGTCAGCCGTTCGCTGGTGCTTATCCCGCGCTGACGACGCTCAATCCGCAGGCGCATCTGTTTGAACGCGAAGTTTGGGAACAACATGAGCTAGTTCCCGTCGGTCATCCTTGGCTCAAGCCCGTGCGCCGCATGAACGGAAATGCGCCCGCCAACGGGGAATTTTTCCGCGTGTCTGGCGCGGAAGTTCACGAAGTCGCGGTTGGTCCGGTTCATGCCGGCGTCATCGAGCCGGGACATTTTCGTTTTCAATGCGCGGGCGAAGAAGTGTTGCACCTGGAGATCGCGCTCGGCTATCAGCATCGCGGTGTTGAGGAAGCGCTGACGGGCGGCCCGCATCTGGCAACCATGAGCCAGATGGAAACGGTGGCCGGCGACACGACCATCGCCCATGCGACAGCCTACGCGACCATCATGGAATCACTCGCCGGAACCGAGGCTCCGTTGCGTGCGCAATGGCTGCGTGCCATCTCCCTCGAACTGGAGCGACTGGCCAACCACACCGGCGACATCGGCGCGCTGGCTGGCGACGTGGCGTTCCTGCCCACTTCCTCGGCCTGCGGCAAAATTCGTGGCGATTTTCTGAACCTCACCGCGCTGATTTGCGGCAACCGTTTTGGTCGCGGTCTCGTGCGTCCCGGCGGCTGCCGTCACGATCTCGAACCCGAACGTGCGGTGCTGTTGATCGAACGCTTGAAGACAACGCTGAAGGACACCGAACAGGCCGTTGCGTGGTTCTGGGATGCCGCATCCGTCCGCTCGCGGTTTGAAAATGTCGGAACGGTTTTTCAAGCACAAGCCAGTGAGATTGGCATGGTCGGCCCCGCAGCCCGCGCCTGCGGTTTGGTGCGCGATGTGCGTTATGATCATCCGGCGGGCTGGCACCGTTTCGCCCAGGCTCCGGTTGCCGTGTGGCCCGGCGGCGACGTGTTCGCCCGCGCCCGCGTGCGTTCGCTGGAAATTCAGCGCTCGGGTCAATACCTCATTGAACAACTGGCCGCGCCGGCTGAGGGCGAATTGCACGGCGAACTGGCACCGTCCGCGCCGGACACGCTGGCGGTGTCCCTCGTCGAAGGCTGGCGCGGCGAAGTGTGCCATGTCGCATTGACGGATGGCGTCGGCCATTTCCGCCGCTACAAGATCATTGATCCGTCGTTTCATAATTGGACCGGGCTGGCGCTGGCCTTGCGCGGCACGGCCATTTCGGATTTTCCCATCTGCAACAAAAGTTTCAATTTATCCTACTGCGGCTTTGATTTATGAAACTGCACCAAAACCATGTTCGTCATTGATACCATTGCCCATCGTCTGAAGCATGGCTGCGAAACCATGGCCTATCCCAAAGGTCCGACTCCGGTATTGCCGGACCGGCACGGTGGCGCACTCAAAGTGGATGCCACCAAATGCGCCGACGGTTGCACCGCCTGTGTGCCCGTGTGTCCGACACAGGCCATCACGCGCGAACCCGGCAAACCGGTGGCGCTGGATTTGGGCAAATGTATTTTTTGCGCCGCCTGTGTGGAAGTTTGTCCGACGAAGGCCATCCAGCAAACCGGCGATCACCGCATGGCCGTGCGCCGTCGCGAAGATTTGCTGCTCGGCCAGCCGGGCGAAGAGGAAATCCGCCTCGCTGCCGCGCTGGATGAAAAGCTGAAAAAACTTTTTGGCCGTTCGCTGCGTTTGCGTCAGGTGAGTGCCGGTGGTTGCAATGCGTGTGAAGCCGACACCAATGTTCTGGGCACCATCGGCTGGGACTTGGGCCGGTTTGGAATCCAGTTCGTCGCGTCGCCGCGTCACGCGGATGGATTGCTCATCACCGGCGCGGTCAGTCGCAACATGGAACTAGCACTGAAAAAAACTTACGATGCCGTGGCGTCGCCGAAAATCGTGATTGCTGTCGGCGCGTGTGCGATTGCCGGTGGACCATTCATCGGGCATCCGCAAATCCTGAACGGCGCGGGTTCCGTCGTGCCGGTGGACTTGTTCGTGCCAGGTTGTCCGCCGCATCCGCTGACGATTCTGGATGGTTTGTTGCGGTTGTTGGGGCGTCTTGAGGCGGCCTGATGCGCAGGCATTTCTTTCATTCGCATTGGAATTTGCAGGGGGTATTGCAATTGCGGCGAAAACACCTAATTTTTTCGGCTCGCAATTCCATCTGTAGCTTATCGTGAGGCAGACGGCTTTGCGGATCGGATTGGCATGGAACATATATGCGGAAGACATGGGAACTTCATTGCGCCGGCGTGACGGATTCGGGAGCAAAAGAAAAATAAAAAACCAGTTGACAGGAAAACCCGCGTTACCTAATTTATGTGCGTCAGAGCCGTAAAACTGAAAATTGCCAGCCGCTTAAATTTCGCAAGAAACATGAGCGGGTTGGTTTTTTGTCGTTTTGCGAATCGGGTTTGAACGAGAAGCTTTTGGATGCCCAAGTAGCTCAGTTGGTAGAGCACGTCCTTGGTAAGGACGAGGTCATCAGTTCAATCCTGATCTTGGGCTCCATAAAAAAACATAACGCAGCAACCGAGACAAGCAACACACACATCACATGGCTAAAGAGCAATTTCAGAGAACGAAACCGCACGTCAATGTCGGCACCATCGGCCACGTTGACCACGGCAAATCCACCTTGACCGCCGCCATCGTCGCGGTGCAGGCCAAGAAAGGCCTGGCCACGCCGATTTCCTACGCGAACATCACCAAGGGCGGCACGGTGCGCGACGCGACCAAGACCGTGACCATCGCGGTTTCGCACGTCGAGTATCAAAGCCCCAAGCGTCATTACGCGCACGTTGACTGTCCCGGCCACGCGGATTAT
>DATCBW010000306.1:0-2091 GCA_036511615.1 Verrucomicrobiia bacterium | reverse complement strand
TGGCTCGGTGATGCCATTCCGATCTACAAGATAATACCATCCGACTGCGCCGGCTATAAGACCGGCCAGCCCCTCAAGCCGTTGCTCAAGCCGGCGGACCGGTGGGTGTTCCCGGTGTTCATCGGCGACCAGATCCGTTGCGTGGTTCAGGTGTCGCGTGACGGACACAATTACGTTCCGGGCAGCGGCTCAAAAATCCTCGCCATATTCTGGAGTAAAATTCTGGAAAAATGGCCTGCCGCCAAAGGTTATCATCCGCAGTTGATTTTCAATCCTGACATGCCCGATTATTATTTCACCGTGCCGGAACTGGAAACTCCAAACATCACGGACGCCAGCGCGGTGCTTTCCTATGGGAACAACCTTTCACCCGCCGCTGTGATTCTGGCAAGCTGGCGTTAGAAAAGCAGGGCACCCGAGCATCAACTGCAACTTGGTTCGGTCGCACGCTGAAATTTCGGTCTGTTTTTCCCGGTGCTTTGCCTTAACTTCGCCGCGTGCCGGAAAAGAAAAACAACTCCGCCATCGCCGGGGGACTGCTGTTCGTCGTTTTTTTGTGGGGCGGCAACAATGCCGGAACCAAGTGGCTCGTCGCGTCGTGGCCGCCGATCTGGACCGGCGGCGTGCGTTTTTTGTTCGCCGGCGTCATTCTGTTCGCCGTGCTGCGGTTCACCAGCTGGCTTGGCGAATTTCAGCCGCTCGCGCCCGGCATGCGGCGGCAGCTCTGGCTGCGCGGCGGCCTGGGGCTGGCCGCTTACATCGTCGCGTTCTGCTGGGCGCTGAAACTCACGGCGGCTTCGCATGTCGCGCTATATCTCGGCGCGTCGCCCGTCTGGGCGTTGCTGGCCGAGGAGTGCCCGCGCTGGAATCTGGCAAGCCTGCGGCGTTATGCGGCGGCGCTGCTGGCGGTGACGGGCGTGGTGGTTCTGTTCTGGCCGGCGTTGCACCCGGGAAAATCGAGTTTGCCCGGTGAATTGCTCGGCCTCGTCTCCAGTCTGCTCTGGGCGAACTACAGTTTGCAGGCGCGCTTCTTAAGCCGGCAGATTCCCGGAGTCGAAGTTGCGGCCCATTCCATGTGGATGTCGGGTGTCTGGCTGCTGCCGTTCGGTCTGATCGAAATAATGGTCGCACATGGGCTGGTCGTGGATACGTCGCATTTGGGTGTGCAGGCGCTGTGCATTTTGTTTGGAGGCGTCGTGCCATATGCGCTCTGGAATTCCGCGCTCCGCCACTGGCGCACCAGCCAAGTCATGCTCTTCAACAATTTCATCCCGCTCTCCACAACCGCCTGGGCACATTTCACGCTCCACGAGCCGATCACGCCGACGTTTTGCGCGGCCATGATTTTGATTGTCGCCGGTGTGCTGTTCGGCCAGATGGACTGGACGAAAATTCTCAAGCTGCCGGAAGGTTTTTGAAATGAAAATCATTCCCCCTCGTCAAGCTTGCCTCATTCCCAAAAAATTGAGAATGACGACGAGGACGAGAATGAGGATGATTGAATCATGGACTTTAAAAACCTCAACGAAGTTCCGCCGTTCACCACCAAGGACGGCTCGGAAATCCGCGAACTGCTCGCGCACCGCAACTTCGCCATCCGCAACCAAAGTCTGGCCGAGGCGCGGTTGCCCTTCGGCGGCGCGACCCAGGAACATTTTCATCCGCTCGCCGAGGAAATTTATTATCTCACGCACGGCACGGGAAAAATCCGCATCGGAAACGAAACGCGCGACGTGCGGGCAGGGGACGCCATCGCCATTCCGCCCGGCCAGAAGCACAAACTCTGGAACACCGGCACCGAAACCCTGCGCCTGCTCTGCTGCTGCGCCCCCGCCTACGAACACAGCGACACCGTCATCACGGAAATCTGACCGATGCCGACAATTGACCGGGCGTTCGCAAGTTTGCTTGCGCGTCCATCGTAAATCATAAATCGTAAAACCAAAATGATTCTCGGCACCGGCATTGACATCATCGAAGTGGCGCGCATCGCATCGTCTTTTGAAAAATTCGGCGACCGGTTTGTGAACCGGATTCTGCTGCCGGACGAAATTGCCTATTGCCTGCTGCACCGCCGGCCCGCGCCGTTTT
>DATCBW010000305.1:0-8140 GCA_036511615.1 Verrucomicrobiia bacterium | reverse complement strand
CGGAAACATTCCCACGGCGATGATCGCCGGCCCGTTCCACCGCGCCATCGGGATGGTTTTCTTGTCGGAATCATTGATGAGATGATAGGTGTGGTCGGATTTGAAGGTGTGGTGATGGATGATGGCGGCGCCCGGAACGGATATTCAAATCCCGGCACCGGCTTGTGCATGATAAAACGGTGCAGTGTCCATTCAAAAAAAGAAGCCAGAACCACCCCTGCGGAAAAACCGAGGGCCGACCAGAACAATAAATTCATCAGCATAAATTTTTTGACTTCTCTTCTGGCAGTTCAAAAGATTGAGATTTGATTTGTGGCATAATTATCCGCACTTGGACAGTTAATTTTTCGTTACGGACGCGTCAACTTCAAGCTGGTCGGTGAACCGGATTCATCTCCCAACCGCGTCCGGCGGCAGCAGTCACACAAACCGCAATAAAATCAAAAGCGCAGCGACGGCGGCCAAGCCAAGCAGCACCAGCCGCCAATGACGGCGCAGCCATTGGGGGAACGATTCCATGTAGAGATAGATCACCGGCGTGATGTAAAGCGTCAGGCACTGCGACACGACCAATCCGCCGACGACGGCCAGCCCGAGCGACTGCCGGGCCTCGCCGCCCGCGCCGATGCCAAGCGCGATGGGCAGCGTGGCGCACAGCGCGGCCATCGTGGTCATCATGATCGGACGGAAGCGCAGCAGGCAGCCTTCGTGGATTGCTTCCTCGGGAGTTTTGCCGTGTTCGCGTTGCGCGTTAATGGCAAAATCAATCATCATGATGGCGTTTTTCTTCACGATGCCGATGAGCATGATGAGGCCGACGAAACCGTAAATGTTCAGGTCGAGCCGGAATAGTATCAGCGTCAGCAGCGCGCCGAATCCCGCCGACGGCAGGCCGGACAAGATGGTGAGCGGGTGGATGAAACTTTCGTAAAGAATTCCAAGGACGATGTAGATGACAATGATGGCGACGATGAGCAGCGCGATCATTCCGCGAAATGACGATTGAAAAACCGCCGCCGCGCCCTGAAAACTTCCGGTGATGGTTGCTGGCAAGTGCTGTCCGGTTTCATCAGTCAAGCTGGCTTCAACTTTTTGCACCTGCGCGACTGCGGTTCCGAGGGAAACGCCGGGCGCAAGGTTGAATGTGATTGTCACCGACGGCAACTGGCCGACGTGCGAGATGCTTGTCGGACCGACGCTGCGCGTCAGTTTTGCAACGGCGCTTAACGGAATCAGTTTTGGCGTGCCGTTGGTGCCGGTCACCGAACTCGCGATGTAAAGTTGTGCGAGCGCGGCTGGATCGCGCTGGAATTGAGGCAACACCTCAAAGACGACCCAGTATTCCGCCACGTCGGCGTAAATCGTCGAGGCCTGCCGTTCGCCGTAGGCGTCGTAGAGGCCGTTTTCAATTTGCTGCGGCGTCACGCCGAGCGCGGCGGCCTTGTCGCGGTCAATCTCCACGTTGACCTGCGGCGCGGCGATTTGCAAATCGGTTGTTACGTCTTGAAAACCCGGTTCGTGCGACAGCTTGTCGGTCAAAATCGGCGCCCAATGAAACAGTTCCTTCACGTCGGTGTCTTGCAGGCTGTATTGGTAAAGTCCCTTGCTTTGCATTCCACCGACGCGGATGAGCGGCGGCACTTGCAGATAAACATTCATGCCCGTCAACTTCGCGAATTTCGGTCGCAACTCCTGGATGATCTGGCTCGCGTTCAATTTCCGTTCCGAGAGGTCTTTCAAGCGCATGAATATGTGGCCGCTGTTCAAGGTTCCGCCGCCGATGAAGGATATGAAACCGTCCACATTCGTGTCGGCGGCGATAATTTTCATCGCGGCAAGCTGGTGTTCGCGCATCGCATCGAATGAAATGTCCTGCGCGCCCTCGGTCTGGGCGGAAAGCCGGTTGGTGTCTTCGTCAGGGAAAAACCCCTTCGGAATCACGACGAACAAAATCGCCGTCGCGACGAAAATCGCCAGCGACACGAGCATCGTGGCCCGGCGGTGGCGCATTGCCGTCTGCAACGTCCGGTCATAACTGCCGCGCAGCCAGTCGAAGAAACTCTCGAAGGCGTTGTAAATTCTGCCGTGCTTGCGCCCGTGCTGCGAATGGACGAACCGGCTGCACATCATCGGCGTCAGCGTCAGCGATACAAAACCGGAAACCAGCACGGCGACCACAATGGTCACGGCAAATTCATGCAGCAGCCGGCCCAGCAGTCCGCTCATGAACAAAACCGGGATGAAAACCGCCGAGAGCGAGAGCGTCATGGAAATGATTGTGAAGCCGATTTCCTTCGAGCCTTTGAGCGCGGCTTCCATCGGCGGCTCGCCCATTTCCATGTGGCGCACGATGTTTTCGAGCATGACGATGGCGTCGTCCACGACGAACCCGACGCACAGCGTGAGCGCCATGAGCGAAAGATTGTCGAGGCTGTAATTCAGCAGCGCCATCACCCCGAACGTGCCGATGATGGACATCGGCAGCGCGAGGCTTGGAATGAGCGTCGCCGAAAGATTCCGCAAAAAGAGAAAAATGACCATGACGACGAGGCACACGGCCATGAACAGCGTGCGTTCCACGTCCGCCACCGATTTGCGGATGATCAGCGAATGGTCGCTGAGCACGTCCAAATGCACCGACGCCGGAACTGCGGCGCGGAACTTCGGCAACAATTTTTTAATGTTGTCCGCCACTTCAACCGTGTTCGCGCCCGGTTGCCGCTGGACGGCCAGCACGACGGAGCGCGTGCTGTCATACCATGCCTCCTGCTTGTCGTTTTGCACGCTGTCGAGCACGTTGCCCAATTGCTCCAGCCGCACCGGACTGCCGTTGCGATACGCGACAATCATCGGACGAAACGCCGCCGCGTTGTTTAGTTGTCCGTTGGCCTGGACGGTGAACGCCTGATGTTTTCCGTAAAGTGTTCCAAGCGGCTGATCCACGTTGCCCGCCTCAACCGCCTGCTCGACCTGGTCAATGCCAAGTCCAAAAGCCGCGAGTTTGTTCGGGTCAACCTGGATGCGGACGGCATAAGGCTGCGCGCCAAAAACGCTGACCTGCGCCACGCCGTTGATCTGCGAAATCTGCTCCGCCAGCAGATTCTCGGCGTAACTGTCCACGTCCGACATCGGCAGTGTCGGTGACGTCATCGCCAGGAAAATAATCGGTGAATCCGCCGGATTGACTTTTTGATAAGTCGGCGGAGTCGGCATATTCGGCGGCAATTGCCGCGCAGCCTTCGCAATCGCCGCCTGCACGTCCGCCGCCGCCGCGTCAATGTTGCGGTCGAGCGAGAATTGAATCGTGATGGACGCGCTGCCCTGCGAACTGACCGAAGACATCGAGTCCACGCCCGCAATCGTGGAAAGCTGTTTTTCCAGCGGCGTCGCGACGGCGGAAGCCATCGTTTCAGGACTAGCGCCGGGCAGATTTGCCGACACCTGGATGGTCGGATAATCCACGCTCGGCAAATCGCTGACGGGCAACTGGCGGAAACCGACAAAGCCAAAAAGCAAAATGCCCGACATGACCAGCGTGGTCATCACCGGCCGGCGGATGAAAAGTTCGGGAACACTCATGCTAATTCGCCGGCGAATTTGTGGCGGAATCACCAGAACTTTTGACTGTGACTTTCATTTTTGGCGCGAGCCGCAATTGCCCGTCGGTCACGACCGTCTCGCCGACCTGCAAACCTTTTGTCACGACCGTTTCGCCGTTGAATGTGATTCCGGTTTCCACCGTCCGCATTTCAACAATCTGGCCTGTCGTATTTGTCGGATCCGCATTCACGACATAAATGAACTGGCCGTTTTGTCCCACTTGCAGGGCTTGCGAAGGCACGACGACTGCATTCGTCAATTCCGAAAGCGTCATCTGCACCTTCACAAACTGGCCCGGCCAGAGCGCGCTGTCTTCGTTGGGAAACTTCGCCTTGAGCTGGATCATGCCGGTCGTCGGATCCACCGCGTTGTCAACAAATGTCAATTCGCCCTGCGGCGGCCCGGCCATGTTTTCAAACGACGCCGTCACCGACAAAGTTCTGCTGCGCATTTCCCGCCGGATTTCCGGCAGGAACTGTTCCGGCACACCAAACTGGACGTAGATCGGATGAATCTGATTGATGGTCAGCAGCACGTCGTCCGGCGCTTTGACAACATTGCCTTCGTGGAACTGCAGGCCGCCCGTGCGGCCGTCCACCGGCGCGCGGATTTCGGTGTATTCCAAATTCAAGACTGCGTTTGTCACCACCGCGCGGTCCGCCGCGACTGTTCCCGCCAAGGCATCAAACGCCGCCTTGCTGGTGTCAAACACATCCTGCGAAACCAGTTTTTGCGCGAGCAGTTTGTCGTCCCGGTCGAACTGGATTTTGGCATTCTCCAGTTGCGCCGCGTCACGCTGCAGGTTCGCCCGTGCCAGTGCCAGGGCCGCCTGCGACGGACGCGGATCAATCGTAAAAAGCGCGTCGCCCGCACGGACCTCCTGCCCTTCCCGGAAATGCACCGCGCTGATGGCACCGCCGATCTGCGGACGAATGGTCACGGAGGAAATGGGCGTGACATGGCCGACGGGCGGCGGATCAATCAGCACTGGCACGTTCGTGGCGACGGCGACGGCCGTCAGCACCGGCACCGACGCGTCTTTTTTCGCCGGCCTGGCCGGCGAACAACCGTCCCCTAAAAGCGCCAGCGCCAGCAGCACCGGGATGAAGCAGAAGTTTTTCATGTCCTTGTTATTTCGTCGCGGGCGTGGCCCGCCGTGGGAATGGGCGGAACGCCACGGCGAACCGTTTCAGAAAATTTGTGTATTCACGCTGGAACGCCGGATCGCGGACGGACTTGCCCGTGATCAGCCGCGTGGAATTGGGAAAAGCCGCCGGAAACATCGCCAGCGACAATTTCGCCAGCATCACATGACGCGCGTCAAATTCCGGGTTCACCAGCCCCTGCGCCTGTTCGTCCCGCACGCGCCGCAGCCCGCGCGCAATTCCCGCCCGCCGGAATTTTTCCTCCACCAGCCGGTCGCCGGCGGCCTGAAGCGCCTCCCAGACCAGCAGCCGGACCCAGTCCGGATCGCGGCACATCAGCGCGAAACGGAACGGGAGATTTTCCACCGGATCGTCCGGCGCGCCGTCAAGCAGCGCCCGGCGCTCGGTGATCTTGTGGCGCAGCACCGCGCGGAACAAACCGTCCTTGTCGCCGAAATAATGGTAGAGCATCCGCTTGTTGCTGCCGGAGCGGCGCGCAATCGCATCCATCCGCGCGCCGGCAAAACCCCGGGCCGCAAACTCGGCGATGGCGGCGGCAAAAATCCGGCCGCGCGTGCGGCCGGGATTGCGGGTCACGCCCCGCGCGGGCTTGGTGGCCTTCTGGCGCATGGCTATTAAGTAACCGGCTGGTTACTTGTGCGCAAACTTAAAATGCAGCATAAAGGCGTCAATGCACGGCTTTCTCATGGTGCCACGGCGTGGCTTGTTCGTAGGCGTGCGCGACGCGCAGCATCGTTTCCTCGCCGAACGGCCGGCCGAGCAATTGCAGTCCGATGGGCAGCTTGGGATTCTGCGTGAAACCGCACGGCAGGCTTACCCCGCAGTTGCCCGCGAGGTTGCAGGAAATCGTGAAGATGTCGGACAAATACATCTGCAACGGGTCGTCCGACTTTTCACCAATCTTGAACGCCGCCGTCGGCGAGGTCGGCGTCACGATGGCATCCACTTTTTCGAACGCCTTGAGAAAATCCTGGCGGATGAGCGTGCGGACTTTTTGGGCGCGCAGATAATAAGCGTCATGGTAGCCGCTGCTCAAAACGTAGGTGCCCAGAATAATTCTCCGTTTCACTTCCGCGCCAAAGCCGGCGCCGCGCGTTTTGCTGTAAAGTTCAATCGGATCGTTGCCGTCCACCCGCGCGCCGTAACGGATGCCGTCGAACCGCGCCAGATTCGCCGACGCTTCCGCCGTGGCGATGATGTAATAAGTCGCCACCGCGTAGTCCGTGTGCGGCAGGGAAATTTCCCCGATCTCCGCGCCGAGTTTTTCCAACTGTTTCACGGCGGCGTCCACGGCGGCTTTCACCTCCGGGTCGAGGCCGCCGATCAGGTATTCCTTCGGCAGGCCGAGCTTCAAGCCTTTGATGTCACCCGTCAGCGCGGCAGTGTAATTTGGAACCGGCTGCGGCACGCTCGTGGAATCGCGCACATCGTGTCCGCTCAAAACGCCAAGCAAGGTCGCCGCATCCTGCACGTCCTTGGTGAACGGCCCGATTTGATCCAGCGAACTCGCAAAGGCGACGAGGCCGTAGCGCGAGATGCGCCCGTAAGTCGGCTTCAAACCAACGCAGCCGCACAGCGCCGCCGGCTGGCGGATCGAGCCGCCAGTGTCCGTGCCGAGGCTGGCGATGCACTCGTCCGCCGCGACTGCCGCCGCCGAACCACCGGACGAACCGCCGGGAATCCGCGTGGTGTCCCACGGGTTGCGCGTGACGCCGAACGCGGAATTTTCCGTGGAGCTGCCCATCGCAAATTCGTCCATGTTGCAGCGGCCAAAAACAATCGCACCCGCCACCTTCAGTTTTTCAATCGCCGTCGCGTCGTAGGGCGATCTGAATTTGCCGAGAATTTTGGAGCCGCAGTTCAGCGGCTGGCCTTTCACGGCCAGAACATCCTTCACGGCAATTGGCACTCCCAGCAGCGGCTTTTGCGCGTGGGTTGCGCCGGAAGAAAGTTCCTGGTCCGCCGCGTCTGCCTGCGCGAGCGCGTCGCCGGCATCATGGCTGATGAAGGCGTGGATGTTGTCGTCCACGCGTTGAATCTGATCCAGACACGCCTGCGTCGCCTCGCGCGCGGAAATTTCGCGGCGGGCAAGCCGGGCCGTCAGTTCGGAAATGGTGAGCTGGTTGAGCATGTCAGCCGCGCGGCGGTTGGTGTTTAAGGGACGCGGCGGAGATTTTTTCACCCGGCCACCGGGCCAGCAGAAAGTTTTTCACCCGGACGCTGCCGTGAATTTTCAGGCCGTTTCGCCACAGCCGGATGGCCAGAACCGAAACCAGCAGCAGCGCAAAGTATTTGCCGCCCTCGGCCAGAACCACCTTCGACAACCCGATATAATCTCCAATGCCGGGCATACCTTTACTCGATGATCTTGGGCACAATAAAGAGTCCGTTGGCCTGGCGCGGAGCGTTGCGGAGCGCGTCTTCATGCGGCAGCGACGGACGGACTTCGTCGGCGCGCGTGACATTGACCATCGGCACGGCGTGTGCAGTCGGCTCGACATTCGTCACGTCCAGTTCGCTCAATTTTTCGATGTAGCCGAGGATGTGGCCGAGCTGCGCGCCGAGTTTTTTTTCCTCGTCGGGCGTGAGCGCGATGCGCGCGAGATGCGCGACATATTTGATGTCAATTTCGGCTGCCATGCGTCGAAGTTAAAGTCCGAAGCCCGAAGTTGAAAGTCATTTTGAGAAAATGCCTGAACCAGATTCCTTATTGAGGTAAAGCCCAATGTTAAGGAAGGCGGGTAAAGGCTTGTCAAGATTTACCGCCGCTACTTTATACCTAGTTCCAATCAGGGTAAAAAAATACGGTATAATATCATGATGACCGTCTTTATAATCCAGCCTGATAAACGCCAGTTGGTAGTTGTCGGAATATTTACAACACAAAATTACCTGCATACTTACAATTGAACGACCATACGCTTGAAACCGTTCTTTCATTTCGTCTGTTCCATACATCGAGTTTACATAGTTAGTAGCCTTTTCATCATATAGCGCCGCCAAATCATCTTTCGAGCCGCCGTTTTGATAGAAAGCAAGCAATTCAGTCAAAGTTTTCCAAGGCGTGCTCTCATCTGTCTTGCCATCAAATCCCTCCGTTACAGTTTGAATATGGCCTTTATTATCCGAAAATAGTTGACCGTCTAATTGATAAATATAGTTGGTTCCAATCAAATGCCCTATATCACTGGCACATCCTGGAATGCTTGCAGGAATTGTGATATTGACAGGCGTTTTTGTAAAAGCAGGAAAAATATCTGAAGCGAGAACATCTCCTGAATATATTGACGCCGCAAATATCCAAGTGAATAATCTTATAAATTTCATAAAATGCTAAAACAATTTTCTGTTTTTTATTCCTCCTCAAACTTGCG
>DATCBW010000304.1:0-30394 GCA_036511615.1 Verrucomicrobiia bacterium | reverse complement strand
GCCGCCGCGGACGCGATGGGAAAACTTCGCCATTTTATCGAGCACGGCGTGAACTTCCGGCACCACATTTTTGCCGTCCACGAGAATGGTAGCACCTTTCGGCGCGCGCAACGCGATGTGCAAGACGGCGCGGTTTTCCGTGACGTTGATTTTTTCGCCGCTGAACATCGCGTCCATTTTCCCGCGCAGGCCGGATTCCTTGGCCAGTTGCAGGAGCAGCTTGAGCGTTTTGTCCGTGATGCAATTTTTGGAGAAGTCCAGAAACAGTCCGGCGGCTTCGGCGGCGAATCTTTGGCCGCGTTTGGCGTCGTCAGCGAACAGTTTTCGCAGCGGCAGTTTTTGAATTTGTTTGTGATGCGCCGTGAGGGCTTTCCAAGCCGGGCGTTGGGTGAGTGGTTTGATCGTGGCTTTCATATTTATGATCTTACTTTTCTTTTCTGACGACGGCTTTTATTTCTTTGCGCTTTATACGATCAGGCATTGCGCCCGAGAAACTCTTTCGGGCATTGGCTTTCTGCCACAAACGAAACCCGCCGAGAAAGGCATTGTCGTTGTCGCCCCGCCGGCAGCCGGATGGTAGAACTTTCAATTTGTGGATGTTGCCGCCGCCGAGAACGACATCGTCGGGTTCAAGGGCGGCAATCAATCGTTTCACGACATCCGCGACGTGCTTCCGCCATTTCTTCTTGCCATGCTTTTCCAAACCACGAATCCCGACATAATCCTCGAACGTCGCTTTTTTGTAAGGCACATGACCCAACTCCATCGGTTCAAGGACGCCGTCCACAATCATGGCCGAACCGAGGCCGGTGCCCAGTCCAAGGAACAACATCCGGCCGCGCCGGTAACTCCCCAAGGCTTGCATGGCGGCGTCATTGATGATTTTCACCGGTCGCTTGAACGCCGCCGGATAATCAAATCCGACCCAGCCCTTGCCCAGGTTAAACGGTTCGGTGAGGGGCCGGTTATGAGAAACCGGTCCGGGGTAGCCGAAGGACACCGCACCATACTTCCAGTCCTTCGCGACGCTGCGCACACCCGCCAGTAACATCGCCGGAGTCAACCCGGGGCTGGAATCGAATTCGCCGTGTTCCTTCTGTCCCGTCACGAGCAGTTTGACGTGAGTTCCACCAATATCAATGGCCAGCACTTTCATAAATCAACCTTTCGTTTCCTTGAGCGTGGCGCTCTTGGAGGCGATCACCGCCAGCAATTCGTTCCAGGATTTCACAAATGATTTTGCGCCTTCGTCCTGAAGTTGCGCGGCCAAGTCATCCACGTTAATGCCGGCCTTGGCAAACTCGGCCAGAATTTTTTCGCAATCGCCGCCGTCCGCCGCCATGATTTTGCCAAGTTCGCCATGATCGGCGAGAGCTTTCAACGTCTCTTCGGGCATCGTGTTGACCGTGAAAGGCGATGCGAGAGCTTTGATGTAGAGAATGTCGGAGGCTTTTGGATCTTTGGTGCCGGTGCTGGCCCACAACAGGCGTTGCGGCCGGGCACCGGCATTATACGCACGCTGCGAGCGCGGGTTGCTTAATAGTTTGAGGTATGCCTGATAGATGCGACCGGAAATGGCGATGCCGAGCCGGTTGTCCAACGTCTTCGGAACCTTGCCCACCACGGCCACATCCCAACGGCTGATGAACATCGAGGCCACGGAGCCGACCTGCGGGTTAAGTCCGGCGGCGATGCGCCGTTCGATGCCGCTCAAATACGCCTCTGCCGCCGCCACATATTGTTCGGGTGAAAACAGGAGCGTCACGTTGACCGGCACGCCCGCAAAAGTCGCTTCCTCAATGGCCGGCAAACCTTCCTTGGTGCCGGGAATCTTGATAAACAAGTTCGGCCTTCCCGCCCGCGCGGAAAGCTTTTTGGCGGCCGCGATGGTGCTGGCCGTGTCATGCGCCAGCAATGGCGAGACTTCCAACGACACCCAGCCGTCCACGCCGTTCGTCCGGTCGTGAATTGGCCGGAACAGGTCGGCGGCGCGGCTGAGATCGTCCAGTGCCAGATCGAAAAAAAGGCTCTCGCCGGATTTCCCCTTTTCCAGCCCCTCGCGGATGGCTGCGTCATAGGCGGAACTATTGATGGCGTGATCAAATATGGTCGGGTTTGAGGTCAACCCGGTCACCGACAGCTCACCAATGTATCGTTTGAGCGTGCCGCTGTTCAGCAGGTCACGCGTGATGTTGTCGAGCCAGAGGCTCTGGCCCAGGTCGTGCAGCTTTTGGGTTGCTTTCATAATGTCCGGTTGAATCGGTTGCGGGAATTGTAACTTTGGGACGCGAAGAAACGAATGGGGTGAACACCCCATGACACCCGCGCCCGCTTTCCACCATCATGACATCATGGTTAAAGAAAATCCCATGAAGACCAAAGCCTCGACGATTCCCGACGACAATCCCAAACGCAAGGCCGTGTTTGCGCGGCCAGATGCAGACCAAAACTTGACCCACCTCGGAATTGTGGGAGACACCTACACCATCCTTTTGACCGGCCAGGACACCGCCGGACGATTTTGCCTGATTGATATGCTCATTCCGCCCGGTGGCGGTCCGCCGCCGCATCGTCATGATTTCGAGGAGATGTTCACCCTTCTAGAAGGCAAGATTGAGTTCATATTTCGCGGCGTGAAATCAGCCTTGCGCGCAGGCGAGACCGTCAATATTCCGGCCAATGCACCGCACCAGTTCCACAATTTGTCTCGACGACCGGCGCGGTTGCTATGCCTGTGTTCGCCAGCGGGGCAGGATGAATTTTTTAAGGCCGTGGGCATTCCCCTCGAACATCGGACATCGCCGCCACCAAAGCTTGACCAGACAGCCCAAGCAGCTTTTAGGAAGAAAGCCGAAAAACTCGCTGCGAAATATCGGACGGAGTTGCTGCCTCCTTGAGCGGATAAAAATCCTGTCGCACGAATTTTCAAGGGGACGGCGGACGACTCTCCTGCTTCATGGGTAGAAGACCCCATGGCAACCGTGCAGCGGCGTGTTATCTTGTTGGCATGAATATATTATTACTCATGGTGGTTCTGCTTCTCTTGTTCGGTGGCGGCGGGTTTTATTTTGGCGGTCCCGTCATTGGCGGCAGCGGGCTTGGCTTGGTGCTATTGATATGCCTTGTAATCTTTCTCGCGGGCGGATTCCGCACCACGAAAAGCTGACCGGCGGCGCCCGGCAAACTTTTTGGACGGACGGCATTGTAATCCCTATTGGGATCCAACGGTGCGCTGGTTATGACTAAAATCTTCAAAAGCAACGCGGCCAAGACGAAGCAATTCTTCGCCGACAAAATGGCTTTCACCACCGGCCCCGTCGAAGTAAGCCATCAAATCGGGAAAAAAGCGGATGTCGTCATCATAGACGTGCGCGAGGCCAAAGATTTCAAGAAAGGCCATGTCCCCGGCGCGATCAATCTTCCGCAGGAAAAATGGGGCACGTTGGCCGGTCTGCGCCGGGATACCATGAACATCATTTACTGCTATGCCCAAAACTGTCACATGGGCGCGCACGCCGCGATGCAGTTCGCCGCGAAGGGTTATTCCGTCATGGAAATGGACGGCGGCTACGAATCCTGGAAAGAGAACGGCTTGAAAATTGCGAAGTAGGCCGGATGACGTGAACCGCGAAATATACGAACGAATCAGTCTCAAAGCCAAGTCCAAGATACAAGTCCTTAACACGCGCATTCCAAACCGAGTCGAAAAGTTTCTGGCTTCCCAAGCCCGCCACCGGATGTTTTCCGGTAGGGCTGCGTTGCCGCGCAGCCCAAATCAATCACGGCGGCGGTCTTTGCAGACGGCCACCAAGCACCGCCCAACCCAGTTCGCTTGCGTGAACCGGCAGCCGGGCGCTTTTACTTTAGACTTTCACGCCTCTGGATTTTTGCCTAGGCTGCATGGCATGAATGAAATTCAGGATTCGGCCACTGACCCGCGCATTTATATGTCTGCCGAACGCACGTTCCTTGCGTGGTTAAGGACGGGCATCGCGTTCATGGGATTCGGTTTTGTGGTGGCCCGCTTCGGCTTGTTCCTGCGTGAGATGGCGGCCGGCAATAATGCTGCTGCGCCGCAACCGGGTCCGGGCTTTTCGCTGCCGGCGGGCGTGGTGCTGATCGTGCTGGGCATTGTTGTGAACATCGTGGCGGCCATCCGGCATCACCGGTATGTCAAGGCGCTTGATCGCGGGCAGTTCAGGCAGGCTTACGGGCCGGGCTTTGCCGTTTGGGTTGCGGGGCTTCTGGCTGTCATCGGTCTGGCCGTGGCGATTTATCTGGTGGCGATGTTGTAGCTCCAAGCCACCAAGCACCGCCCTGCCAGTGCCCTGCCAGCACCGTAGGTGCGACATCTTTGTAGAAATCAAAATCAAACAATCTCAAGCCCCATCGGGGCGGCATATTCGGATGATGTCGCTCCTACGGAGCTTTGGAATTTTTTGCGGCGCGTTTCTACAAAGATGCCAGCCCTGACGGGCTTTGAAAAATTGTTTATCCGTGTCCATCTGTGGTTAAAAAATGTTCGCGTGTTTGGCGTGGTTCGCGGTTCACCTCATCCGGCCTGCGGCCACGTTGACTCATTCGCATCCCTGCTCATTCGGCCTGCGGCCTTTGCTGACAGCAAATTCCTTTCGCCGTTTCCCAAACGGCTCAAGTCTCCCCATAACATCAATCCCTCACCCGGCCTTTGGCCACCCTCTCCCATCCGATGGGCGGGGGAATATATTTTGCGGGACGTTTTCCCGGCGTAGGTGCTTGCGCACGGCCAGACTTGGCAGTCGGCCACCGGCGCACCAACACCGGGCTAATTTCCATTACGCCTTCAGCGCAGTTCAAGAAGCGGGTTTGAAGGTGCGCACATACGCCGCCAGCGCCGCGATCTCCGCGACGGACAATTTTTTATGGAACGCGGGCATCATGTGGGGACCGGTGTTGATGGCGTGGATAAAGTCCGCATCCGAAGTATCCTTCTGCCACCGGGCGTTGGTGAAATTTTGCGCGCCCACGAGCCAGCCATGAAATGTCCGGGCGCGGCCATCCTGGCCGTGGCAGGTGGCGCAGTTTTCCGTGAACAATCCCCGGGCGTCCACCTTGTCCTGCGGGTAGCCGGCCTGTTGCACGGCCAGCGAAGGGGTGGAGGCGCAGCCGGAAACGAGCCATGCCAGCCCGATGGCCGGCAACCATGAAATGACGATTCCATTTCTCATATTTGTTTCATCCCGGTCCACCGGGGCGCGGCGCAGTGACAGCCTCCGCTACAGGCTAATGTGCGCCGGAATATTATCCGCGTCAATTCTGCGTTCGCCGGCATCCGGCCTGCGGCCGCCTTCTCATCCGATCCGCCTTCATCCGATTTCGGCGCGACGAGCCAAATGGATTGCTCCCGCCTCGTAACGCGGAGAGGGAATTTTCTTACCTGAATCGCCATCAATCAAACTTGGACGGTCGTTTTCCTTGCTTGCAATGCTATTCTTCCAATAAGAGAAGGCGCATCGCGTGTCAGAGATGGAGCATTGCTTGTTTTCAATGCGGCTTTTCTTATTTTGAACGGTGCATTTCTGGTTTAGAAATGAGTTTTCTTGTTTGGAACGTGATGTTGCTGGTTAGACATGGAACATTTCAGGTTAGAGTTGCGCCTTCTCTTGTTAGAGATGGAGCATTTCTCGTTTGAAAATTGGACAGATTGCCCATTTTTTAGACGGTTCAAAGCAACTGTGGACAGGGGAAAACGGGGGGTCGCATTCCCAAGCGGTTCAAGTCCGTTACGCCTTCAGCGCAATGAATCCCTGTCCGTCTGTGTTAATTTATGGCTAAAATAAAAGCCATTCCCGTGGAAGCTGCTTGGATTTGCCAGGAAATCCGCCATTTCCGGCCATTGCTTGAAGGTAAATTGCGGTTGATCGGATGTCGGCGGGCGTCACGGAATTTTTCGCAAAACCGAGCGCGCAATCATCAATTCTTCGTCCGTGCGAATGACGCGAACGGTGACGCGACTGGAATTCTTGGAAATAACCGGCGCAGTCTTCGCGTTGCGCGACTTAGCCAGTTCAATGCCGAGGAAATTCAGTTGTTCACAGATGCGGGCGCGGACGACGGGCGCGTTTTCGCCGATGCCGCCGGCGAAGACGAGCGTGTCCAAGCCACCGAGCGCGGCGGCGTAAGCACCGATCCACTTTTTCGCCTGATAACAGAACAACGCCACGGCTTCCGCCGCACGCACATCCTTTTTTTCATGGTCGAGCAAATCGCGCATATCGGAACTGGTCTCCGACACGCCGAGCAGACCTGACTCGTGGTTGACCATTTTGTAAAACTGGCTGGTGGTCATCTGCTCGGTGCGCGCGAGATACGGCGCGAGGCCGGGGTCTAAATCACCGGAGCGCGTGCTCATCACCAAGCCCGCCGTCGGCGTGAAGCCCATGCTGGTATCAATGCTTTTGCCGTCGCGCACGGCGGCCACGCTCGCGCCGTTGCCGAGATGAGCGAGAATCACACGACCAGTTTTTGCCGCCGGATCGCCGAGGCGCGCGAGTTCTTCCATCAAATAAGCGTAGGACAAACCGTGGAAGCCGTAGCGTTGAATTCCCTTGGCGTCGAAGCGGCGCGGAATTGGCAGCAGCTTGGCCACGCATGGCATCGTTTGGTGAAATGCCGTGTCGAAGCAGGCCACCTGCGGCAGTTTCGGGTGACGCTGGCGGAACGTCTCAATCAATTCAATCTCGCGCGGTAAATGATCCGGGTCGTTTTGGCTGATGCGACGCAGTTCATCCAATAGTTTTTTTGTGACAATCTCCGGCTCGGTGTGCTTCATGCCGTGAACCACACGATGTCCCACGCCTTTTACCGATTTGAAATCAATTTGCTTTTCGAGCCAGTCAATCAGGGCATTCGCCGCTGATTTATGATCGGCGGCGGCGAGCTTGTGGCGCTCCGGCTTTTTCTTCGTCGGTGCAGTGAACGTCAGATTCGTCCCGCTCAAGCCGATGCGATCAACCGTTCCATGCAGCCCGCGCTTCAGCGGTTCGCCAACTTGATAGAGTGCGAACTTGATGCTGGATGAGCCGCCGTTGATGGTAAGGAGGTGTGCGTGATTAGGCTTCGTGGATGAATCCTTCATAATGCCTTTGCTGGTTTTCCCGACCGCCAGTGCTCTTCAATCTGTTCCAGACTTTTGCCCTTGGTTTCCGGCACCAGCAGATAAAAGAAGACCCAGGCACCGATCGCGATTACACCGTATAACCAGAAAGTTCCCGCGTGCCCCAGAACCCCGACCAAAGTCAGGAAAGTTACGGCCACCGCCAGGTTCAATGCCCAGTTGGTGACCGTCACGGCGCTCATGGCCGCATCACGCACCTTCAGTGGATAGATCTCGGAAATCAGCAGCCAGAAGATCGGCCCGAGCCCAAAGGCAAAACACGCGACATAGATCACCAGTCCGCCAATGGCGACATAGCTTTTGTAACCCGCCAACTGCTGGAAATGGAAGGCCGCGCCCAAAATCGCCAGCCCAAGAATCTGACCGGCCACTCCGACCAGCAACAAAGGCCTCCGGCCGACCCGGTCCATCAGGAAGATGGCCAGCACATGAAAAAGCCACATCACCATGGTCAATCCCGCTCCGGCCAAGATTGCGGGTCCGGTGGCGCTGATTCCGGCGAACTTAAAAATGGTTGGGGCATAATAAATGACCGTATTGATGCCGGTTATCTGCTGAAATACCGCCAGTCCCAAGCCGACAATCATCGGCATCCTAAGTGAAGACTGGAATAGTCCCTCAATCCCGCCAACACCCTGTTTTTCCATGCTTTTCTGGATGTCAGTGATTTCCGGGCTCACATCTGACACCGTCCGCGCGCGCTTTAAAATCTGCCTTGCCTCTTCTACTTTTGATTGGCTGATCAACCAGCGCGGGCTGTCAGGCAGCCGCCATATGCCGATGACTAGGGCAATGGATGGTATGGCCGCCAAGCCAAACATATAGCGCCATCCTCCGCTGGAGGAAAACGCATAGTCCACCAAGTAGGCAACCACGATGCCGCTGGTGATCGCCAGCATGTTGACCGCCACCAAAGAACCGCGGACTTTTGCCGGCACCAGTTCGGCGATATACATCGGGGAGATGAATGAAGCGATGCCGATGGCGATGCCGCTCACCACCCTGGCCGCAATCAACCAGCTAACCGTTGGTGCCAGAGCCGTGCCGAGGGCGCTGGCGGTAAAGATTATTCCGGCCAGTATGATCATTTTGCGGCGACCAAAGCGGCCAGTCAGAGCGCCTCCGATGATCGCGCCAGCAACGGCACCCACTAAAACGGAACTGACGACAATTTCCTCCATGGTGGCCGACAGGGAGAACTGATTTTTAATGAACAATATGGCCCCGGAAATAACGCCCGTATCATAGCCAAAGAGCAGGCCGCCCAGAGCGGCGACCCCCACGGCGAAGTAAACAAAACCGTTCACTTCCGATTTGGCTTTATTTTCCATGGGTCTCATTTCTTTCAGCCGAGACAGCATCTTCCCTTCGCCAAGTGGCGATCCGGACCATAAAGTCCTTGCCTTCCCAACGACCGGCGTCCGCCCAGCGAAACGTGAATTTGATCTGCTTTCCTGCTGGAAGCGATTGGGTTGGAAGATCGGCCAGATGAATCCCCAGGCCGTCATCAAGCGTCTTGATGTCCTGGCACGTTTTCCAATCATCAGCAGTCCAGTGAATGACCGCCGGAGTCATCAACTCGATGCGCAGGATTTTTCCGGGTGGCAGCGAGCGCAGCTTGTGGTTGAACCGCCACGTCAGGCGCGGGGAAACGGTTTTTTCCTTCAGGTAGCGTTGCACGGTTTGCGTAGGCTGGTCAAAAAGCCGTCCGTCACGCAGCGAACGCCGCAGCTTGAGATATTCGGCGTGCGCCCAGACCAGCGGCATGGCCGAACCGGAAGGACGGCCAAAATGAAGTTCGCGTTCCGCAATGGCGGGTGAATCCCAGACTTGCTCGGAAATAAAACCGCTTTCGTTTGCGAAAGATTCCATGGCGGACAAAAGTTTTCTGGCGACCGCCTCATGACCGGCCGCCAGTTCGTAGTGCGCCCGCTCGCCAGTGAGCAGCGGCCAGCCACGACCGATTCCCGTTCCGTCAAACGGCGAACCATCCTCATGCTCGCCATAGCCGTCGTCGTTGTAACGATGCCAGGTGGCACCGTTCGGCGTCTCCACTTTGAGCAGGGCGTCAATGACTTTTGCGGTGTCGCAAATGCGCGGGTCATCCGCTGCGCGCAAACCGAAACGCACCAGCGCCAGCGCGTCGGGGCTGATCAGATGACTGGCCCGGCGGGTGTCCTCGGAGGCCGTCACGTTTTTAATTTTGATGTTTTTCTGACGGTTTGCCCCATCGGCTCCGGTTGTCTTCGGAGCGATGCGGACGTAATAACCATCAACCTTGTATTTCTGGCACCAGTCCGTGGCGGACATATACATCCAGCGCTCGATGGAATCATTCCAGACATCGGCGATCTCGCGGAGGTGGTTCGCGAGGGAGGCTTCGTGGTTCAATTCGGCCAGTTCCGCCGCCGCCAGCAGCGCCGAGATTTCCGCCGCGACGGTGAACGGGGTGTAGCCGGGGTCTTCCTCCCAGCGATCCTGCGGGCTGACCGGACCGTTGCGCGCCAGATAACCGGCCGCCTTTTTTACCATCGGCCAAAACTTTTCCAGGTCGCCTGCGGCCAGGGCTTTCTCGCGATGGGCCAGGTCCACCAGCAGAATCGGCAACGCCGTCTCGTCCATTTGGATTCCATTCCAATAGGGCGAACCATTCAACCACATATTCTGCGACCAGTGACCGTCCGGCTGCTGGGTTCGTTGCAAAAATGCGAGCACCCGGCGGGCGTCTTCGTGTGCGCCAGCCGCGAGCAAACCGCCCGCCGTCTCCACCATGTCGCGTGACCAAACGAGATGATAACCGCCCTGATCATTGTCCCCCTGACTGAATCCCCAGGGAATCGCGAGGCTGGCGATGAGGGCACCGGGTGCCTGCTTGGATTCATGCGTGCGCAGGACGGCGAGGCTTTTTTGAGTCAGATCGCCGGGAGTAATTTCTTCCGGTTTTAGCGACGCATGAGTCTTCGTCCATTCCTGCCAGCCGCTGATATAGTGATGCTTTGCCTTGTCAAAACCATTGCCCAGACTGGCGATGGCATTCCGGGCTGCTTCGTTTGGGTCTTTGCCAAATCCGAGTGCCAGGACAAATTTTCCGTGAGATTTCGATAGATCAATTTCGGCGGTCAAAGCCACATTGCCGTTTTCAGCCCGTGTGTATTCCCAGGTCATCTGGTGATGCTCCTTCAAATCCCGCCAGCCATCGGACGAGCCGACAAAGCCAGCCGACCGCTTGGTCCAAGGCGCGGAACACGCCAGCGCGAGAGCGCAATCGTTCCGCTGTGCAAACAGCATTGGCGTCCCCTCGAACTCGCCCACCCACGCGGTATTGCCGCCGCCGTGATTCCCCAAATGCGGCGCGAGCAGGACGTGCAGGTGATAATCCGACAACGCACCTTGTTGAGCGTGAAACTGAACCTGTTGCAACACGGTGTCCCGAAGCGGATCGGTAACGATTTGCTTTTCGATGCGGTAATGACCATCGCGGCAGGTATTGACCAGCTTGAAAGCCGGCACGCCGTCGGCCAGCCATTCTACGGCGTGGACGGCATCGCGTTTCTCCTCGGAGAAAAATTTCTCGCCGTCCGTGACGATCAATCCCATGTCGCGGATGCAGGCTTGGTCAATGCGCGGATAATAAATCTCATTGAAAATACCGTGGCTCAATGTGAACCAGACCCGGCTCTGGTTGCTGATGGCCGTGCCCAGTCCGGTCTTGGCGCTGGAAGTCCAGCGCGCGGGAATGCCGGGCCCGTTGGGGGCGAAACTGACGGCAGCTTTCTTAACCGCTCCGTTGGTGGGTGGGCCGGGCTGATCCGTCGTCTTGTGCCGGGAATTTTCGGCGGGCAGAATCGGCGACAGTTTCGGCGTCGGTCGTTTGCTGGTTTGTGGATCAATGGTTTTAGTATTCATAATTGGTGTGGTTATTTATTTTTCAGGTTCACCGGCTCGCTCAAGTTGAGTCCGAGCGCGGCCAGTTGGGCGCGCGTGGATTGGTAATCGGTGTGAAGAATGCCGCGAATCCCCATGCCTGCCGCGATCTGGACAAACATCGCGGTGTTTTCGAGATAAACGATCTGCCGCGCGGGCGTCTGGGCGATGTCGAGCGCGAGCTTGAAAATATCCGCGTCCGGTTTTCGAAGCCGAACGTAGCAGGAGGAAATAAACGCATCCACAAACCCGGCCAGCTTGAACGTGCTGATGCGATGCGCGTTCAATTCGCGCGACTCGTTGCTGACGACGATGATCTTCAATCCGTATTTAACTTTCAGGCTGCGAACCAGCGCAATCATCTCGGCGTAAGGCTTGGACTGCGCGAACATGAAACGTCGAAACTCGGCCCGCGTGAACGGACGCTTTTCGTAGAAGACCACGCGGTCCAAATATTCGTTGAAAGAAAGTTTGTCCTCCTCGTGGATTTCAAAATTCAAGCCATGCCGCTCCTCCATCTCTGCCCAGTCCAGTTTGAAATGCTTCGCCGCCCGTCGCCGGGCGTGATGATCCCAGCCGTTGGTGAGCAAGACGCCGCCGATGTCCACGAACAATGTTTTTATCGGAATGGATTTATTCATGGAGTCGGCGGTGGGGAAGCCGGTTGAATCGGTTTTGTCATGGGCTGATACATCATTTCTTTGCTGAGGAATGGCGGGCCCAGCAGTTCGTAACCGGCGTTTAGTTTCTCATTCACTTTCCGCGCCAGTTCGTCATGGGTCGCCGCATCGGCGTGAAACGGCACGGCGACGATGATGTATTCGATGGGAGTTTTCATATTGGATTGAATCACGAGTATTTCTCCTGTTCCTTGTCAGCGATCAGTTATTCGATTGGCAGCGCCAAGGATGATGATTTCCGTCTGCGCTGGCAGCAAGCGTTCGAGCTGTCGCGGCAAAGTCACTCCGGCAAAACCGCCACCCACAATCACAATCCTCTCGGAAAGGTCTGACGCGATGGCTTCGTGTTTTTTCATAATCAAATCGCTGTGGTGCGTTTCATCACCCGAATCAATGGAAACTGTATCTTTGGGACGCGGAAAAATGAATGGGGTGAACACCCCATAAGTTTGAAGCGCGCAAAATCAGGGGACGTTTCAAGAGGTTGCAATTCTCTCCTTTTTTGCCGCAGTAAATAATACCGGCTTTGTGTCGAAGGCTTTGCGCACGCGCGCCAGCCGCTCCTCAAACCGTTTCCGGTCATGCGGGGATTCGATGGTGCGGACGGCCAGTTCAGCGATCCAATCCATGTGTTCCCGCAACGCCCGTCGCCGGCCCGCGATGGCGGTGAGGCCGGTGATGATTTCAATCGCGTCCAGCAACCGCAACATGACGGCGACGTTGCCTTTGGCGCTGACGCGAATTTGATCGAATGATTCGGCTGTCAGATCGGCAAAGGTCGGCCCGATGGTGATCACCCGCAATTCCCCTTCCTCAAAGCGATGCGAGGTAGGGATGGAGCGGACAGCCAGCCGCGCCAGAATTGCCGTCAGATAATCCACACACATCACCGCCGTCGTGGTGTCGTTGATGCCGGGCGAGAGGGCGCGCAATGCCATGTCCACGATCTGGCGGATGCCAAAGGCGGCATCCTGTTCCACCGTGCGATGGCGGTGGATGCTGTAGGCCGCCTGCAACGCGGCGATGAGTTCCGGTTCCGGCGGATCCGCCAGCGCCAGCCAGGCGAGCGTGGTGTTTTGAACCACAAACTCGCCGATGCCGCGTTCCATCCGCACGATGGTCTGATGCTCCCGCGCCAGGCGCAGGAGCGTCGCGTTGTCCACGCCTTGGATGTAGCCAAAGCAATAGCAAATTTTTGTGTCGGCTTTGGCGTTGCTGGAACGGTCTCAAACTTACTGCGACGGTTGCTTCAATTACGGGGAACTTGGTTGAACCAATGACCGTGGGCTTGAAAAGCCTGCGTCCGGGACGAAAAACCGGTTGCGAACGGGGCAGACGGCTATAATGTTGTTTCCATCAGCATGAGATTTGAACTGGCAGGTCATTCAGAACGGCGAAAATCCGCCGGCGCGTTCACGTTGATTGAACTGCTGGTGGTCATTGCCATCATCGGCATCCTGGCGGCGCTGCTGCTGCCGGCGTTGAGCGGGGCCAAAAGCCGGGCGCAAACCATCGCCTGTTTGAACAATCTCAAGCAACTTCAGCTTTGCTTCCATCTTTATGCGTTGGACAACGACGATTGCATGCCGCCGAACAACTTCGTTTATGACCTGAACACCCAGATGGCGATACCGGGGAACGAAGGGCCGTCGTGGTGCACCAATGTCGCCCCGTATGACGCAGACCCGGCCGGCATAAAAGGCGGCCTCCTTTTTCAATACAACACGGCCCTCGGCATTTACCGGTGTCCGGCCGATCCCTCCACCATAGAAACCCACGCCGGCGCGAAACTTCCCCAGCCGCGCCTCCGCAGTTACAACATGAGCCAGTCCATCAACGGCCTGAGTTACGCCGGCCAGATCGCCGACCAGGTTCCGCACTACAGCAAAATCACACAGATCAGAACCCCGGTCCCCAGCCAGTTGTTTGTTTTTCTCGACGTTCACCAAGACGAAATTCTCGACACGCAATTTGGCATACCCGTTGATGCCAACGGGGCGTGGTCTCAAGGTTATTGGTGGGACGTTCCCGCCAACCGCCACAATCAGGGATGCAACCTGTCCTTCGCCGACGGCCATGTTGAGCATTGGAAGTGGAAAGTCCCCAAGCAAGTCACCGTTCCCCGTGGTTCAGCGCAGCCCGTCGCAAGCAATGAACAGGATGATTTCAACCGGATGGAGACCGGATTTCGCCAGGATTTCAATTAGTAAAACATAACCCGCTTGGTTTCCCGTCCGCCGGCGTTTAACCTGTCCGCGTGCCAGCTGACATCAAATCCCTGACCCGCGAGGAACTCGAAAGCCAGTTCAAGCACTGGAACGAGCCGGCCTTCCGCGTCGCGCAACTGCTCGACTGGCTTTATGCCCGTCGCGTCACCACTTGGGACGCGATGAGCAATCTGCCGAAAAGCCTGCGCGAAAAAATGAAGGAAAACTTTTCGCTGCAAACGCTGGAACTCGCGCGCAAACAAGGTTCACAGGACACCACGCAGAAATTTCTCTGGCAACTGGCCGACGGCGCGTTCATCGAAAGCGTTTTGATTCCGGCAAATCCCGCGCTCTACGGCGAGGCCAGCGACCGCCACACGCTCTGCATTTCCACGCAGGTCGGCTGCGCCTACGGTTGCAAGTTTTGCGCAAGCGGACTCGATGGCTGGAAACGGAACCTCGGCGTCCATGAAATCATCGAGCAGATTTTGGCGGTGGAAAGGTATGCGGAATCATCCTCATCCTCATCCTCATCCTCAAATTCTGAAGAAGAGCCGGTTGCGAGGACGAGGATGAGGATGAGCAAGAGGATGATTGATAATGTTGTCGTCATGGGCATGGGCGAGCCGCTGGCGAACTACGACAACCTGCTCAAGGCGCTGAAAATCCTGAACGCGCCCTGGGGCGGCGGCATCGGCGCGCGGAAGATCACCATTTCCACCAGCGGCCTCGCGCCGCAAATCCGCCGGCTGGCCAATGAGCCGCTGCAATTCCGTCTTGCCATTTCACTGCACGGCGCGACCGATGAAGTCCGCAACCGTATCATGCCAGTGAACCGCAAGTTTCCGCTCAAGGAACTCACCGCCGCCTGCGAAGATTATCAGAAACTGAAAGGCCGGATGATCACGCTGGAATATATTTTAATCGCCGGCGTGAATGATTCCGTCGCCCAGGCGAAGCCGCTCGCCGCGCTTGCCAAAAAACTTTTCGCCAAGGTGAACTTGATTCCTTACAACAAAGTCGAGGATTTGCCGTGGGAACGGCCTGCCGAGGACGTTTGTGAAAGTTTTCTGGCCGAACTCGAAAAACAAAACGTCATCGCCACGCTCCGCCGCGAGAAGGGCGGCGACATTGACGCCGCCTGCGGACAGTTGCGGTTGAAGACGGAACGGGAACTGGCCACAGATCTTCACAGATGAAACACAGATAAATTTTGTATTGGAAATCTGTGTTTCACCTGTGTTCATCTGTGGCTAAATTGTCTTTGTGATCGCATTACTCGACTACGGCTCCGGCAATTTGCGCAGCGTCCATAAATCGCTGCTCAAAGTCGGCGCGGACGTGCGCCTCGTGCAGCGGCCCGATGAGATCGGCGACGCGCGCGGCCTCGTTCTGCCCGGCGTCGGCGCGTTCGACGATTGCATCAACGCGCTCCGCAAACGGGAACTGTTGGAAGCCTCGCGCGACTTCATCCAGACCGGCAAACCGTTTCTCGGCATCTGCGTCGGCTATCAGGCGCTGTTTGAGCGGAGCGAGGAATTCAATTCCTGCGCCGCCGGGCTGGGCGTTTTCAAAGGCAGCGTTGTCCGCTTCACGGAAAAGCCCGGCCTGAAAATCCCGCAGATCGGCTGGAACCAGATTGAAATTGTCCGGCGCGATTGCCCGCTGTTTCGCGGCATTGAAAGCGGCAGCTATGTTTATTTCGTCCACAGCTTTTTTCCGCAGCCGGCAGACGATTCCATCGTCGCCACGCGCACGGATTACGGCGACAACTTCGCTTCGTCCGTCTGGCGCGACAATGTTTTCGCCACGCAATTCCACCCGGAGAAAAGCCAGAAGGTCGGCCTGCAACTGCTGAAGAATTTTGTGGAGCTGGCGAAATGAAACTGTGAAAAAATTTCCAAAATCGCTCAAGCGGATTGCCGGTTGGTTGTTCTTTTTCAGTATCGCCACGTTTCTGTTCATGCTCATGCTCGGGTTAATCATCCGCAGCGATTGGCTGACTGATAATTCATGGTTTGCGTTGTTGGCCTGCGCGCCCGTGGTCGTCATCGTCCTTTTGTGTTTATTTATTCTCTGGTTTTTTACACGGCGCAATTTTCGTCGGATGCTTTTCGCTTTGGCTTGTTTCATTGCTTTGGTCATTCTTTTCTATGCCGAAGAAGATTTTCGCGGCTGGTATGTCTGGCATCACTTCAAACAACAGGAAGAAGCGAACGGTGAGAATTTTAATCATTTAAGTTTCGCGCCTCCTCCAGTTCCCGACGCACAGAATTTTGCGCTCACACCAATTGTTGCAAGTTCCTATGACTGGCTTCTTGATAAAAACGGCAAAAAATTAAATCCGCCAAAAACAAATTATGTTGATCGTCTGTCAATGAGCCGTGAAAGTTATGGCTTTTACGATTCAATTCCTTGGCCAACAAATTATGCCAGTTGGGCAAAAGGGAAAATGACCGACTTAAAAGAATGGCAAAACTATTATCGAGCACTTGCGGCTAAAACCAATGAATTTCCTGTTACTCTGACACCTCAAACACCGGCTGCTGATGTTTTGCTGGCATTGAGCAAATACGATTCAGACATTGAAGAAATCCGCAAAGCGAGCGCATTGCCTTACTCGCGGTTTCCACTCAACTACAGCACCGACCATCCCTTCGAAATCCTGCTTCCGCATTTGGCGGCATTGAAAGGATGCTGCCAGGTTTTGGAACTGCGCGCCTCTGCGGAATTGGAAAACAACCAAAGCGACAAGGCGCTGAATGACGTGAAACTCATGTTCCGTCTGGCTGACTCAATTCACGATGAACCGTTTCTGATTTCGCATCTGGTGAGAATTGCCATGACAAGCCTTGCCTTGCAACCAGTTTGGGAAGGCCAGATTGAACATAAATGGTCTGATGCGCAGCTTGCAGAATTAGAGCGTGTGCTTGCGCCGTCGAATATTTTGAACGATTGCGGATTTTCCATGCGTAACGAACGGGCAGGAGCAATCCTTGAGATAGATTCAATGCGCCGACACCGCGACTATAAAGAGGCTGAAATGTTTTTTAGCACAATGCGTGGGTTTGCAGATGAAAACGAACCTTCTATTGAATATTCAGCGCCATCAAAGATTGCCGAAATTTTATCCTGCCCTGTCGGCCTTTATTTGATGCCAGACGGCTGGTATTTTGAAAATGAGTTGACCGTGGCAGAAATGCACCGGCAATGCTTTCTTCCAATGATAGATACAAATCTTCAAGTGGCGTTACCAAAAATCAGAAATGATGCAACTGAATACTTTAAGAAGTTGGACATTGGTCCTTGGAATATGATTGCACTGATTTTTTCTTCAGACTTACGCAGCAGTGGTCGAAAATTCGCTTACGCCCAAAATTCAATCAACATGGCTCGCGTTGCTTGTGCCTTGGAACGTTATCGTCTCGCACACAACGAATATCCTGAAACGCTTGACGCACTCGCGCCGCAATTCCTCGCACAAATTCCGCACGACGTCATTGGTGGCAAGCCATTGCATTACAGTCGCAAGGATGGTGGGAAATTTTTACTTTATTCAATCGGCTGGAATGAGACGGATGACGGCGGGCAAATTGGTTTGAAAGATACGGGTTATGCTGACAACACCAAAGGCGATTGGGTTTGGCCAAATCCATAAAAAGTTTCTGCCGGAATACGGGTTGAATTTTGTGAATCTGGTTGACCGGCCCACGATAGACGTGACAGAGTTGAAAAAAGGTGAGGAGCAGGCAGGTATAGGACGGACGTTATTCCAACTGCCCGACGAGCACGCGTAGATGACTGCTCATGGAACTGATAATAGAGCGGCACCGGATCGTGGTCGTTGAGCAGGATGAAATGGTCGCCGACCGTCCGCGACGAAATGCGCCGCGTGTTTGAAGCTTACGCGGCCGGTTTGCTCGATGCGAAGCCGCCGCTGGCGTGAGCCTGCCCGTTTTCGGACGGAAATGATTTTTTCTTTTGGCCGACGCCGCGATGGCATAGCTTGACCGCATGGCAGCCGACCCGCGCAAACCAGACCCGCATCCGTCGTGCGTCCTCATTGTGGACGACGACCCCGGCCAGCGCAGCCTGCTGGATTCGTTCCTGCGAGGCCAGGGATTTGAAACCGTCCTCGCCGATTCCGGCGAACACGCGCTGGAGAAACTCCGCACCGGACATTTTGACCTGATGATTTCCGACGTGCGGATGCCGGGGCTGTCCGGCCTCGAAACCTTGCGCCGCGTCCGTCCGCAATTTCCCGCGCTGCCCGTCCTGCTCGTCACCGCCTATGCCGACATCCGCGACGCCGTCGAGGCGATGCGTGACGGCGCGCTGAATTATCTCGCCAAGCCGATAGACCTCGACGAACTCCTCGACACCGTCCGGCAGGCCACCGGCCTCACGCCGTCCGCACCGCTGAATCTTGACGCGGAAAAAAAACTGCCGCCGAGCGTCGTCGCGCGGAGTCCGCTGTTGATCGCGCTCTTCCAGCAGGTCGCGCTCATCGCGCCGTCGGAAACCCGCGTCCTCGTCACCGGCGAAAGCGGCACGGGCAAGGAAGTCGTCGCCGACATGCTGCACGCCTGGAGTTCGCGCGCGAACGGCCCGTTGATCAAGGTCAACTGCGCCGCCATTCCCGAAACCCTTTTGGAAAGCGAACTGTTCGGCCACGAAAAGGGCGCGTTCACCGGCGCGACCGCGCAGCGCATCGGCCGGTTTGAGGAGGCGGACGGCGGCACGATTTTTCTCGATGAAATCGCGGAAATGTCGCCGGCCCTTCAGGCCAAGCTGCTGCGCGTCACGCAGGACGGCCGCTTCCAGCGCATCGGTTCCAACCGCGAAATCCACACCAACGCGCGCATCCTCGCCGCCAGCAACCGCGACCTCGAAGCCGAGGTGAAGGCCGGGCGTTTCCGCGAGGATTTATTTTACCGCCTGAACGTCGTGGAACTGAACCTGCCGCCGCTGCGCGAACGGCGCGAGGATATTTTGCCGCTCGTGAACCTGTTCATCGGCGAGTTCGCCCGCAACCGGGCGCGGCTCGCCGAGGCGACGGCGCACTGCCTGCAAAATTATCCGTGGCCAGGCAACGTGCGCGAACTGCGCAACGCCGTGGAACGCGCCGTATTGCTTTCACGCAGCGAATTGATTTTGCCCGAACATCTGCCGGCCAAGCTGCGCGAGGCGGCGAAACAAAGTCCACTATTGCCGCCGGTGGACGCGCAGACGATGGACGAAATCGAACGGCACGCGATTCTCGCCGCGCTGCGGCAGCACAAGCACAACCGCACGGAAACCGCCAAGGCGCTGGGCATCAGCCGCCGCGCGCTGCTCTACAAATTGCAGCGCCTTCGCCAGCAGGGTTTTCAATTCGAGTGAAGGGAGGCGGTTTTTGTTGCCTATAACATTTAGGATGGCCGATCAAAACCCGTTGTTCAGTTGCGTCCGCACCAGCTCGCACATCTTGACGGCGAGCTGGTCTTTGACGCCGTAATAAACACACTGGCCGTCCTTCTCGCGCTCCAGAATCCCGGCCAATGCCAGCAGCGCCAGGTGTTTGGAGACATTCGCCTGCGTGGAGCCGGTCGCCGCCACGATGTCGCTGACCGTGAGCGGCTGTTTGCAGACCGACTGCAAAATTTTCAGCCGCATCGGCTCGCCCAGCATCTTGAAACGGCCGGCGATCCGTTTCAGTTCGTCCGCCGTCAGGGCGCGCTGCAAATTTTTGGTTGACATATTACTGTATGGTTATACATTTATACCAGCGGTTGACCCGTTTGTCCAATAACATCCATGAAAATGCAACTCATCATCCGCTGGTTCGCCGGCGCGTTCGTCCTCATCAGCCTGCTGCTCGCACATTACCACAGCCCTTACTGGCTCTGGTTCACGGCGTTTGTCGGCTTCAACCTGCTGCAATCGTCGTTCACCAACTTCTGTCCGCTGGAATTGATTTTGAAAAAGTTCGGAGTTGGCCGTGACGGAGACAATTGCTGCGCGGCGAAGGACGGCCAGCCATCCTCCGCGAAATGAACGTGCGACTCTTCAACTCCACCGCAGCGTTGAGCATTGTGTTCGCTTTGAGCGGGTGCAGCCGCCAGCCTGAAAGCGCCTCCGCCGTTTCCTTGCCGCCAGCCAGTGTGCAGACGCAAATTGCCCAAAGCAAAAGCCGCGTCGCGACCGAAGACGAAGTGGGCACGGTGCGCGCCAGATTGCGGGCCGTCATCGAAGCCAAGGGCACCGGCAAAATTGAGCAGATGCTGGTCGTGCCCGGACAACAGGTGAAAGCCGGCGCGCTGCTGGCAACGATTGATGCCCGCGAGATGCAGTCCCAATATGATCAGACTTCCGCCGTTCGTCAGCAGGCGGAAAGCGATTTTCAGCGCGCCTCCAGCCTGTTCCAAACCAAAACCCTGTCCCAGTCCGAATTTGACCAGGCGCAATCAAAGTTTCGCGTGGCGGGCGCGGCGGCGAGCGCGGCCGAAACGCTGCTGGGCTATACCAAAGTCACCGCGCCGTTCGACGGCGTCATCACACACAAGGACGCGGACGTGGGCGACCTCGCCGTGCCGGGCAAACCATTGCTGACAATGGAGGACGCGAGCCACCTGCGCCTCGAAGCCGACGTGCCGGAGGCGCTGGTGGACCGGGTCAAACTGGGCGACACATTGCCGGTGCGGATTGACGCGCTGGAAACAAACCTGGCCGGCGTGGTCAGCGAGATTGCGCCGTCCGCCGACACGGGCAGCCGCACGTTTGTCGTGAAACTGGATTTGCCGCCCGTTGCCGGATTGCACGCCGGGCAGTTTGGCCGGGTGGCCGTGCCGGTCGGCAAAGTTTCGGCGCTGCGCGTGCCGGCGGCGGTGATTCAGCGCGGGCAGATGCAATTTCTATTTGTTGTTGCGGGCAACCACGCGCAGTTGCGCATCGTCAAAACCGGCGAACGGGTAGGGGACGAAGTTGAAATCATTTCCGGCCTTGATCCGGGCGAACCGGTGGTCGTCAAAAATGCGGGCAATTTGACGGACGGACAGCCGGTTTTATCCCAGCCGTGAAAAACGGGAATGACAATTTATCCGCCGCGCCGACCGGCGTGGCCGGCCGCATCGCGCATGCGTTCATTGATTCCAAGCTCACGCCGCTCGTCATCATCGCCTCGGTGCTGCTCGGCCTGTTCGCGGTGCTGATGCTGCCACGCGAGGAGGAGCCGCAGATCAAGGTGCTGATGGTGGACGTGCTCGTCACGATGCCCGGCTCGGGTGCCAAGGAAGTCGAGGAACGCGTCACCCGGCCGATGGAAAAGCTGCTGTGGGAAGTTCCCGGCGTGGAATATCTCTACTCGACTTCGAGCGAAGGCCAGTCGCTGGTCATCGTGCGGTTCAAGGTCGGCGAAGACATGGAACGCAGCCTGGTGAAACTGAACCAGAAGCTGCAATCGAACTACGACAAAATTCCACACGGCGTTTCGCAACCACTCATCAAGGCGCGGACGATTGATGATGTGCCGGTTCTCTGTGTCACTTTTCACAGCGCGCATTACGATCATCTGACGCTGCGCCGGCTCGTGGCACAGGTGGATGATGCGGTGAAACAGGTGCCGCAAGTCGCTGAAACGACCATCATCGGCGGAGAAGACCGCCAGTTGCGCGTGCTGCTCGATCCCGTCAAGCTCGCGGCGCGCAATTTAAGTCCCGCCGGCCTGGTGCCGATGCTGCAACAGGCCAACCGCCAATACACCGCCGGAGAATTGACCGGTGACAACAAGGAAATCGTGGTGGAGACCGGTGCGTTTCTGCAAAACGCCAGGGACGTTGGCAATGTGGTTGTGGGAGTGTTTGCCGGCAAGCCGGTTTATCTCCGTGACGTCGCGACCATCGTGGATGGAGCGGCAGAACCGAACCAATATGTGCTTTTCGGCTGGGGAGCGCACGCGCCTCGCGTGCAGCGGTTGACGCCCGCGTCAACCGCGCCGAGCGCGCCAACGCGCGATGGCGCGCATGAGTCCGACCGCGAGGCGCGTGCGCTCCCCAACTTTGAAGATCAGCCCGCCGTGACGCTGACGATTGCCAAGCGTCCGGGCGCAAACGCGGTTGACGTGGCCAACGAAGTCCTGAAGAAAATTGACACGTTGAAAGGCCGCATCATTCCCGACGATGTGCAGGTGACAGTCACGCGGAATTACGGCACGACGGCGGAGGAAAAATCCAACGAACTTCTGTTTCACATGCTGCTCGCCGTGGTGGGCGTTTCGGTGCTGATTTTGCTCGCGCTCGGCTGGCGTGAATCACTCATCGTGGCCGTCGCCATTCCGACCACGCTCGCCTTGACTTTGCTGGTGTTTTACCTCTACGGCTTCACGCTGAACCGCATCACGCTCTTCGCGCTGATATTCTCCATCGGCATCCTCGTGGACGACGCCATCGTGGTGGTCGAAAACATGGTCCGTCATTTTCACCTGCCGGGGAATAAGGGCCGGAGCTGGCCGGCCATCGCGGTCGAGGCGGTGAACGAAGTCGGCAACCCGACTATTCTCGCCACGTTCGCGGTGATCGCAGCGGTATTGCCAATGGCGTTCGTGGGCGGGCTGATGGGTCCATATATGCGGCCGATCCCGATTGGCTCCAGCGCGGCGATGTTGTTCTCGCTCGCCATCGCGTTCATCGTCACACCGTGGGCGAGCATTCGGATTTTGCGCTGGGGCCGCAAATACGCCCGCCTGACTGAAAGCTCGCACGCCGGGAGCGCTGACATCCCTGTCGGCGAATCTCCTGGTTCTCACCGGCAGGATGCCGGTGCTCCAGAGGAAAACCTTTTCGCGCGGATCTATTGCCGCCTGATGAAGCCGCTCGTGGCGAAACCGAAGGCGCGATATTTATTTCTTGGCGGCCTGGTGATTCTTTTGCTGGCTTCGATGGTGCTGGTCGGCATCGGTTTTGTGAAGGTCAAGATGCTGCCGTTCGACAACAAGAGCGAATTCCAGATCATCCTCAACATGCCGGAAGGCAGTTCGCTGGAACAGACGACGGAAGCGGCCCGCGAAATTGCCGCCTCGGTCCGCACCGAGCCGGAGGTGACCGACTACCAAGTCTATGCAGGCATCGCCTCGCCCTTCAATTTCAACGGGCTGGTGCGGCATTATTTCCTGCGGCAGGGCGCGAACGTGGCGGACATTCAAGTCAACCTGCTGTCCAAGAATCAGCGCAAGGCACAGAGCCACGACATTGCCAAGCGCGTGCGTCCGCGCGTCGCGGCGATTGCGGCGAAATTTAACGCGCGCGTCGTGGTCGCGGAAGTTCCGCCCGGTCCGCCGGTGTTGCAGACGCTCGTCGCGGAAATTTACGGGCCGACCGAGAAAGACCGCCTCGCGCTGGCGCGGAAGGTGATTGATGTTTTCCACAACACACCCGGCGTGGTGGACACGGACTGGTATATCGAGGCCGACCAGCCCAAGGCGCGGTTCGTGATAGACAAGGAAAAAGCCGCGCTCAACGGCATCAGCGCCGAGACGATTTCCGAGACGCTCAAAATCGCGGTCGGCGGCGAGTCGGTGGATTTGCTGCATGTTCCGCGCGAAAAGGAGGACGTGAACATCGTCCTGCAATTGCCGCTGGCGAGCCGCACCAGCCCGGAGGAACTGCTGGCGTTACGCGTGCGTTCCGGCGACGCCAATGCGCTGCCGGAACCGGGTTCGACCACCGGTGCGCCGCCGTTGGTGCCGTTGCGCGAACTGGTGACGGTCGAGCACACCATCACGGACAAGAGCATTTATCACAAAAACCTCATGCCCGTGACCTATGTCATCGGCGACGTGGCGGGCTCCATTGAAAGCCCGGTGTATGCGATTCTGAAAATGAACAAGCCGTTGCGTGCGCTGGACACAAAACTGTTCGGTGGCGATGGCTCACCGCTGAAAATCTACAACGCTGTCCAGCCGTTCACGGACAACGCGCCTGCGCTCAAATGGGACGGCGAATGGCAGATCACGATTGAAGTGTTCCGCGACCTCGGCATTGCGTTCGGCGCGGTGCTGGTGCTGATCTACATTCTGATGGTCGGCTGGTTCCGGTCGTTTCTTACGCCGTTGATCGTGATGACGGTGATTCCGTTTTCGCTGGTCGGCATTCTGCCGGCGCATGGTTTGCTCGGCGCGTTTTTCACGGCGACCTCGATGATCGGTTTCATGGCCGGCGCGGGCATCGTGGTGCGCAATTCAATCATCCTGGTGGATTTCATTGAATTGCGGCTGGCGGAAGGTCATCCGCTGGCGGAAGCGGTGGTTGAGGCGGGCATGATCCGGTTCCGGCCAATCATGCTTACGGCGCTGGCGGTGGTGGTGGGTGCAACCGTAATTCTGACCGATCCAATTTTTCAAGGACTGGCGATTTCGCTGATGGCTGGCAGTCTGGTCTCGATGATCATCGCGCCGGTCGTCGTTCCGTTGCTGTATTTCATGACCCACAAGCAAAGCTCAAAACCTGAAACTGCAAAACACCAGGAACCATGAACTTGAACATCCTGTTGATCATTGCCGCCGTGGCCGCGATCTTTTATATGATGAAACGTGCGGGCCAGATTTCGACGACGGCCGCGCTGGCGCATCTCAAAAACGGTGCGATGGTGATTGACGTGCGCAGTCCGGGCGAATTCAATTCCGGCCATCTGCCGGCCGCCGTCAACGTCCCGTTGGATGAGCTGGAATCCGCGCTGCCACGCCGGGTGAAAGATAAAAGCCAGGTTCTGCTCCTGCATTGCTTGAGCGGGACGCGCAGCGGCGTGGCGAAAATAAAATTGAAGCGAATGGGCTATCCGAATGTCTTTAACCTGGGATCGTATGGCCGGGCGGAAAGCATTTTGAAATCGCACAAGTGAAACGAACTGATAAAACAAAAGCACATTCTTGAAAGGCAAAGACGAACGATGAACTCGATCATATTTTACATCCTGGCCGGCGGTGGCCTCGGCGCGTTGCTGGGTTATTCCAACCGCTGCCGATCCGGCGCGTGTCCGTTGACGGCGAACTGGCGGCGTGGCGCGGTTTATGGCGCGATGCTGGCGGCGGTGTTTTATTCAGTGGCCGGTTGCGGCGGCGATTCAACGGCGATGAACCAATCTTCCGCCAATGTGAAACACATCACCGACACGGATTTTGACGCTGAAGTAACGCAGTCGGTCCAGCCGGTCGTCGTGGATTGTTACGCCACCTGGTGCGGACCGTGCCGGCAACTGGCGCCCATCGTGGACAAACTGGCGGACACATACGCGGGCAAAATCAAGTTCGTCAAAGTCAACGTGGATGAATCTCCCAAGACGGCGCAAAAATTCCAGGTGGACGCCATTCCGAGGCTGCTGTTTTTCAAGGACGGCAAGCTGGCGGATTCCACGGTTGGACTGCTCTCGAAAAAGGAGCTCATTGCGCGGCTGGACGCCTTGCTGGCTGCGAAAGTTCAACCGGCCGCGCCGGCAAAATGACTCCTCTGGCTTTGAAAATGATTGAGCCGTGGATTTATTTCGTGGCGTAGTTGCCGCGAACCGTGGCTTTGACCTGGGGAGTCATCGGTGGAAGCCCGCCTTCTTCTGAAAAGTTGTTGTCGAAGCCCCATCGGCGGGTGGGAACGCCATAGACATTTGATTTTCCCCAGGGGCTGGTGGCGTATTGGCTGGGGAACATCACCACGATGGAACCATTGTAAGTGATGGTGGTGGAACTGGACCAATTTTCCAACAAGCGCATGAAATTTTCCACGCCGCCACTGTAATACGTCCCATCGGAAGGCACAATGCCCTCCAAAGTGGCCGCGTTAATGTAAATACTACTCGGATTTCGCGAAGAAAGCAACGTGCTGGAATTGTATGAGTCGCTCCAATTGGCGGATAGAATGGTAAGGGCATCGCCCAGCAGGGCGGCCGGCACGGTGTAGGTGGTGTCGCCCAGCCCTTTCGAGTAGTGACTGCCGTCAGTGGTGACATTGTAATCACCCTTTACATAAATCGGCATCGGCGTCGCCACGGTCAGCCCAGACGACGGCAATTGCGCTCCGTCGGTCACGCGGACGGCCGGGAGGGTGGAACTGTCCTCGCCGGCACTGTTGAAGACATATATGGAATTGATGCCGTGGTTCTTGTCGGTGGAACCCGTGGTATTAAGCTGCTGATACTGTTTGCCGCCGGTCGCCGAGTTGTTGGCCAGCCAGGCATTCAGTTGGCCAACATCCACCTGCACCGCCTGGACGGTTTTCCCCTCGCGATAATCGTAAAACGTCTGGTTGGTGACGAAAGAGTAATAGCGATTGGTAATCGAAACAAAGCTGGCAACCACATTGGTGACCGTATGTGTCGTCACTACGGGAGTATAGGAGGTTTGCGAGGTGACCGTGGTGCCTTTTATTGTCCCCCTTTTTTTACCAGAAGTGTAATAGACAATGTTTGTGGTATAAGTTGTCACTGGAATCATGTTCGTCACGTAAGCCAGACTGGCAACATAAGCGTTGGACGACACGGTTTGGACGGATTGCACATCCGGAGCGACGACGGTCAATGGGTTGACTTGGTTTTGGTTTTGATAAAGAACCATTAAAAAGTTGGTTGAACTGGCACCGTTGATGCCGCTGGGGGAATTGGAGACGATCAGGTCGGCCTCATTGTATAGATAGACCTGCCCGTTGGTGGAGTAGGCGGCCGGCAGTGGCGCGGACAGGTCGGACGGCGGCAGGTTGAGGATGGCCTTGACGTTGACGGGATCATTGTCGGTGCTGCCCCCGATGGGTAAGGTCAGGGAATCGGCATTGGACACCGGGCTGTTGGTGTCGGCGTAATTTACGTTGCCGCTGCGATTTCCGTAGTTTTGGGGATCCAGCGAGCTGGGAGCATTGACGACCAGCCCGCTGGCTTCCACTTCATCGCTGAAGTTAAGGGGCGAACCCGAGCTGCTCCCGGTCGCCCAAATGTTATAGTTGGAGTGAACGCGGCCATTGACCGTCATTGAGGCACCGGGATTGATCTCCATGTCCAGGTTGTAAAAGATGGCGAATTGGAACAACGGAATGTTGCCAAACCAGACCGATTGGGAAACGGTGCTGGACACGTCATAACGCTTCCCGGCGGTGGTTGCGGTGGAGGCAATGACGCAGTCCTGCCCGTGACCATACAGCCCCCTGAACTGCGACGGCAATTCCGTCCAGGAATCGCTGCCAATGCTGACCGAGGTCTGGTTGGCCGCGCCGCTGGTGTTTTTGAAAGTGAACTGCGACGGCCAGCCCGTGATGTCAGGCACGATCGCATCGTAACTGCTAACCGGGTTGAGCGAGCCATAGGTGAAGTCGCGCATCATGGTGGTCATGACCTTTTCGGTCGCCGATTCGGCGGCGGCCTGCGCCGAGACATAAAGGTTGTTGCGTTCGGTGACCAAGGTGCTGGACGACATCCAACACATGATGCTGCCAAAGCCCATCAACGCAATGGTGACAAAGATCAGGGTGATCATCAGGGCATAGCCGGCGGATGACTGGAGACGGGAATTGAACGTGATTTTCATGGCAATTTGGTCATTCCTTTGCACGCCGGGAAACCCGGGTTTGCAGGCGATAAAAGTTGTAGGCGTTGACTCCGTTGGTGCCGACAAAACCGAGCGGATACTCCCATTTGTAAAATTGCAGCGTGACGCGGATGACGGGATTGTTGTCATAGCTGGTCAGAATGTTCGTCTGGTAATCCTCCGCCGTGAAGCAGTAGTAATTGGTGACATAATTTGCCAGCACCCTGGCCACCTGGTTGCTGACGCTGTAGAGCGCGTTGGCGGAACCGGACGCGGCCTGATAATAAACGACCGGCAGCTCGTTGGGCACGTCGTTGGTGTCGGCGGCATAAACTTCCAGGGCATTGCCGGTCTGCGGCTGGCCGTTGGCAATACGAGAAAAGCCGCCGTGGGCATAGGTGCCGACATACACAATCTTGGCCGACCGGATGTCCGTGCGCAAAGCGTTCAAAGCCTTGCGCGCATCCTCGGTGGCGCTCAACTTGGTCGCCGCCAGCGTATAGACGCGCAGCCCGAATAACTGGAGCCCCACCATCACGCCGATGAATATGCCCAGAAAAATTCCGATTCCGACCATCATTTCCACGACCGTGAACGCGGAGGTCCGGCGGCGCCGCAATGAGCCAGTTTTTGGGGAGGAAGGTTTCATTGGTCGGGTGCGCGCAAAAGAATCACGCTGTTGGTGCAAAGTGCGCCTGTGAGGGGAAATCTCCAGATGGCGTCCGACCGGATGCGGCGCATCGGCGGATTGAGGGAAATGTTGGTGACCCACACATAGTTGGTCACCCACGAATTGAAGTCCGCAGACGATGGATCGCCCTTGGTGGGAATGTCAAAATAATCCACGTTCGTAAAAACCGGCCGGCCGTTGGCGGGAGGCGGCAGTTCATCCATTGTTCCAGGCCCGTTCGTCGCCGGATAATCCCGCGGCCGCCAGTTGGCGGCGCGGGCGCGTTCCGCTCCCTGCGAGGCGGCTGACTGCGCCGCCAGCGACATCGAACTCCATTCCGCCATCCGGTTTGCCACCACATATCCATAAATCAGCCCGCTCAACGCCATGCCGAAGATGGCAAATGAAATCATGATCTCCACCAGGGTGAAACCTGGGCAGTGTGTCCGATTTTTTGGCTGTGCCAAATGTAATGTCATATCTCAAATCCGGCGAAATACCGGTTGTTTGCTGGCAAGCTGCCGGTGCAGCCGTGCTGGTATTGAAAAAGCAATTGCATTTCCACATGAAGGAGTTTGGCGTAGGGCAGAAACCTATAATACTGTAAAAAGTTACCCTACAATTACTGGAATCATGTCCATGACAAACTCGGTAGGAACAGCGCGCTGCGTGCAGCGGCGCAAGCATTCTGAAATGCGCACGATACGGGGCATATCCTTCCGCCCGCTTTACGGGCGCGGCACCTCTGCCAACCAAAGTGTGTCAACGGCACAAACCCACAATCCCAAAGAAATAAATAAATCTAGTTGACTTATCTTCTGCGTTTCTTTTAAGTCAAGTGCGCAAGCCATGAGGGAATTCCTAAAATTCACTGGTCTCACCACGACCGCCGCAACCCGACCGCCGCAACATCGCAGCATTCGGGATCGTTTCCCTAGCCTTAATGGTGGCGGCATTAACCTTCGGGACGGTTCCACTAGCCTTAATCCCGCCGCCCCTAGCCTTAGTGGCCGTTTCCCTAGCCTTAATCCCGGCGTCCCTAGGCTTAGTCCCGGCGTCCCTAGGCTTAGTCCCGGCGTCACTAACCTTAATGATGGCTCCACTAACCGGAGGGAAGCCACGCCGCCGACTAGCGGAGCCACCGCTCCCACTGGCCGTTCAACCCTTTTTCCACGCCACTCAACCACTTAACAACCTCATTTACAGTCAATTGAACTAAATCCACCCCTCACCCCTCAACCCTCAAAACCCCCATGCCCGACTACATCCCCAACTCCGACGCCGACTTTGACAACTGGCTCGCCCTGTTTTTAGCCTACCTCACCGCCAACACCGCCGCGCTCGGCCTCACCCCCAACGACCTTGCGCCCCTGACCGCCGCCGCCGCCGGCTGGGCCGCCGCCTTTCCCGCCAGTGAAACCGCGCAGGCCGCCGCCAGCGCCGCCGCCGTCTCCAAAGACCATGCCCGCGCCACCGCCGAAGCCGTCGCGCGCCCGCTCGTCCAGCAATTGCAGGCCAGCCCCCTCGTCACCGACGCCCAGCGGCAGCTGATGAAAATCACCGTCCGCGCCACCACCCGCACCCGCGCCAGCGTGCCGGCCACCGCGCCGATGGCCATTGTGGACACCAGCCAGCGCTTGCAGCACATCATTGACTTCCGCGATTCAAGTTCGCCCAAATCCAAGGCCAAACCGGCGGGCGTGGCCGGTTGTGAGATTTGGAACAAGGTCGGCAGCCCCGCGCCGACCGACATCAGCCAGATGGCCTATGTGGCCACGGACACGGCCACGCCGTATCTGGCGGCCTACACCGGCGCCCAGGCCGGGCAGACGGCTTGTTACTGGCTGCGCTGGGTCAACACGCGCGGCGAAAAAGGCCCCTGGAGCGAACCCGTCAGCGCGACGATTGCGGGATGAAAAAACAATGGCAAAAAACCAGGACTGACCGCTTTATGAAATCGGTCTGGAAATCGTGGTAGTTGTGGTCACGGCTAAACCCTAATCTTTTATGAAAACATCCATTATCAATCTGTTCCTCCTCCCCGCGCTGATCGCCGGTCTCAACTTGATACCGGCGGGCCGCGTGACGGCGCAGACCTTCACGACCCTGTATAATTTCATTCACGGCGGAATGCAACCGGCTGGCTCATTGATTTTATCGGGCGGCACCCTCTATGGGACGGCGTCTCGAGGCGGCAGTTCGGGCGGAGGCACGGTGTTCGCC
>DATCBW010000303.1:0-13551 GCA_036511615.1 Verrucomicrobiia bacterium | reverse complement strand
GGAGGAACTCATCAAAAGCGGCGGCAGTGTCGGCAAGGCCATCGCCGCGCTGCCGCCCGCGCAAATCACCGCCGATCTGGACGCGGCGGTAGATTACGCCACGAACCTTCCGGCGGCCAACGGCAAGGTCGTCGTGGCCGGATTCTGCTGGGGCGGCGGCCAATCCTTCCGCTTTGCGACCAACAACAAGAATTTGCAGGCCGCATTTGTCTATTACGGCACGCCGCCAGGCGAAAACGACATGGCGAAAATAAATTGTCCGGTCTATGGATTTTACGGCGGCAACGACGCGCGCGTGACGGCGACTGTCCCGACTGCGACCGCGCAGATGAAAGCCGCCGGGAAGGCTTACGAGCCGGTGATTTACGACGGCGCCGGCCACGGCTTCATGCGCGTGGGCGAAGCGCCCGATGCGAACGACGCGAACAAAAAAGCCCGCGACGCCGCGTTTCTGCGCACGCTGGAATTGTTGAAAGAATTGAGATAGGATTGTGTCGTGGAAAGGAGCTGTTGAAAGTCATGCCGCATTCCAATGTTTTTGCCGGAGGCAGGGAACCGTCAAACCTTGCTTCTTCGTCTTCGTCCGCGTTGCCGCGCGGCTGCACGTTCGCGGAATCTGACTGGCTCTCCCTGGCGCCGTTTTGGTATCCGGTCGCTTTTTCGCGCGAAGTCACGGACAAACCGTTTGCCGCAAAATTGCTGGACGAACGGCTTGTCGCGTTTCGCGTCAAGGGCAAAGTCACCGTGGCGCGCGATTTGTGCCTGCATCGCGGCGCGCCGTTGAGTTCCGGCAGGATGGAAGGGAACGAAATTGTCTGCGGCTATCACGGTTTTCGCTACGACAGCGACGGCCAATGTGTTTGCATTCCCGCGCATCCCGGCGCAGTGATACCGCCGAAGTTAAAAGTGCGAACATTTCCCGTCCAGGAACGTTACGGCCTGGTTTGGACGCGGCTGGTGGACAACGGCCCGTCGCCGTTTCCTGAATTCAACGAATGGGACGACCCCAGTTATCTTCAAGTTTTGCCGGACTGCGTTCAACTTGACGCTTCCGCCGGACGGCAGGTCGAGGGCTTTCTCGACGTAAGCCATTTTGCGTTTGTCCACGTCGGAACCTTCGGCGAATTGGCCAATCGCGAAGTGCCGGGCTATCCGGTCGAACTCACGCCCGCCGGTTTTCGCGCCGATTACATCAGCACCGTCAGCAATTACTCAAAAGGTTTCAAGCATCTCAACCCGCCCGGCTTCAAATGGCGGCGGCTTTTTGAAACCTGGCTGCCGTTCACCGCCAAGCTCACGGTGTTTTTTCCGAACGACGGCCGGCTTCACATCTTGAACGCCGCGTCGCCCGTGTCCGCGCGCAAGACGCGCGTCTTTGTTCCCATCTGCCGGAACTTCGACAAAGACGCGCCGTTGCAGCCGACGCTTGATTTCAACCATCAGGTTTTCGCCGAGGACAAGGCGATTGTGGAACATCAATTTCCCGAAGATTTGCCCATCAATTTGTCGGAGGAGGTCCACATTCGCGCCGACAAAAGCTCCATCACCTACCGGCAAGGCCTGGCGAAACTCGGTCTGGGCCGCAGTTTCACCGCGTAATAACTACCGTGCCACGGTTCCCTCAATCTGTCCGTGCGGCTCATCCGTCGGCACGAACAATTCGTTTTTGTTTTCCAGGCCGAAGGGTTTGAGGTTGATGAGCAGACAGTGCTTGTTCGGCATCACAATGTGGATTTTGGAAATCTCCGGCGCGGTTTTCAACGCCGCCCCGCCCATCTGGAACAATGTCGCCTGCGCTGACGGGCTGTAATTTTTTGCAAACACCGCCAGCATCACGTCGAGAATTTTGCCGTTCGTTTCGGAATAGCTTTTCGGTTTCTTCGTGAACGTCCAAGTCGCTTTCAGTTTTGTCGCGCAGATACGGTCGCTGGTTTCCGGCAATGTTGTGAATTCGTCGCGCAGAAAATCTTTAAAGCCAGAACCGGTTGATTTCAGGATAAACAATTCCTCGATACCGGATTCAACGATTGTTTCTTTTCGCGTCGCAATAATTTTTGCGAACGGCTTCGCCGCGCTTTTTTCCAGAAACGAATGCGCGTGCGGTTTTCCATTCATATTGATTCTTGTCCAACAATGTTCCGTCAAAATCACCTCCGCCCGGCTGACGTGTTTGTAGGTCTTGAGAAAATGTTCACCCAGCATGACGCCGAACGCTTCCGTCTCCGCGCCCAAATTTTGCTTTGCCAGGACATGGATCGTGTTCTTCATCGAATCCGTCGCCACGACGAGCCGGTTGTCGGCTTTTGTGAATGTCGCGTCAAATTTGCCTTGCAGCATCACCTGCACGTCCAGTTCCTTGAGCGAATGAATATTCCCGGCGCGAAACACTTTCAGCACGCGCACCTTCGCCTTGCCGTAATTGTGAGCCAGCAGTTTCATGCCATCACAATGTTGAAAACGCCTCGTCCAAAACCTCCAGAAGAAAATCCGCGTCCGCCTGCGTGAGGCACATCGGCGGTGCAAAACGGATGGTCTGTCCGCGCAAGCCGCCCTTGCCGATCAGCAGACCCATTTCGCGCGCCGACTCCAGCACCGCCGCACATTCAGCCGTTGCCGGCTCTTTGGTCACGCGGTCCTTCACCATTTCGATGCCGATCATCAAACCCTTGCCGCGCACGTCGCCGATGACCTGGTGCTTCTCCTTCAGCTTCGCGAGGCCGGCGTGGATGTGATTAGCGAGCTTGAGCGAGTTCGCTTGAAGGTTGTCTTTCTCGATGACTTCGAGAACGGCTTTGCCCATCGCGCTGACGACGGGATTTCCGCCGAACGTGTTGAAGTGAACTTTGCCGAGGAGCGACTGCGCGATTTTATGCGTCGTCACCACCGCTGCGAGCGGACAGCCATTTCCGATTCCCTTCGCCATCGTGACGATGTCGGGAATCACGTCCTGCGTTTCAAATCCCCAAAAGTGTGTGCCAGTGCGACCGAAGCCTGTCTGCACTTCGTCCGCGATGCACACGCCGCCAGCGGCGCGGACGTATTCATAAGTTTGTTTCAAGTAACCCTGCGGAAATTCCACGAAGCCGCCGACGCCTTGAATGGATTCAGCGATAAACGCGGCGACTTTTCCCGGCGTCGCGAAATCAATCACCTCTTTCACGTCCGCCGCGTATTTTTTCCCGGCGTCCGCGTCGTCGTAGCCAAACACGCCGCGATATTGATACGGCGCGAGCGCGTGATGCACGCCAAAGCTGTGCGGCACATTATATTTCCAGGTGCTGTGCGCCGTGACGCCCATGCCGGACGCATTGCCGCCGTGATAGGCGTTACGCAACGCGATGAGATCGTAGTTCTGCGTGTAAGCGCGCGCCATGAGCAGCGCGAGATCGTTCGCCTCCGAACCGGAGTTCACAAAATAGCACGCCTTCAAGTCGCCCGGCATTTTCGACGCGAGCTTCTCGGCGTATTGCGCGACGTTCGGGTGCAGATAAATCGTCGTCGAATGCTGGTAAAGCTCGCTCTGCTTGTTGCCCGCCGCGATGACGTGCGGATGACAATGCCCCACGCTGATCGTCACGATGCCGCCGAGGCCGTCGAGATAGCGCTTGCCCGTTTCGTCCCAGACATATTGCATCGAACCCTCGACGACCATGAGCGGCTTTTTGTAATAGAGAAAAATGCCGGGGTTCATGAACTGCTTGCGCAACGCGAGCACTTCATCGGCGGTTGGGCCGCAATATTTTTTCGGTTGATGACTGGTCGGGGGCAACGGGATGTTTTTCATAATGTAAAACGCAAATCGTCTTTGTTCCTTGTTAATTTCGGCAACCATCTTGGCCGTTCCGCGCGAAATGTTCAACGCTGAATGTTCCGGCGAATTGACGCGCGCTGGTTCTTCGCTTGAACTAGTTCCCATTCCCGGCACGATGAAGCTGAATCGTCTGGAAGAAAATCTCGGCGCGGCGACCGTGGAATTGACGCCGGAAGATTTGCGTGACATCGAAGGCGCTCGCTATCCGGAGCAGTTGGAGCAATTGACGGGACGGTGAAATAGGTGGAGTGCTATTTTGTGTAGTGTGCAGTTGTTCTAGCCGCGTCGTCCGCCTAATCTGCGCGCAAACGATGTTCCCGGCATTTTCACACACGCGTTGCGAAGGATTCGGAGCGCGAATTTTGATTGCGACTCTTCTTTTGTGTCTGGGTTGCACCGGGTGCGTGTCGCCCGGCACCATTGCCCATCACGCGCTTGAGGCACCCAACCGCCAGTTTAACGCTGACAAGGCGCTCAATCAATTTGCGTTCGTGACGACTAATTTTCCGGTGGAGCGGGTTTCCGTCGGGCCGCCTCCGGCCGCTTTGGAATTGATGGTAATCGAGCCGGGAGATTACGGGGCAATCATGGTTTCAAAAATCACACCGCGTCATCCGGCGCGCAAAGGCGACACGCACACAAATCTGTTCACCTTTGCCTTTAATTTTTCGCATTTTCCCATCAAACCGAAGCTGGAAACGAACAACATTCGCGGCACGATTTTCCTGTTGCACGGCTATGGTTTGAACAAGGAGCTGATGCTGCCGTGGGGGATGGTCCTAGCGCAAGCGGGTTACCGGGCGGTGCTGGTGGATTTGCGCGGGCACGGCCATTCCACCGGTGACCGCATTTATTTTGGCGGAGTGGAGCGGACGGACATGGTGCAATGCCTGGACGCGTTGGAGCAACGACAGGTTTGCACAGGGCCGGTCGGTGTGCTGGGCGTTTCTTACGGGGCAGTGATTGCCCTGCAATGGGCGGCGGTGGATTCGCGCGTGCAATGTGTGACGGCCATTTCACCTTATTCGGATCCAGGCGCGGGCATGGAGGAGTATCTCAAGACGTATGAACCGTCCTTGCCGTTGAAAACGGACCAGAAAGCAGCCGGGATTGTTGCGCACCAGCTTGCCGCAGAATGGCCGGACTTGACCACGGAAAGCGCCGTTCGCGGGCTGAAGCAGCCGGTTTTTTTTGTGCGTGGCGGGCGTGATGAACTGTGCAGCCGGGAGGATTTAAGCCGGTTGCAAGCGGCGGCACCGAAAGGTTCGGAGGTGATAGAAGTGCCGATAGCGAATCATCTGGTTGCTGGCATGTGCATCAGTCAACTGGAAGGACCGGTGGCGAATTGGTTTGACTTGCATCTGGCGCGTTAAAATGAAATCGCAGCCCTGCCTTTAATTCCAATGATCCGCTCGCGAGACAGTTCGGGGTGGTGTCGTTACCTTGACTTAATGCGAAGGTGCGGTATCAACGAAACATGGAAATCAAACGAAACGGCTCACAACCATCCATCAAAGGCCCGGCAGATTGGTTCACCGGCACGGTGCGAATTGACTCACCATTCAAGGGTAGCGAACCCGCGCGGATTAGCGGCGTCTTCGTCACCTTTGAACCCGGCGCGCGAACCGCGTGGCACACGCACCCGCTGGGACAGACCTTGATCGTGACCGCCGGCTGCGGACGCGTGCAGCGCGAGGGCGGCCCGATTGAAACCATCCATCCCGGCGATATCGTTTGGTTTCCGCCCGGCGAAAAACATTGGCACGGAGCTGCTCCCACCACTGCCATGACCCACATCGCCATCGCGGAGTTGCTCGACGGCAAGGCCGTTGACTGGATGGAAAAAGTCAGCGACGAACAATACAAGCCCTGATCGCTGTGCGAAGTCAATTCCCGGCCGGGGGCAGGGCGCGGATCATCCGGGTGTAATGGGAGTAGTTTTGCAGAAGATTTTCCTGAAATTTGTCGAACGGCAGGATGGACGGCGATGGAACATTTGAGGGATTGATTTCAGGAAAGGTCGTGCGCGGGCCGGCATTGGTGATGGCAAAAACTTTGAAAACAGAATTGTTCGTGGCGGAAGTTTCAGTCAAGCGGTCTCCGCGCAGGAGACGATGGTCTTCGATGATCGCGTATTTCTGGAACGAGTTCAGGTAAATCTTCCGGTCGCCCTGCGCGCTGGAAGAATAGAGCGACGCGCCTTCGTAAAGCTGGTCTGCCGGCACCGGGATGCCCAGCAAGTCCAGGATGGTCGGCAGCAAATCAACCTGTGAGCCGATGGTGTCGTTGAGGTGATAACCCGGCTTGTCCGGATCCATGATGATCAGCGGGATGTTCACCAGTTCGGGCGTCACTTCCCAGCCGTGTCCGATGTGGCCGCCGTTTTCTCCGAGCATTTCTCCGTGGTCATCAGTGATGACGACCAAAGTGTGATCCAGCAGGCCGGAAGTTTTCAACTCGTCCACGATGGAGGTGATCACCCAGTCGAGATAAAGCAGCTCGTTCTCATATTGGGGAACATAATCGTCTTTTTTCATCACCGGAAATTTGCGGAACTCGGGCGGGATGCCGTCGAAAGGATTGTGCGGCGCAACCGGATAATAGGAGAGAAAAAATTTCTGATGGTTGGTCGCGTATTGTTTGATCTGCGACTGGATGGCTTTAAGGGTCACATCTTCGCGCAAGCCCCAGGCGACCGGCGACTCCTTGTTTCGTCCGGGCATCGTGTCGGCATCAAACATTTCGTCAATGCCGCGTCCGCGCAGGAAGTCGCGGAACCCGGTGTAATCCAGCGAATGTGAATCAAAAACCGAGGACACATAACCGTGTTCGTGCAGGACATCAAAAAGACTCTTCACTTCCACACGATGAAAAGTAAAGGCCTCATAATCCTGCACCGGATAAAGCCCGGCCAGCGTCGCAAAACGCGCGTTGATGGAGCCGGCAAAACTTGAAAAAAAATTAGGAAACAGTTCCATCCGGTCCTTGTATTTTGAAAGCAGCGGCTGGGTGTTTTCCTTGCCATCGAAAAGCGAAAGATATTTGTTGAAGGACGATTCCTGAAAAATCAGGACCACGTTCAAATCACGCGGGGGCCGCGTCGGCGTGGCCGCCGGGCGCGCCAGCATTTGTTCCATGCCCAACTGCCGCGCCGTCCACACAAAGGTTTTTTCGTCCATGAGCGGATTGGCCGTCCGGTTGAACCAGGAACTGGTTTCCACCAGCAGGAGGGCCGACTCGCCTTCCGCCTTGTCACGTCTGGCAAACCAGTTTCCGGAAATGCCCAGCAATAAAAATGAGACGAGCAAAAACCACCCGCCGTGGCCGGGCCGCAGCATTTTTTGGGAATCCGCCCGCCGCCATAATCCGATCAAAATGGCGTAAAGACCCGCGAGCAGGATCAGGCCGAAGAGCATTTCCGGCAAATACGGCCTGGCCTGCCGCCACACCATGGTGAAATTGGCGCCGAATTTCACCGCCTGCCAGTCGAGCCGCACACCCATGATCTGCGACAGCCGCCAGTCCGCCAGCGCCAGCACGATGAGCAGCAGATTGATTCCATCCAGCCACCACAGCGATGCCGACGGCAGCCAGCGCCGGTAAAGCGTCGCCGTCATCAGCAGTGTCAAAGCAATGAAAAATTCCCCCAGAAAATAATGCGGCAACGCCAGTCCCAGGCAGATCAGATTCTGGTAATTCACCGCGAAGTCGTAATTGAAGTTCGTGAACAACAAGAACGATGCCGAGGCAAACGGCAGCAACCATGACCACGCCGGGTAAAATTTCCGCCACACGGCAAACGCGGTTGCGCCTGCGAGCAGCACGACGCTCCCGCCCGAAAACACGGCAAATTCGGGATGCAAATGTTGCAGTTCGCCGACCTGCGAATGGAAGAGCAGAAATAAAAATGCAAACCCAATCCACGGCAGAACCAGCCAGAATCCACCCAGCCGGTCTTTGGACCCAGTTCCGGCCAGCAAACCCGCCGCGCCCACGCAATTCGCCACCACCAGCGCATTCCGATAGCCCTTCAAATCCTGCAGGAACAAAATCACATAGACGGCGGCCAGAACCGCCGTGACCCGCAAAACCAGATGTTCACGGCCCAGGCGGACAAATGCCCAATAAAACAGCGCATAGATCAGCAGCCAGACGGTCCAGAGCGGCGGCTGCAAAAAAAATGCCGCGTTCAAATCACGCCAGCCCTGCGCGCCGGTTGCCAGCGCGAAGAAATAATTTGTATTTCCCGTGTGAAAAGTCAAAAGGATGAACGACATTCCCAGCGCCAGCACGCACAAGTTGGCCGCCCGGACTGTGCGCACGCCATCCGCCGCACAGCGCGTTCCCAGTTGCCACAAATTCAGCGCGACGAGCATGGCAAAAATCAAAAAGGCCGCCGGATTCATCCAGCCATTGGGCAGAACCCGTTCAGTGCGCCAATGGATTTCAAACAGGTGTGTTTGGAATCCCGCCAGCATTGCCAGCTTGATCAGGCAGAGCGCCGCAAACAGCAGGCCGATTCGTCCGGCCACGTCCCACGGAATCATCCACCATTGGCTTGGATTTTTTTTGTCAGTGTGCAATTTCCAGCGAATATGCTTGTGGAATCCAGACGGCTTGAAAAGTTTTTAATTCTCCGGCCAGCCATTCCAGGGGAATGGTGTTGAATAAATCTTCGGCGGCGGTGCGGGCTGATCAAGTGTGAATCTCCCGGCAAAAGTTTTTTGCGAAACCGAATTAAATTTCCGCCTCGGGAAAACGCTCGCGAATCTGGGCGCGCAGCCGTTCCTCGTCATCCGGCTGATAGCGGCGGCGGTTGATGAGCCGCTGCACGGCGTCGAGCAGCTCCAGCCAGTCTTCCAGTGGCGGTTCGGCGACGGGCTGCCAGTTGTCAAAGCGTCTGGCGCGATGGAAAAATTTCCACTCGCGTTTCACGCGCTGCACATACACCTGCAACTTCTCGCCGTCCTCGGTGACGCGCTTCCAACTGATTTCAGCTTTGGGCATGGGACAGTTAAAACGGATTGGTGGATGGTTGGATGAATGGATTGCTGGTCCTGGCCAATCCATCAATCCATTCATTCAGCCATCCAAAGTTGTTCTCTGTGTTCATTCGCTGGAAATTATTCTGGCAATTCGATGCCGGCCACCGCCATCGCGGCGATGCCTTCCTCGCGGCCGATGAAGCCCATGTGCTCGTTCGTTGTCGCCTTGATGCCGACGCGCTGGAAATTTATTTTCAAGGCTTCCGCGATGCGCAGCTTCATTTCCTTGATGTGCGGATAAATTTTCGGCTGCTGCGCGATGACCGTCGCGTCAATGTTCACGATCGTTCCCCGGCGCAGCGCAACGATGCGCGATGCCTCTTCCAGAAAAATTTTGCTCGGCACGCCTTTCCAGCGCGGGTCGGTGTTCGGGAAAAAATGGCCGATGTCCTCCTCGCCCAGCGCGCCGAGAACCGCGTCGCAAATCGCGTGTATCAGCGCGTCGGCATCTGAATGGCCGTCGAGACCCTTCGGGTGCGGAATCTCCACGCCGCCGAGGACGAGCCTGCGCCCGGCGACCAATTGATGAACGTCATAGCCGATGCCAACGTGAACCATGCCGCACTATAATTTTTTTACGCACGCAAAGCGACGAAAAATAGAAAACCAACCGGCCAGGATCCGGGCAGATTCCGATGGCACGACGGATTTTTTTGCGGGGATTGATCCAAAAATGGAAACGGCGGCAGGACGATTGAGCCGCGTTGAATTTGATTGCGGGGAAAAACTTTTTCGGGACAATCCAAACATGGTCACGCCCGCGCGCCGCAATAAAAACCAGCCCAAATCCGCCAACCTCACGGCCACCGTCAGCAAAATTCCTGCGGCCCGCCGTGAACGGCGCAACGGTCATCGCGGCTGCGTCCTTTGGTTCACCGGACTGTCCGCCGCCGGCAAATCCACCATCGCCAACGAGCTGGAGGCGGCGCTCTTTGCGCACGGCTGCCAGACTTTTGTGCTGGAAGGTGACCGCGTGCGCCACGGCCTGTGCCGCGACCTTGGGTTTTCGCCGGACGACCGCCAGGAAAACATCCGGCGCGTCGGCGAAGTGGCGGCGCTGTTCGCCCAGGCCGGTTTCATCTGCATCTCCGCCTTCATTTCGCCCTACCGCGCCGACCGCTCGCTGGTGCGCGGAATGAACGACGGAAATTTTTTCGAGGTGTTCGTCAACGCGCCGCTCTCCGTGTGCGAGGCGCGCGATCCGAAGGGGCTTTACGCCAAGGCGCGCGAACACAAAATTAAAAACTTCACCGGCATCTCCGCGCCTTACGAACCGCCGATGAATCCTGAAATCGAACTGCGGACGGACAAGCTCGCCGTCAACGAGGCGGTGGAAAAAGTTTTGCGCCACCTGAAAAAACGGCGCGTGGTCAAGAGCCGTTGAAGCCAGTCAGATGCAGCTTTCAAAAAAAATTTGCGCGTTGTTGGAAAGTTGCATTCATTCAGCTTGATTTAAAATTTCCTGGGTCATTAGATCCTTTGCCATCGGATCTTTATAGAGCTTTTGGAATAATTCGCTTTGAATCAAATCCTGTGCCGCTTTTTTATAGCCTTGTGTTGGCAAGCCTGCATTGATTATTGAAAATCCCTCGCATTGGCTTACGTCACGAGCACCACTTTCAGACCCAATTCCTTCAATATGATGGCCATCAATGAGCATAAACGGCGTCCCATCAGAAATTGCTACCGGGAATAATGGAAACTGTTTGGCGATACTGTCATCTGTTTCTGGCACGGTTGCTCCAATCCCCAACTGCTGCCAACCTTTGGGATTGATGAACAATAAACGACAAACATACATCAGTTTTTTATCTTGAAGAGGTTCCATTGGCATGGCGTGCTTGCGAACATATTCCTTAAGTGCCAACAAGGCGCTGCTTTTGCCGGCTTGCTGCAATGTATTTACGCATTTGACCATGTCTTTGCAGTGATAAGTTATTCCATAAACAGAACCCCGAGGCAGGTTTTCAACGGCTGTTAAACAGGCTGCTTTTTTGTTCTCTTGCGTCGCACATGAGTTGCAAAAGCAAAGGAGAACAAATGCTCCGAGCAATGGACAAAAAGTAAATAATTTTCGCATATTGGGCTCCGGCACGCCTGCTGCTTTTAATCGCAGCCTGCCATTTTGTCCAGCGCGGTTTTGCCGGTTGCTTCCGGCCGCCAGGCATTATTACTTTTTCAAAATTTCAATCCGGTCGGCGAGCCGGTCAAAATCACCGTCCAGGGCGAGGATTGAATCTCCGCGCGCAATCGCGGTGGCGGCGATGGCGGCGTCATAAAGTTTCATGCTGTTCCCGGTGCGGCGCAGTTCGGCGTTGAGCGCGGCCAGTTGTGCGGCGTCCGCCTCCTCGAATGGCTGGACGATTTCCCGGAAAAGATTTTCATAAATCCGCCGCGCGTGTTCCCGCAGATGTTCCTTCACCGGCGGATGCGTTCCAGCGAGAAATTCGGCGGCGGCGTGGGCGGGAATGTAAAACTCCCCGGGGATGCGGGCGATGAAGTCAAAAAAATTGCCGCCCTTTTCGGCGGCGATCAAAACGCTGGTGTCAATGGCGGTCGGCATGGGAGAAAACCTTGTTCGCGGCGTTCATGGCCTTCTTCAATTCCCGCGATTCTTCAGCGGTGAAGTTCGCCTGCTTCAACCGTTCAATCAATTCGCGGGCGTTAATGCCGACCTTCCGGCGGATTTGGACAACGGCCTTGCCATGCCGCCGGACATCGGCGGTTTCGCGGCGTGACAGCACGCGGTCAATGACCGATTTGCTGTCGTTCGCCAGTTCGGTGGCCGTCACAATCATGGGGTGAATATAGTCAAAATAGGTATTTTAGCAACGCCAGGTTTGTCGAGCGCGATTTTCCACTGACAATTTTCCCTGATGCTTTACCTTTCACGCATGGGCAGGCCACCGTTGATTCTGGTTTCACCGAGCATTGAGAAGCGCGGCGTGGAGTTTCATGATTTGTCCGCCAGCCTTTCGTTGCGATATGATTCCGCCGTGCTGGCGGCCGGCGGCATTCCGCTGACCGCACCGGCGACGACCGACCGCGCCATCCTCGCTGAATGTGTCCGCCGCGCCGACGGCGTCCTGCTCACCGGCGGCGACGACATCAATCCCGAACTTTACGAAAAACACTTTCCGAATAAAATTCTCAAGACCGTCGAGCAGACGCCCGACGGCGGCGCGCGCGACGTGCGGGAACTGGTTTTGATCGAGGAAATTTTCCGGCAGCGCAAGCCGTTGCTTGCGATCTGCCGCGGGCATCAGATGTTGAACGTGGCGTTCGGTGGCCGGCTGGTGGCGGACATCCGGCAGGAGGTTCTGGGCGCTTTGAACCATCAGCGGCTGGACCAGCCGGAGGGATTGGTGCATGAAGCGGCGTTGACAGCCGGCTCTTTAATGTCCAAAATCTGTAAAGCGCAGGTTTTGGACGTGAACAGCACGCATCATCAGGCGGTGATGCAGCCGGCGGAACCATTCGTGGCAACGGCCCGGAGCCGCGACGGCATCGTGGAAGCGATGGAGTTGAAGCCGGAACTGGCGGGAAAGCTGCCGTTTTTGTTGAGCGTGCAGTTTCATCCCGAGCGGCTGGTGCAAAGGCACGCGCGTTACCGGGCAATTTTTCAAAGGTTTGTGGAAGCCTGCGCCAAAAGAAAAAATAAAAAATCATGAAAGGCAAAATTCTCATCGTGGACGACGAGGCGGAACTGCGCATGCTGCTCAAGTCAATCCTCGAACCCGACTTCACCGTGACGGAAGCCGAGAGCGCGGCGGCGTTGCAGAAATTGTTTCCGCAGGACGCGCCTGACGTGGTCCTGCTCGACCTGAAACTGCCGGACGGGAGCGGCCTGGACCTGCTGCCGCAAATAAAAAAATTCTGGCCGGACACGGAAGTCATCGTGCTGACGGGCGAGGCGACGTTTGAGGCCGCCGTGCAGGCGACCAAGCGCGGCGCGTTCCATTTCATCAACAAGCCGTTCGACACGCAGCAACTGCTCGTCACGATTGATCGCGCGATTGAAAACCAACAGCAGAAGGAGGAAAACAATTCCCTGCGCCGCGCGCTTTCGACGATGAGCGGCGGTTCCGCGCCGGTGTTCCAAAGCGCGGCGATGCAGACGGTCGTCCGCACCATCGAACGCGTTGCGCCCAGTGACGTGACCCTGCTCATCACCGGCGAAAGCGGTTCCGGCAAGGAAGTCATCGCCGATCTCATTCACAGTTTGAGTTCGCGCGCCAAAAATCGCGTCATCAAGGTCAACTGCGCCGCGCTGCCCCGCGAACTCATCGAAAGCGAATTGTTCGGCTCGAAAAAAGGCTCGTTCACCGGCTCAAATTCCGACCGGCAGGGGCTGTTCCGGCAGGCCGAGGGCGGCACGCTGTTCCTCGACGAAATTTCCGAGATGCCGATTGACACGCAGAGCAAACTGCTCCGCGTTTTGCAGGATCAGGAAGTGCGGCCGGTCGGCGACACTGTCAGTTACAAGACCAACTGCCGCATCATCGCCGCTACCAACCGCAAGCCGGAAGACGCCATCAAGGACGGCAAACTGCGCGAAGATTTGTTCTACCGCATCAGCGCGATCTCCGTTTATCTGCCGCCGTTGCGCGAACGGCGCGACGACATCATGCCGCTCGCCAACGCGTTTCTGAAACGCTACGCCGCGCAGGCCAACCGCACGCTGCGCGGCTTCAC
>DATCBW010000302.1:0-7795 GCA_036511615.1 Verrucomicrobiia bacterium | reverse complement strand
TTCGCCTCGCCTTCGATCAGCACTTTGATTTCGCGGCCGACGAACGATTGGGAGACTTGCACGGCGACCTTGTGCTGCGCGGCCATCGCCAGTTCGCGGCGCTTTTGTTTCACCGGGTCGGAAACCTGGCCGGCCATCGCGCCGGCGCGGGTGCCGTTTTCTTTTGAATAGGCAAAAACGCCGAGCCGCTCAAATTTTGTTTCGCGGATAAAATCGAGCAGCGTGTTGAAGCTCGCTTCCGTTTCGCCGGGAAAACCGACGATGAAGGTCGTCCGCAGCGCAATGCCGGGAATTCCGGCGCGGATTTTTTTGATGAGGTCAACGATGTATTGCTGCGACGTTTCGCGGCGCATCCGTTCGAGCATGTTCTCGTGAATGTGCTGGAGCGGCATGTCCACGTAGCGCGCGACTTTTTTGCAGCCGGCCATGGTCTCAATCAATTCGTCCGTCCAATGCGCCGGATGCGTGTAGAGCAGGCGGATCCAGAAATCGCCCGGGAGCGCATTCAGTTCGCGCAGCAGCGTGCAGATCGTCGTGGCATCTGCGGGGAGCGAACCGGCGGCGGCGGAAAATTTTTCCGGCGACGAAATCGCGCGGCTGTGGTTTGGGCGCAGGTCGAGTCCGTAATAAGTCGAATCCTGCGAAATCAAATTGATTTCCTTTACGCCGTCAGCGATCAGCGCTCTCGCCTCGGCGACAATGTCACTTTGCGTCCGGCTGCGGTGCGAACCGCGCATCCGCGGAATGATGCAGAAGCTGCACGGATGATTGCAGCCCTCGGCGATTTTCAGATACGCGAAATGTTTTGGCGTCAGGCGAAAGCGTGGAGTAGCGAAATCCGGGGTGAAAACCGGGCGCGCGGTCACGTCCAGAATCGGCGAGGATGGAGAATGGAGAATGGAGAATGGATTCTTTGGCGTGATAACTGTTTTGGTTTTGCCAAATTTTTCCGTGCCGCGAAGAGTTTCCTCCTTTTCGTGTTCGGAAACGTCGCGCTTTTTTTCCAGTTCGTTCAGGCGCGAGACGACTTTGTTTTTTTGGACTTTGGACTTTGGACTTTGGACTTTCAACGCACGACTGGCAACGGCCTGGCCCACGATGTCGCCGACCTGCGCGACCTGGTCAATGCCCATGAACGCGTCCACTTCGGGCATAAGTTTCGGCAGTTCATCACAGAACCGTTGCGGCAGGCAGCCGGAAACGATGACGGCCTGGCCGCGCCGGTTCGCGTCGCGCAACTCGACGGATTCAAGAATGGTGTCCACGCTCTCCTCCTGCGCGGAGTCAATGAAGGAGCAGGTGTTGACGATGACGGCGTCGGCCTGCGCGGCATCGTTGGTGATTTCCACGCCGCTTTTCAAAAGCGAGCCGAGCATGATCTCGGCGTCCACGAGATTCTTCGCGCAGCCGAGTGAAATCAGGCCGACGCGCAGCCGGACTTCGCCGGGCGGTTTCGTCCCGGCAGGCGGGCGTTCTTTGGGATTTTTTTGCGTCACAGACGGAAAAGATTAGCAGAGTTTTAATGCGTGGCAATCTTGCGAAAACGCCTGCAAAAAAACCGTTGCGCGTTCAAGGACGAGCCGCCGGAGCCGGATGGTTGGTGCCGGCGGGAACTGTGTTGGTGGAATTGACGGCAGGCGGCGCGGCGTTTGTGGAGACCGTCGCCGGCAACGCATTGGTTTCCGGCGGCATAGAGCGCAACGTCCGCAGCCTAGCACGTGCGGCATAGGGCATTCCCTGCTGCGGGTCGAGCAGGTTGCTCAACGCTTCATGGTTCAACTCATCGTAAGGCGGCAACTTGACACGGTCGCCGCCGTATCTGGAAGTTTTGTTGGTGTAACGATCATAGACGCGTTTGGCAAGCTGGCTGAAATTCAAGTAGCGGTCGTCATTGCCGAGAGCGAGTTCGTAATAGGAATGAGCTATCAGCCCTTCAATGGCGGAGGTCACGCGGTCGCGCGAGGTCTCGCCGATGTCAATCTGCACCACGCCGACGGCGTATTCGTCGAGCGTCAGAGTTTTGGGAAGCGATTTCGGATCGTTTTCCAGGATCGGTTTGTCAGGAAATTTATCACCCAGATACTTGAACCATCTTTGGGCCTCGGCCATCCGGTCGGCCTCATAAAGAAAATAAACGGCGTCGCGCAGGAAATTCCGCTGCGCCGTCAGGATGCCGTCCTGCTGGGAGTGATCGGTTTCCTCGGCATACATCTTTTCATAGGCGTCGTTCACTTTGTCAACGATGTCCAAATCGGGGCCGAGCGCATAGGTGTGGTTGAACGGGTCGGAGATGATGCGTCCGTGTTGAAACGCCTGGAGCATGGACTGGTAAATGAGACGGCGCAACTGGATCAAATCATCCGCCTTCACCTTGCCGGGATTTTCCTTCGCCTTTTCCAAACCGAGCGCACCCCAATAAATCGCCTGGGCCTCCGGCAACCGCCAGTCCAGCGGACCCCATTCCTCGTTCACTTTTTCGGCGAACACCGGATCAATCTTGTATTGTTCGCGCAGCACCATGACGTTGGTTTTTTCCTCCGCCGTCTGCGGATGCAGCAGCGCGGCAAAATTTGTTCCATCGGGACCGAAGAACGGCGTCATTTCTTCCGCCCACTCGCGCTTGTAATACATGTTCCCGTCGTCGAGGTTCTGGCCCATCTTGCTTTGAAAAATCCAGCCCAGTTGCTGGTAAAGCAGCGTGGTGTCGGGATTGTAACGCAGCCCCTGGTCGCGCAACAGGGCGATGCCGTTTTCAACCCAGCGCCAGCGGTCGGCATAATCGCCCGGCGAGTTTTCCTTGAACTTGACCGAGATGTTCCAGGCCATGTTCCAGGCCTGAAAAGACCACACCTGCGCAAAATGCGGCTCCAAGTCGGTGATCCAGTTCGCCAGTTGCGCCGCCTCGAAAAACTTGTCGTCCTGCTGCAGGTCGTTCGCGCGGATCCAGAGAAAATTCGAGATCAGGCCGCGAAATCCGCCCAGCGCCACCGTGGTGAACGCCAGCATCGGCGGCGCGTTGTCGAGCACCGCCGTGTAAGTCATCCCCAGCCGGTCGCGGTCGCGGTTCAGGGAATTTTGCACCCGGCCGGAACCGAACAGCAATGCCGCCGCCAGCACGAATAAAACGGTTTTTTTGACGCGCGGGTTCATTGCGTTCCTTGCGCCGTCGCCAGTTCGCGCCGGTTGAAAAAGGTGATGCCGATCACGGCGAAAATTCCGCCGAGCAGCAGGACGATCTGCGCGAACGCCGCGCCGAGTTCGAGCCACGAGATGCTGCGCCCCGTGCTCAACGAATCAATCGGCGAATAATTCTGCACCAGCCGGATCACATATAGCATCCCCTTGAACGCCGGAATCAGCACCACGTCCGCCGCCGAATGTCCCGCCTCGCCGGTTTCCCCGTTGCCGGCGGCGACCGAGCCGGACTCAATCGCGTCCGCCAGCGTGCCGCTGCTCAACACCACCAGCAGCATCGCCAGCGAAAAAAATGCCGCGACCGGAAACGACAGAAAACTCGCCGCCATCAATCCCAGCGCCGCGATCAGCGCCAGCCAGCAGAAGATGATGCCCAGGCCGCGCACGAAGTTCAGCGCAAAACCGCCTTCGGGATACAGCACCTCCATGCCGTCATCGAGCGGAAACAGCAGCGCCGTGTTGTTCGGATTCGCCGCTACAATGGTCAGCACGCCCTGGTCGTCGAAAAGATTGGCGGGAATCGGGAATTCATGGAACGTGTCCGGCGCGAGGTGCATCGGCGGGCTTTGCCAGATGTTTTTTGATTGGGGATCGCCCACCTGCCAGAGGAGCACAAACGTGCCGGAGGGGCTTTTGTCCGCAGCTTTGAATTGCACGCGCAACTGCAGCGGCTTGTCGTGCAGGAAATTTTTGGCAAATCCCAGGCCAATCTTCCACGGGCGCGAGGTGTAGCCCGGCGGCAATTCCTGCAGCTCCGCCTTGACCTGTTCAACAATGTTGGTCTTCACCTGTGCCAGATCCACCGAGCTGGCCAGTTCCGGATTTTTCTTCAGCCGGTCCTGCAACATCTGTGAGGCCACCGAATCAATTTCCGCCTTGTAACTGCGCTCCTTCGCCGAGCCGCGCGCGACCAGCACTTCGCTCCGTAATTTTTCCTGTTCCGCCGCCGGCAATTTTGTTGCGCGCCATTGCAGCAGGCCATAGACGCACGCGCCGGAGATCGCCAGCAGCGCCGCGTTCAGCGTCACAAGGCCCAGCCACTTGCCCAGCCAGATCTGCCAGCGCGCCACCGGCTTGGTCACGACCACCTGGATTTGACATTCCTCGATGTCGCGCGCCAGCGTGCCGCACGACAGCCAGAGCGTCGAAAACCCAAGCAGCCCGGTGATGGCGCTCAACGTATAGGTCAAAATGATCTGCGTGAACCCGCGCGCCGTGCCGTCGTCCTTGATGACCAGCGGCAGACCGACCACCGCCAGAATCAGCAGCGCCGCGATGACGACAAACAGCTTGAACCGCAGCGCGGCCTTCCACGTCAGCCAGGTGATGGCGAAAATTCGTTGCATCAATTTTTATTTGTAGGAGATGACGTGAGGAGTCTCACTTTAAGTCTGGAGTTTTAGTCAGAGCCTCCTCACGTCGGCTCCTACGAATTTTATTTTGGTTTTCCCAGCAGGGACGACAGTTTTTCGTTAGCGTTCGACAAATCCACCGGTTTCGCTTCCGTGGCGGCCGCTGGTTTGACAGGTTCCGGCATCGGTTGATTTGCTTGCACCAGCGCCGCCAATTTCTTGTCGTCCACATTGGGCGTGACGGATTGTGCCGCCGGCTTCGTTTCAACCGGCTGCGCCACCTGCGGCAGCGACAGTTTTTCCAAAACTTTGTCCGCCGCCGGTTTTTCTGCCCCGCCGGCCCGCAAGTAGGCCGCAACCGTCGCGCCGGATTGCGCGCCGCTTGTTTCGTGAGCCGCCGCGCGTGCCTTTTGCACCACGTCGAGAAAATAGCTTTCGAGATTCTGCGTCGGATTGTCCACGCGCACTTCGCCGGTCGAAATGTCCTTGCGGATGATTTCCAGGACGCGCTCCAAAGTTTCGCGCGGCAGCACCGGCGTCGTGATTTGCAGAGTGTCCGGCGTCGCCAGCAATTCTTTCAAAGTTCCTGCCGCTTGAATTTTTCCGCCGTAATAAATCACCACGCGGTCGCACACATCTTCGACATCGGAAAGCAAATGGCTGCTCAAGATCACCGTCTTGCCGCGCTGCGCCAGCGCGACAATCAAATCCTTCACCTCACGGCAGCCAATCGGATCAAGACCGGCGGTCGGCTCGTCAAGAATGACAAGATCCGGGTCGTTGATGAGCGCCTGCGCCAGCCCGATGCGGCGCTGCATCCCCTTGGAAAATTCGCCGACGGCGCGCGTCTGCGTTTTGCCGAGGCCGACCATTTCGAGCAGCTGTTCCGAGCGATTATTGCGGTCATTTTTCGAGAGCTGAAACAGATTGCCGAAAAAATCCAGCGTCTCGCGCGAGTTGAGATAGCGGTAGAGATACGATTCCTCCGGCAGATAACCGATGCGCGATTTCGTCTGCACATGGCGCGGCGAATGGCCGAAAACTTCAATGTGCCCGCGCGTGGGATTCAGCAGGCCGAGCAGCAGCTTGACGGTCGTTGACTTGCCGGAACCGTTCGGTCCGAGCAGACCGAACACTTCGCCTTTTCGGACTTCAAAATCCACGTTGTCCACCGCGCGCGCCTTGGGACGATTCCAGAAATCCTTGAACACTTTCGTCAGCCCGCGCACGGACACGACGACTTCGGCGGATTTTTCATTTCCGGTTTGTGATGGCGAATTTGGTTCGGTCAAAGTCATAAGTCACTTGCTTGTTTTTGAAAAATGGCCGCAAGGTCGGATTTTGTCATCCGCTTTTCGGCAATGGCAATCATCGCGTCGTAAATCAACGCTTCATCAACCGGCAGCTTCACGTCGTTGCCCTTCAAAAACGTCAACGCCGCCGCAACTGCCGTGCGCTTATTGCCGTCAAGATAAGCTGCGCTTCGGCGATATGAAAGGCGTAACTCGCCGCGATGTCGAACACGTCGCCGCGTCCGTAAAGATAAGTGTTCCGCGCAGAAGCCAGCGCCGACTCAACCAGCCCGCGATCACGAACACCTGCGCTGCCGCCAAACAAAACCAGCGAATCAGCGTGGAGTTGTTCGATGATGGCCGGGCTTAAAAATTCCGGTTCGCGCACAAATCAAGTGCCAGTTTGCGGAACAGGCCCGCGTGTTCCGCAAAAATTTCCGCGCTCACCGCCTTGGCTTTGCCCGCGTCCATGTAACGCACCCCCGGCCCGTCATTCAATGCGTCTTCAGTCTCTTGATGAAAGCAAAAACCGGCTCCTGCTCCCCGCGGGGCAGCAGCTTGATTTTTTCAATGACTTCGATTGCGCTCATGGAATTACTTTAACCGAGTTTCGTTGTAACGGCAAGCCGCGAGGCATCAGAGAAACCGCACCTGTCCGCGCATCGAATCGCTGCTTTCCTTTTGCAGCAGCGCCAGCAAACGCCGCAGCATTTCGCCGACGGGCAGTTGTTTTGACACGATGATGCCAGCATGTTCACGGCCGGCGTCCATTCAGCGGTTGTGCAGGCGGACAAAGTCGCCGACGTTGAACGTGACAAGGCAACGATTTTCCTGCGTGGCAAAATTCAGTTGGGATTCGTCGGACAAACCAAGCCGCTTTTCTTCCAGCGCAAGAACCGCATCGTGACCGCGCTTGCGAAGCGCGGCGGCCAGGGCCGCGTGGACATCTTCGTCAAGGAAGAGCCGCAGTTTCATTTTGCTCAAGCGGCGGCAAGCTCGCGGACCTGCCCGCGCCAATGCTCCACGTCGGCATTGCGTTTCAAGTCGCGGTCAATTTCCTTCTGATGGTCGAAGTAGCAAGCCAGCGCCGAGTGAAGCTGCGATTGCGTAAGGTGCGGCAGGCTTTGCAGAATCTCATCCGGCGTCATGCCAAGCTGGTAATAACCGGCAATCGTCCGCACCGCGATGCGCGTGCCTTTGATGACGGGCGCGCCATCCAGGATTCGCGGATTGGACGCGATGTGCGGATATTTGATGCCGTTTGTTTTCACACGATTAAATTAACCACAATTTCCCGCGCCAGCAAGCCCGCGCACGGACACGACGACTTCGGTGGATTTCAAATCTTGAACAGGGTTCATTTTAGAAATTTATTTTTTACCCGAATGATTTTTCAACATCAAAAGATAATAAAACGCAATGCACAAAAAAATTAAGCCCACTGAAATCAAAACCACTCTTTCGATATTTTCCGAAGAGACAAAATTTCCCCATGAGAGAAAACTGATCGTGAGTGCAGCCAAACCTCCAAGACAAAAAAAGAGTCCCCACATTTTATAGTAACCGCCAAGAATAGGCTTACTTCTTACGACACGTTGAATCATTTCATTATACCCTTGAACTTCGGACTCGCATTTTCCCTTGCACGCAGCTCCGTGTCCCACGTCCGAGACACATTCTGTGCAAAGTCCTTTGCTGCAATTTTTACAGATTGCAACTGCATCAGTTTGCGGATGATAAAAGCATTTCATGAAAAACTTTTACGCCATTTTTGGCGTCAGTTCTCCAGTTGGCTTTGAATGCGAGCCGTGGTCATGTTTGTCGGCGATGGCTTCAGGATGGAAATGTTCCAGTTCCTCGCCTTTGCGCACGAGGCGGGCGCTGTTGAAAATCACGATGAGCGTGCCCGCCACATGCAGCATCGCCGCCGGAATTGGTTTCAAGTAACCAAACGAA